>NZ_BNTL01000014.1:0-196939 GCF_022179005.1 Pseudomonas sp. PAGU 2196 | reverse complement strand
ATCTCATAGGCGCTGCAAAACCCAAGGCATGCACCTGATAGCCCAGACGCACACCCAAGGCCTACACCTCCCTCCCCCCACCCAATCGCATGCTGTTTCGTGACTGGCCGTTCCCGATCCGCGACGGATGTATTATCGTGGCGTGGTGCGCATATAACAGCAGCCCGAGCGATCGGGCATCTGCAAGACAATCGAGGGTGTCATGAGTAACGAGAGCATTAACTGGGACAAGCTGGGTTTCGACTACATCAAGACCGATAAACGCTACCTGTCCGTATGGCGCAATGGCGAGTGGGACAAGGGCACCCTGACCGAAGACAACGTACTGCACATCAGTGAAGGCTCCACTGCCCTGCACTACGGCCAACAGTGCTTCGAGGGCCTGAAGGCCTACCGTTGCAAGGACGGCTCGATCAACCTGTTCCGCCCGGACCAGAACGCCGCACGCATGCAGCGCAGCTGCGCCCGCCTGCTGATGCCACACGTGCCGACCGATGTGTTCATCGAGGCGTGCAAGCAAGTGGTCAAGGCCAACGAGCGTTTCGTGCCGCCCCATGGCAAAGGCGCCCTGTACCTGCGCCCGTTCGTGATCGGCACCGGTGACAACATCGGCGTGCGCACCGCCCCCGAGTTCATTTTCTCGGTCTTCGCCATCCCGGTTGGCTCGTACTTCAAAGGCGGTATGAAGCCGCACAACTTCCAGATCTCCAGCTTCGACCGTGCCGCCCCGCAAGGTACCGGCGCGGCCAAGGTCGGTGGCAACTATGCCGCCAGCCTGCAGCCGGGCGCTGAAGCCAAGAAGGCCAACTTCGCCGACGCCATCTACCTCGATCCGCTGACTCACACCAAGATCGAGGAAGTCGGTTCGGCCAACTTCTTCGGCATCACCGCCAACAACGAGTTCGTGACTCCGAAATCGGCCTCCGTGCTGCCAGGCATCACCCGCCTGTCGCTGATGGAACTGGCGTCCTCGCGCCTGGGCCTGAAAGTGATCGAAGGCGATGTCGAGATCAACAACCTCGACCGCTTCATCGAAGCAGGCGCTTGCGGTACCGCTGCAGTAATCACCCCGATCGGTGGCATCGAGTACAACGGCAAGCTGCACGTCTTCCATGACCTGGAAAAAGTCGGCCCGGTAACCCAAAAGCTCTACAACGAGCTGACCGGCATCCAGAGCGGTGACGTCGAAGCACCGGCAGGCTGGATCGTCAAGGTCGCCTGAGGCGCTTTGCAAGCCTGAAAAAAGGGCATGCCAGATGATGGCATGCCCTTTTTTTTGGCTGTTTGATCGGGCCCGAAGCGCCAGATGAATTTTTCTTAAATCGCCGTTTGTCTATTCTTTGGCACAATCAAGCCTCTATTCGCCGCCCAGGAACCAGCATGCCACGCGTACTGACCATCGAAGACGACGCCGTCACCGGCCAGGAAATCGTCGCCGAACTCTCCAGCCACGGCCTGGACGTGGATTGGGCCGACAATGGCCGGGAAGGCCTGGCCAAGGCGATTGCCGGTGGCTACGACCTGATTACCCTGGACCGTATGCTGCCCGAAGTCGATGGCCTGACCATCGTCACGACCTTGCGCAACCTGAAAATCGCCACGCCGATCCTGATGATCAGCGCCCTGTCCGACGTTGACGAACGCGTGCGTGGCCTGCGTGCCGGGGGGGATGACTACTTGACCAAGCCGTTCGCCTCGGACGAAATGGCCGCCCGTGTCGAGGTGCTGCTGCGCCGCAACAGCGTGCCGATGACCCAGACCCGCCTGCAAGTCGCCGACCTGCAACTGGACCTGATCAGCCACGAAGCACGCCGCGGCGAGCACACCCTCAACCTGCTGCCGACCGAGTACAAACTGCTCGAATACCTGATGCGCCACAGCGGCCAGGTGATCACGCGGATGATGATCTTCGAAGAAGTCTGGGGCTATCACTTCGACCCGGGCACCAACCTCATCGACGTCCACATCGGCCGCTTGCGCAAGAAGATCGACTCGCCCGGCCAATCGCCGCTGATCCGTACGGTACGGGGCTCCGGCTATGCCATTGCTGAACCCGTCTAAGGGCTGGAGCTCGTCAACCAGCCGCTTGCTGGCGCTGTACAGCTTTCTGTTCGTGGCCTGGAGCAGCATCCTGATGGGGGTGCTGTACTTCGAGGTCTCCAGCTACCTGAACAAACTGACCCGCCATTCCATGCTGCAGCGCCAGCACCTGTTCGCACACATGAGCGGCAAGCAACTGGACGACGCCTTGATTGCCAGCCAGGCCTTCGAAGAACGCAGCTTCGATGCCTACGGCCTGTTCGATGCCCAGCTCAACCCGCTTGGCGGCCGCCTGCGCACGCTGCCTTCAGAGCTAGGCTTGGACGGCAAGGTGCATGAGCTCAAACGCTGCCTGGACGCCGATGACCCGCACATGCCACGCGACAGCTGCGACGCCGTGGCCATCAAAGTGCAGGATGGCCGTTGGCTGGTGCTGGTACGGGACAATGGCTCGTTGTTCGTGGTCACGCGGATCATCCTGCATGCCCTGCTCTGGGGTATTTCCCTGACCTTGATCCCCGGGTTTGCCGGCTGGTACCTGCTGCGCCGCAGGCCGCTCAAGCGCATCCGCGCGATTCAGGCCCAGGCCGAGCTGATTGTCGCCGGCGACCTCACCCACCGGCTACCGCTGTCAGCCCGTCGCGATGAGCTGGACATGCTTGCCGCCATCGTCAATGCCATGCTCGACCGCATCGAGCGGTTGATGCACGAGGTCAAGGGGGTGTGCGACAACATTGCCCACGACCTGCGCACGCCGCTGACCCGCCTGCGCGCGCAGCTGTACCGAATCCGCCAGCAGAGTGCCGCAGACTCGGCGCAGGCCGAGGCGCTGGACCAGGCGATTGGCGAAACCGATACCTTGATGGCGCGTTTTCGCGGCTTATTGCGCATCAGTGAACTGGAGGACCGTCAGCGGCGTGCAGGTTTTGTACAACTCGACCCGCATGATCTGCTGGTAGAGCTGCACGACTTCTACCTGCCGCTGGCCGAGGATGGCGGCATTCGCCTGGAGCTTGAGCAGCCCGCGCAGCTACCGGCGCTGCACGGTGACCGCGAACTGCTGTTCGAGGCATTGGCCAATCTGGTGGGCAACGCTATCAAGTTCACCCCAGAGGGTGGCCGCGTGCGCGTGCTGGCGACGCAGGACGACCAAGGCCTGCACATCGCCATCGAGGACAGCGGCCCGGGGATTCCTGAAGAGGAACGTACGGCGGTACTGAAGCGGTTCTATCGCAGCGAGGAAGGTCACCGGCACCCAGGCTTCGGGCTGGGTCTGTCGATCGTTGCCGCGATCGTCGACCTTCATGGGTTTGGGCTGGAGGTAGGCGCCAGCGAACTGGGCGGCGCCAGGCTGGTACTTCATTGCCCATTGACGGGGGCATCGAAGTAGCGGCTGGGCGCCTCGCCTAGCAAGCGCTTGAACACGGTCGCAAAGGCGCTCGGGCTGCTGTAGCCAAGCGCCAGCGCGACGCGGGTGACCGGCTCTCCTTTGCCAAGCCGAACCACGGCGTCCAGCAAGCATGCCTGCTGACGCCATTCAATGAAGCTGATCCCGGTGTACACGCGAAACTGGCGCGTGAACGTGCGCCGGCTCATGCAGGCCCAGTCCGCCATGCCATCGATGCCTGTTTGCAGCGAAGGCGCCGCCAGAAACGCTCTGCATGCCCGCGCAAGGCGCGGTTCCTCGGGGATCGGCGCATTCAGCGACAGCGCCGGCATGTCGGAAATCTCATGCAGCAGCAAGCCTATCAAGCAGGCATCACGCCCCTGCAGGGGGTACTGCGCAGGCACTTCGATCGCCTTTTCAAGCAGCTGCTGCACCAAAGGGGAAACCGCAAACACCTGGCAATGCCCAGGCAACCCAACCCGCTCGGCGGCCTGCGGGCAAATATAGGCATTGAGCATGGTCACCGGGCCGCGCATCTGCATGGCATGGGCCACTTGTGCAGGCACCCAGATGGCCCGCAAGGGCGGCACGGCCCAATTACCTGATTCGGTTGCAACCGTGATCACGCCGCAAGCGGCAAAGGCGAACTGGCCTCGACCATGGCGATGCATCGGGAACAGTTCGCCATCCGCAAAGGCCTTTCTCGCCACCACCACATCACAAGGCGTGTCGTCGTACAGCGTATCTTCAACGTAGGTCATGGCCTGATTTTAATTAGATTCGACCTTGAATTGAAAGCGGGCCAAACCGTTACCGCGGCATAGTGACTGAAGCGTCAAGGCGCACTGCCGCGACCCCAAAAGATTGCCAAACCATGCACAGAAAACACCTGACCCTTGCCGTCCTGGTCACAGCCCTATGGGGCGTCAACTTCCCGATCACCAAACTGGGCTTGGCCCACGTCGACCCACTGCTGCTCACCGGCTTACGCTTCGCGCTGTGTGCATTGCCGTGGGTGTTTTTCGTCAAGCGCCCCAAGGTTGCCGTCCGCTGGTTAGGTGCCTATGGCCTGATCTTCGGCGTAGCCATGTGGGCACTGATCAATCTCGGCATCGCCATGGGTGTGCCACCAGGCAGCGCCTCGCTACTGATTCAGTTCAGTGCATTCTTTACCCTGGCGTGGGGCTGCCTGCTGTTTCGCGAGCCCCTGACCGGCCCGCAACTGGTCGGCATCGTGCTAGCGGCGACCGGCTTGGTTGGCATCCTCGCAGCAAGCCCGGGCAAAACCACGACAACAGGGTTGCTGCTGGTCTTGATCAGCGCACTGGCCTGAAGCATCGGCAACGTCATCATCAAGCTGTCAAAGGTGAAGGAGATCTTTGCCTTCGTGGTATGGGCCAGCCTATTTGCGCCAATACCCTTGCTGTCGCTCACGTGGTGGCTGCATGGCGCAACCCCGTTCGTGGCACTGGCAGCGCAGACGAATGCCACCGTGGTCTTTTCCCTGGTCTTCCAGGTGTATGCCGCGACGCACTTCTGCTATTGGGGATGGAATTACCTGTTGCGCGAATACCCGGTGTCCACGGTAGCGCCGCTGTCGCTGCTGATTCCGGTATTCGGCATCGTCAGCTCAGCCTTGATCGTGGATGAGGTGCCTAGCGGCTGGGAGTGGCTGTGTATTGCCCTGATCTTGTCAGCGCTGGCGGTCGGCATGAAAAAAGGGCGAGCGGTGCTGGGGAGAAAACCGCTGCCTGCTGTTTAGTGGCGTGTCGCGAAAGGGCTGCGTGGCAGCCCCTCGCGCCATTGATCAGTCGGCCAAGCGCCAGGTAGTCCCGCCCTTGCCGTCTTCCAGCACCACGCCCATGGCGGTCAGCTGGTCACGAACACGGTCGGATTCCGCCCAGTTCTTGTCTGCACGCGCCTGCAGGCGCGCCTGGATCAACGCTTCCACTTCAGCCGCATCGACCTTGCCTTCTGCGCCTGCACGCAGGAAGTCGTCGGCCTCCAGCTGCAGCACACCCAACACATCACCAAGCTCACGCAGGCGGCCAGCAAGGCCCGCTGCCGCGTCGAGATCGCTGTCGCGCAGGCGATTGATCTCGCGCACCAAGTCAAACAGCACGGCGCAGGCTTCGGGGGTGCCGAAGTCGTCGTTCATCGCCATGCTGAAGCGCTCGACAAACGCCTCGCCCCCCTTGGCCGCCACCCGTGGCAAGCCGCGCAGGGCGTGGTAGAAGCGCTCCAACGCGCCTTTTGCATCGCGCAGGCTGTCTTCGGAGTAGTTGATGGCACTGCGGTAGTGGCTGGCCACCAGCAGGTAGCGCACTACCTCCGGGTGGTACTTCTCGAGCACGTCACGGATGGTGAAGAAGTTGTTCAACGACTTGGACATCTTCTCGCCGTTGATACGGATCATGCCGCAGTGCATCCAGGCATTGGCGTACTGCTTGCCGGTGGCCGCTTCGCTCTGGGCGATCTCGTTCTCGTGGTGCGGGAACTCCAGGTCGCTACCGCCACCGTGAATGTCGAAGCTCTCGCCCAGGCAGCAGGTGGACATCACCGAGCACTCGATGTGCCAGCCCGGACGGCCCGGGCCCCACGGCGATTCCCAGCTCGGCTCGCCCGGCTTGACGCCCTTCCACAGCACGAAGTCCAGCGGGTCTTGCTTGGCCTCGTCGACCTCGATGCGGGCACCGATGCGCAGGTCTTCGATCTTCTTGCGCGACAGCTTGCCGTAGCCGACGAACTTGCCTACCCGGTAGTACACGTCGCCGTTACCCGGCGCATAGGCGTAGCCCTTGTCGATCAGCGTCTGGATCATGGCGTGCATGCCCGCGATGTGATCGGTGGCACGTGGTTCTTGGTCCGGCGGCAGGATGTTGAGGCGGCGCTCGTCTTCGTGCATCGCGTCGATCATGCGGGCGGTCAGCGCGTCGAAGGTTTCGCCGTTCTCGTTGGCCCGGTTGATGATCTTGTCGTCGATGTCGGTGATGTTGCGCACATAGGTCAGCTCGTAGCCGCTCTTGCGCAGCCAACGGGTGACCAGGTCGAAGGCCACCATGCTGCGGCCGTGGCCAAGGTGGCAGTAGTCGTACACGGTCATGCCGCACACGTACATGCGCACCTTGTTGCCATCCAGCGGCTTGAAGGCTTCCTTGGTTTTGCTCAGCGTGTTGTAGATGTTAAGCACGACGGTTCCTTAGCTGCCCCAGGAGTCACGCAGGGTGACAGTGCGGTTGAACACCGGGCGACCCGGCTGGCTGTCCTTGAGGTCGGCGCAGAAGTAGCCTTCGCGCTCGAACTGGAAGCGGTCTTCAGGCTGTGCCTGGCCCAGCGACGGTTCGGCGCGGCAGCCGGTCAGCACTTGCAGCGAATCCGGGTTGATGTTGTCCAGGAAGCTGCCGCCGTCCTCGGTCTTTTCCGGGTTTGGCGAGCGGAACAGGCGGTCGTACAGGCGCACTTCACACTCGACGCTGCCTACGGCCGGCACCCAGTGGATCACGCCCTTGACCTTGCGGCCTTCCGGGTTTTTGCCCAGGGTGTCCGGGTCGTACGAGCAACGCAGTTCGACGATGTTGCCGTCAGCATCCTTGATGGCTTCATCAGCGCGGATCACGTAGCTGCCACGCAGGCGCACCTCACCGGCCGGTTCCAGGCGCTTGTAGCCCTTTGGCGGTTCTTCCATGAAGTCGTCGCGGTCGATGTACAGCTCGCGGGCGAACGGCAGTACACGTACCCCCATGTCTTCCTTCGGGTGGCGCGGCAGTTCGAGCTGCTCGACCTGGCCTTCCGGGTAGTTGGTGATGACCACTTTCAGCGGGCGCAGTACGCACATGGCACGTGGCGCGCTGCGGTCGAGGTCGTCACGGATGCTGAACTCAAGCATCGACATATCGACCACGCCGTCGGAACGGTTGGTACCGATCATCTCGCAGAAATTGCGGATCGACGCCGGCGTGTAACCGCGGCGGCGGAAGCCGGACAGGGTCGACATGCGCGGGTCATCCCAAGCGTCGACATGTTTCTCGTCGACCAGCTGCTTGAGCTTGCGCTTGGAGGTGATGGTGTAGTTCAGGTTCAGGCGGCTGAACTCGTACTGATGTGGGTGCGCCGGCACCGGCAGGTTGTCGAGGAACCAGTCGTACAGCGGACGGTGGCCTTCGAACTCCAGGGTGCAGATCGAGTGGGTAATGCCCTCGATGGCATCCGACTGGCCGTGGGTGAAGTCGTAGTTCGGGTAGATGCACCACTTGTCACCGGTCTGGTGGTGGTGGGCATGACGGATGCGGTAAAGAATCGGGTCGCGCAGGTTCATGTTCGGCGACGCCATGTCGATCTTGGCCCGCAGCACGCGCTCGCCGTCCTTGAACTCGCCGGCCTTCATGCGTGCGAACAGGTCGAGGTTTTCTTCGACGCTGCGCTCGCGGAACGGGCTGTTCTTGCCAGGCTCCTTGAGGTTGCCGCGGTATTCCTTGGCCTGATCAGGGGTCAGGTCGCAGACATAGGCCTTGCCACGCTTGATCAGCTCGACCGCCCAATCGTGCAACTGGTCGAAGTAGTTGGAGGCATAGCGCACATCGCCGGCCCAGTCGAAGCCCAGCCACTTGACGTCGCTCTGGATGGCGTCGATGTATTCCTGGTCTTCCTTGGCCGGGTTGGTATCGTCGAAACGCAGGTGGCAGACGCCACCGAATTCCTTGGCCAGGCCAAAGTTCACGCAGATCGACTTGGCGTGACCAATGTGCAGGTAACCGTTGGGCTCCGGCGGGAAGCGGGTGACGATGCTGCTGTGCTTGCCCGAGTCCAGGTCGGCCTGGATGATCGGCCGCAGGAAGTTCGCAGGGACAGCGGGGGCGCCTTTGGCAGCGGCGTTGGGCGCGTTGTCGGCAGTGGGCTTGCTCATAGGATCCTTGAATGCACGTGTCCGGCCTGGGTAGGCCGATTGAATCAAAGGGCCTATCATAGCCGAAGCAGTCAAGCTGCTGACAGCCGGGCTCGGACAAACTGGCGTGATTTATCACGGCTTTTTGCCGCAGGCTGGCAAAATGGCCTGTGCGCGCCATTGTGTCGCGATCGCCTGATACTGCGTCAGGTGATAACCCGCGCACTGCGCACCCTAATTCCTTAATGCCTTGAAAGAGCGAATTTCAGCATGTCCAAAGTCAAACTGAGCACCAACCACGGCGACATCGTCCTGCAACTGAACGCCGAAAAAGCCCCGCTGACCGTTGCCAACTTCCTGGCATACGTTGAAGCCGGTCACTACTCGAACACCGTGTTCCACCGTGTGATCAAGGGCTTCATGATCCAGGGCGGCGGTTTCGAGCCAGGCATGAACGAAAAGCGTGACAAGCGTGCCAGCATCCAGAATGAAGCCGACAACGGCCTGAAGAACGACAAGTACACCATCGCCATGGCCCGCACCATGGAGCCGCACTCGGCCTCGGCGCAGTTCTTCATCAACGCCTCCAACAACGACTTCCTCAACCACAGCGGCAAGAACGTGCAGGGTTGGGGCTACGCGGTATTCGGCGAAGTGATCGAAGGCCGTGAAATCGTCGACGCCATCGAAAAAGTCGCCACCGGTTCGAAAGCGGGCCACCAGGACGTACCGAAAGAAGACGTGATCATCGAGAAAGCCGAGATCATTGGGTGATACTGCTGATCTCCGATCTGCACCTGCAAGAAGAACGCCCGGATATCACCCGGGCGTTTCTTGATCTGCTCGATGGCCGTGCGCGGCATGCCAAAGCGCTGTACATCCTGGGCGACTTCTTCGAAGCGTGGATCGGTGACGATGCCATGACGCCGTTCCAGCAGTCGATCTGCCAGGCCATGCGCCAGTTGAGCGACAGCGGTACGGCGGTCTACCTGATGCATGGCAACCGTGATTTCCTGATTGGTCAGGACTTTTGCGATGCCGCAGGCTGCACCTTGCTGGCCGACCCGAGCGTTGTCGAACTGGGCGGTGAGCAGGTGCTGCTGATGCATGGTGACACGCTGTGCACGCGGGACGTGGCCTACATGAAGCTGCGTCGTTACCTGCGCAACCCGTTGAGCCTTTGGATTCTGCGGCACCTGCCGCTGTCCACGCGGCACAAGCTGGCGCGCAAGCTACGCAGTGAAAGCCGCACGCAAACGCGCATGAAGGCCACCGAAATCGTCGACGTCACGCCAGAGGAAGTGCCCAAGGTGATGGCGGCGCACGGAGTGAGGACACTGGTTCACGGTCACACCCACCGGCCGGCGATTCACAAGCTGGTGGTGGACGGGCAACCGGCACGGCGCATTGTGCTGGGGGACTGGGACCGCCGGGGCTGGACCCTGCAGGTCGATGAACAGGGCTTTCAGTTAACGCCGTTCGAGTTTTCCTGACTACCCGGAAATTTGGGGCCGCTTTGCAGCCCCAGATTCACTTATCTATCCCCTTCGCTGATCACTGTCTCGCGATACTCAGGATCTGCCTTTATCTGCGCCTCGGTAAACGGAATCACTGCCAACTGCTTGGCCGAGAACGCCTTGGTCTGGTCATGCGCATGCGCCGAGCCCGCCTCGCTTGACTGTGAAAACGCCAGCAATCCGCGCGCCTGCGGCCCTTGTTCGGTAAAGCTGACCAGTTGCAGGTAGCTGGTACCACTGACCACCAGGCGCTTGCCCGGCCCATGCGGCACACTGTGGATCGCGTTGTACACCCCAAGCCCCTGCGGCCCGCCAGGCACCGGCGTACCATCGATAGCCTGCTGCACCTGCCCCCAACGGCTGTCGCCCCCTACCCCGCTTTTGGCCACTTGTTGCTGGGACGCCAGCGCCGCCTGGTGCAGCAGCTTGCGCACTGCCGCCTGCTCGACCGCCAGGCCACGCGGCGTATGCTGTGGGTCGGCCGGGTTGAACGCCACCCGCCAGCTTTCAGGGTGAGCCACCAGGGCCTCAAGCATGTTTTCGAAATGCACCAGGCCAACGCCGCTGTCCAGGTCTGCCTTGCCATTCCAGGCGACCAGGCTGACACAGACAGGCTGCACATCTGCCTCGGCACCCTTGCACCACGCCAGCAGGTCCGGCAGCAGCAGGCTCGCGAGGTAGACCTCATCATCCATCACCATGCGCTGCAGGTCGTCTACACCCAGCTTGGCCGTGCCTTGCAGGCGCTGCAGGGCAAAACGCCCACGCATGCCGAGCGGCTGGTCATCGCGGCTGACCAGCGGCGAAAACCCGGTCAACGGCTGAGCCGGGTTGGCCATCCAGGCAGGGTCGTTGGAGTTCTGCACGAAGTCCTTGCGCTCGAGGCTCGGCAGCAATCGTGCGGGGAAGATGCCGGGCTGCGCGGCCTGCGCGTCGACCTTCCACTGGCAGGCACTGCGCGAACCATCGAGCACCACCATGCGCCCTTGCGCCTTGGGGTTGCCGCACTCACTCAGCAGTTGCTGGTCGACGTACGGCACCACCGACTGGTTCAGGTACAGCGCCCCGCCCCCCTCATCGACAGCAAGCGTGTTAACCCAGGGAATGCCCTGCAACTGCTGCACCGAGCCCTTCAACGCGTCCAAGCTGTCGGCGCGGTTGATGCGGTACCACTGCTGTAGCACCCGCGTATTGCCCAGGTTGGCGTCGCGCAGGCTGTAGGCCGCGTGCGCGTCCCAATCCAGGCGCCCAGGCCATTGCACCACTGGCCCGAATTCCGAGCTGTAGACCTGGCGTTCTACCTGGCTCAAGGTGCCATCCTCGGCCTTGACCGTAACGCTAACAGCCTGCCGCATCAACGGCAGTGACTTGCCATCGAGCAAGTAGCGGGTCGGGTCCTTCGGGTCAAGCTGAAGGCGGTAAAGGGTGAAATGGTTTGACGTGTCGACCGTATGTGTCCAGGCCAGATGCCGGTTGAAACCGATGTTCACCACAGGCAAACCCGGTAGTGCCGCCCCCATCACATCCAGCTGGCCCGGTATGGTCAGTTGCATCTGGTAGAAGCGCATGCCACCCATCCAGGGAAAGTGCGGGTTAGCCAGCAGCAGGCCACGGCCATTGGCCGAGCGCTGCGAACCGACGGCCACCGCGTTGCTGCCGCGCTCCGAGGCAAAACGCTCCTGCCGGGCCAACGCCGTGGCAAAGCCTGTGGCCTCGCGCTGGCTCGTCAATGAGGGAGGCTGCGCCCCTGCCAGCGCCTCGGCGAACTGTCCAACACCCCCTTCAGCCAACAGGCGACGGGTCAACTTGACCAAGTCTTCGCTGCTGATCGGCCGCACCCAGTCTCCCTGCCCGCACTCTGCCGGCAGGCCTTGGCTGCGGCGCTCGGCGAGGGCACGGTTGAAGCCGCGTGCATAGCCATCGAGCAGGTCACGCACCGGTGCCGGTTGTGCCTGCAGAAATGCCTCCACGGCGCTCGGCGTATTGAGCCAGGTGAAGAACAGGTCGCTGGCAAGGTTGTCCCGTTGCTCGACGGTCTTGGCCTTGGCACCGAAGTGCCGCGATCGCTCGCCGCTGACCGTCAGCACTTCGTTAGACAACAGGCACAGGTTGTCCTGTGCGTAGGCATAGCCGATGCCATACCCAAGGCCGCGCTCATCCTTAGCCACGATGTGCGGCACTCCGTAGCTGGTA
The DNA here is from genome assembly GCF_022179005.1 of Pseudomonas sp. PAGU 2196. Lineage (NCBI taxonomy): Bacteria > Pseudomonadati > Pseudomonadota > Gammaproteobacteria > Pseudomonadales > Pseudomonadaceae > Pseudomonas > Pseudomonas sp. PAGU 2196. Next base: position 184,920 of record NZ_BNTL01000014.1, on the reverse strand, counting down.
CGCCGGATCTGCGCACTGGCATCCGTGCTGGCGGGCTGCGCTAGCGCGGCAGTGCTTAAGGCGACCAACGCAGCCGCCAGCCCTGCGCTGGTCATGGGACGAGAAATTGAGAACACGGGCACACCTCGGATCCAGGGGTCATCCCGATCAGACGAATGGCTGAATGAAAATTTTACGTATTACAAGGCGATAGAACGTCTTGAACAGGAACAGGGATATTTTTTCTCGAGCGGGCTGCAGATTTTCCGTTCTCATTCGTCCTAGTAAGTGAGGCAACCACATTTCGGGTTAGTCCACGAAAAGGAGCATTCACATGTACAACCCGCAACCCTCAATGCAGGCTGCACGCGTACCCGGCAAAGCGCCCAAGGGACAGGACGTTTTCGCCGAAGAACGTGTCGGTAACGAACAAATTCGCGAACTTTTACGCACCTTTGGCTTGCGCACCAGCCTGATCCGCTTGAAGGTGATCGATGCGCTGCATGCGGCCGACCGTAATGGCCGCAGCATTGGCGTGCGTGGCGTGCACGCGCAACTGGAACAACTGGACATTCCGCTGTCGTTCCTGAGCGTGCGTGAAGTGCTCAAGCGGCTGTGCGCTGAAGGCGTCATCAACCTGGGCAGCGACAAATGCTACAGCCTCAACCCCCAGGCCCGCGCCGTGCTGGATCAAGCGTCCCCGCGCTGAGCGTACGGCCGGCCACGCCTGGCCGGCCCGCACAGGTCAGGGCTTGACCTTGCGCCGCAGAATGCCGTTGATGACTACCACGACCACCGCAATGGCGATCGCCAGCAACTGGAAGGTCTGCTCACTGATCGTGCCCTGCTTTTGCAGGTGGGACAGGCCAACCATGAGGCCCAGTACCACCAGGATGATCAGAAGTGAATATTTGAGGCGCTGCACGTGTGTCATTGAAAGTTCCTTGCAACATCAGGGGCAAAAGGCTCGCAACGAGCCGCGGCAATGATACAACGCCCACCCGCACTGGCGCTGCATTTCCTGCTTAGTGTGGTGCCACTCGCCTGAAAGCATGGGCCCTCATCGCCCGTGCCGGAGGCACTATGTACAAATCCCTGCTGTTCGCATCCCTTGCTGTGACGCCCTTACCTCTTTACGCGCTGGACACGCGCCAGACGCCCCCCGAACAGTTGCTCATGCTAGGCAGTGAACTGGCGACCAGCGCCGGGTCTAGTCAATGGCAACAACTCTGGTACAGCGTTCGCGAAGCGGGTTACCTGCAGGCTCATGCCTCCCTGGTGCACTTCACCGTGCCGGCAACCCTGTTGCCGGAGTTGGCCCGACAAACACTGGCACAGGCCGACCAGGTGCACGCAGTGAAGCAGACCCGGGCACTTTATCGCCGAGATTTTCCCGATCGCATTGTAGGAAAACGCGCAGAGCATGCGTTCAGCGCGCTGTGCCTGCTGGTCGACTGGCGCGCCCTGCCCCAAGGCATGAGCACGACCCCCAAGGCATACCTGAGAAGCGCAAGCCTGTTGAGCATCTATCCGTGCGACTGAGGGTCACTGGCCCCAGCAAGTAAGCCATGGCGTGTCACAGCGGGAATTCACCGGCTGCAGCGAATAGTTGAAGGCATGTCCTACAAGAAGGGAAATCACTGCCTGCAAACACTGTTCAACGAGGCTACAAACCCAAGCCTATATGGCGCCTAGCGACGCACCTTGGCTCTACCTGAGAATTCGGTCACACCTTCGACACAACGCCGCAGGTGATCGCTTACCGCATCTACACCGAACGAAGGAGCGTCTTATGGAGTTACCAGACCTTACCCGGATAGACATCAGCCAGTTACCCCATTCACTGCAAGCGCTGATCGACTGCATCGGTATCGACAATGCATTCCAGCTCACCTGCGCCTATGGCGGCAGACCCAAATACATCCCCAAGCACCGCGAGCGCACCAAGCTCGCCGATGTACTCCCGGCCGACGCGCTCGATGCGCTGATCAAGCGCTTCGCTGGCGTGGCCCTGGAAATCCCCAAGGCCGACCACTTCATGCGCCAGTTGCGCAACCTGCAGATCCAGCAGGAAAGCGCCGAGGGCTTGTCACGCAGCCTGCTGGCCGACAAGTACGGCCTGAGCCTGCGGCAGATCGGCAATATCCGCCGACAGGACCCCCTATGTTCACTAGGCGATAACCCTAATGGTCGCCACTGACGGCTAGGTTTGCAGCACCCATTAAAAAGAGAATCCAGCTATGTCCCTAGACAACAGCCTCATCGGATCCGTCATCAATGCCTTGCCGATGGACCGCATGATCGCAGGCCCCCTGCAAGCCATGGTTCAGGCACAAATTACCGCGAGCAAGTCGTACGCCGACTTCCTGATGCAAGTGTGCGTTCAGGAAGGCAAGGCGGTCGCCATCCAATTCGACTACGACGAAACCATCGTCGATCAACAGGGTGAGTACCAAGGCGTCGTCAGCAAAACCATGAAAGTGCCGCTGGTAGCGGCGATCACCCACCCGAACATCGCCATTGAGGAAGGTAGTGTCGAGTTCGAACTGACCATCAACCAGATGTCGGAAGACGTGACCGACAAAAACCTGGCCGCAACTGCAACCGGGTCACTGGGTTGGGGGCCATTCAAGCTCAACGTCAAGGGCAGCATCAGCCACAAGTCCACGCAAACCCGCAAGACTGACACCCGTGCCCGCTATGCCTTCAATACGATACTGAAGCGCCAAGACCCGCCTGAAGCGATGATGAGGGTCATCGATTTCCTGACCGAGGCCGCCACCAAACCCACTGTCGTCAAGTCCGCAAAGCTGAATAGCCCGGACATGATCTCGCAAGCCGACACCCTCAACGGCCTCGCGAACGGCAGCAAAGCAACGCCTGGGGCACCTGCTGCTAACTGAAGTCGGTAACGATCGCCCCCTCGCAACAGGGGGCACCCCCTGGACCCAGGAGCCGAACATTTGGACAAGTCCCCCGCCCCCATGACATCCATCGACCTGCGCGAGATCACACGCGGTCTGCAAGAAGCCGCCAGTGCCACCAACAGCCTGATAGCTCAGCAGTACATCAATCTGTTCGATCAATTCTTCGACTGCGACACCGAAGCACTGGGTGCGCCCATGAAAGCCAAGATGGTCGAAATCGCCATGGATGAGCAGCACATCATGCGTGTGCCCTTGTTTGCGCTAGTGTCGCCCAAGGGCCTGGCACTTGAGCGCATGCAGGTTGACCTGTCGGTCCGCGTCAAGGGCACCGAGGCGCAGCAAGCGCTGCTGGCGGCCAGCGAGACGAACGCCGCCAGTTTCAAGGTGACCATTGGTGGCCAGGGCCGTCAGGGCGACAGTCGCGACCCTGACGAGGTGCAGATCCGCATGCAGTTCCAGGCCAGTGAGCCGCCTGAAGCGCTTAACCGGCTGATCGAGGAATACACCAGCCTGATCACACCCGTGCGCATAGCCAAACCCACACCCCCGCCCACACCCGATACCAATGAGTTCGTCGAGGCTGCCACGGTCCGTTGACCGCGGCGATCAGAAGTCCCGTTTGTAGAAGATATCCAGCGAGCTCGCCAACCCGCTAGCCGCCTCAAGGTACACCATCCGGCTCAACTTGTAGCGCAACGCGATGGTGTTGGCCGGTTCGAACACCCCCACCCCGTAACGCAAGCTCAGCTTCTCGGTCAGGTTGCCGCTGGCGACCACACTGGTGGTGTTACCCGAGCCCTCGGTATCCAACTGGAAGTCATCGATACCCAAGCTCGATGCCAAGCTGCCGGTAATGCCGGCACTGCCTGCCAAGCCCAAGCCCAACGCGGCCTCGGCGAGCATGTTGTTGTCCTCACCCGACGTGCCCAAAGGGCGACCCAGCACCAGGTACGACAGCGCCTGCTCCTGGCTCATGGCAGGTTCGGAGAACACCTGCGTGGTGGGCTGCTCGGCACTGCCGCTCAAGCGAATACCGGCAATCACGTCATCGACTTTGCGAATCGCTTCGATGTCCAGGTACGGCTGGTCGAGCGGGCCGGCAAACAGCAAGCGCGCCCGGCGTATGGTCAGGCGCTGCCCGTAGGCGCGGTAACGACCATCGGCCAGGCTCAGTTCACCGCGGGTATCGAGGTTGTCACCGATATGCACGTGGCCCAACAGGTTGGCCGTGAGGCCAAAGCCTTTGAACGACAGCTTTTCGCGCCCGACATCGACATCGATGTCCATGGCCATCGCCATGGGCGGCTTGCCCTCTTCGGTCTGATGGCCAACGATGACGGTGTCATCAGACACCTTCACCGTCGAGGGCGGCAGCTCGCGCACCGTGATCTTGCCTTTGGGCACCTGCACCTTGCCGGTTATCGCCAGCTTGTCGTCGACCAGGCGCAGGTTCAGGTCCGGGGCGACTTCCAGCGTCGCATAGGGCTCGACCGTCACCGGCAATTGTTGCCCCTGCAAACGCAGGTCCATGCCCAAGGCCTGGCCCCAAGTCAGATTACCGGACAGTTGCCCGCGCCCCGCTTCGCCACTGCGCCAACCGCCGTTGAGCTGGACCTGTTCACCCGCGATCGTAGCCTGCAGCGAGAGGTCTTGGAGGCTAACCGGCAGTTCGGCACCACTGACCTCGCCCTGGCTCAGTACCAGGTTGCCGTTGACCTGCGGTGCCAGCAGCGTACCCGACAAATTTCCGCTGCCATTCAACTGCCCGGCCAGGCGTTCGACCATGGGCACGAACGGTCGGGCGACCGACAGGTCCAGGCCCGCCAGGCGGAAATCGCCCGACAATGGCTTGTTCTTGCCCAACGGGTCGAGGCGGGCATTCAGGCTCAGTTCGCCCAGGCGCTCACCCCGGAAATTCAAGCGGGTGTCGATGCGGCGAGGTGCCAGGGTGCTGTCCAGGCGCAGCGCCTGATAAGGGAAATCGATCCAGCGCCCCTTGTCGCGCACGCGCAAGGTGCCGCCACTGGCGTCCACAACAATGCTGCCCTTGGGGCCGCTGGCCGGGATATCCAAATTGACGTCGGCATTCAGCAGGCCCTGCCAGGCAAAATCCTTTGGCAGCCACTGGGCCAGGCTGTCCAGCGGGAACTGTTTAAGGTGGTAGCGCAAGCGCGGCTCAGGCGCCAGGCGCTGGTCATCACCACACAGGCTGGCCTGGCCGGAACGCCAGCAGTGGGCGCCAAAATCCAGCTGGCCGCTGGCCAATCGCTGCAGGCGTGCCGGCGCCTGCAACTGCCAATCCTGGCCTCCGGCCTGTATTCGGCCACTGGCAAGGCGACCACGCCAATCGCCTTTGTTCAACTGGCCGTCCAGGCCCAGGTCCAGCTTCAGCTGCGGGCCGTCGAGCGCCAGGGTCAGAGCTTGCTGGCGAATGTGGCCTTTGCCATTGGCCTGCAAGGTACCCAGTGCCGTGTCACCGAGTTGGATGCCGCCGGCCTTGAGGTCGATCACACCACGTTGGGCGCTGTCCAGGCGTGCGTCCAGGTCCAGCCGCTGAATACGGTTTTCGGCCTGCGCCAGCTGTTGGCCCTGCAAAGTGAGCGTACCTTGGGGCGCCTTCAAGGTCCCGGCGACGTCCAGCCGGCCCTTGACTTGCCCTTGCAGCCTCGGCCATAGCTGCCCCAAACGCGGCAAGTCGAGATCCACGCGCCCGGCCAGCCGCTGTTGCAGGCTGCCACTGCCATTGATGCGGTTATCACCCAGCTGGATAGCCAGGGCTCCGAGTGTCCAGCTTTCCCCAGCCCCTTGGGCTTCGACCTTGAGCACTGCCGGCTGCCCGCGCAGGCGGCCTTTAAGGTCGAGCTGGGCATCGAGCTTGAGTGCATCCCCCTTCATTTCACCTTTGCTGCGCAGCGGCCCGGCCAGGGTGCCGGGCAGTTCGGCAAGCCAATACGCGGGGTCGAGCGCCGAGAGCTGCAAGTCGACATCCCACGCCAGCGTATCGGCGAAGCGCACCGCGACGCGGCCTTCGGCCTTGCCTTGCCCAGCGCTGAGCGCCAGCTGCGGCAGTTTCACCTGGTTCAAATCACCTTCGAACGGGCTGGCCAGGGAAAACGCCCCCGCCGGGCCGTCAAGATCACCTTTGAAGGTGCCTTGATAATTGCCATCGCGGTAGTGCACCTGGGCATTGAATTGCTTGAGCGTCACGTCAGGCGGCGTCTCCAGCGGGTACAGGCGCAACCACGGGAAGTCCAGCCAATCGAGCTGGGCATCGGCAGTCAGGCCCTGTTGCCAGTCGGCACTGGCCTGCAGCTTCAGCCGCTGGTTATCGCTGGCGTTGAGGTCCAGGGCATCGACCTTGGCCCCTTTGCTATCCACCCGCCCGGACAGGACCAAGGCAATCGGTGACTGCTCAGCCGGCAAACTGGCCGAGCCCGACAATTTATAGCCCTTGAGCAAATCACCTTTGGCATTGAGCTCAAGCTGATTGAACTGCAGGGTATCTGGCAGCGACCCGGTTGGTTTGAAAGCGTCGGAGCGGATCTGCAGCGTTGCCGGCAGGTGCTCGGCCAACGCTTGTAGCTCACCGCTCAGCCGTGCATCGAGGTAACCCGAGCTGGTGCCTTGGAGTGTGAGGGTTTTCTGCAACTCGCCTTGCGCGGTCAACGCCAGTTGCCAGCTTTTACCCTCTACCGAAGGCAGCTGAACTTGCCCTTGCAGCTGCAGCGGCCAATCGCCCTCAGGTTGCAGGTCGCCTTGCAGGTCCAGGCGCAGATCATCGCGCTGCAGATGCAGGCGGTCGATGCGCATGCCCGTTTGGGTCCAGTGGGCGGCCAGTTGCACATCACCCAACAGGTCGCTGCCGTCGAGTCGCAGTTGGCCGATCTTGACCTCGCCCAGTTCGATGGCGACCGGCAAGCGCAGGGCCGGGAGTTGCAGCGGGCCGCTTTCAGCCGGTGCATCGCTGGGTGCAAACGCCATGTCGATGCGCTGCGCCTGCAGTTGATCGATACACAAGGTGGCACGCAGCAGGCACGCGGGCGACCACGTCAACAGCGGGGCCTGCACCTCGACCCGGTTACCGCCCTCAACCCAGCTCAGCTGGCTGGCTTGCCAACTGCCCGCCAAGCGCCCTTGGAAGTCAGCGACCTGCAAACCCGGCACCCTGGCCAGTGCCCAGCGGCTGCCGCTTTCGGTCCCCACCAGCACGCCCAGCGCCAGGCCCACGGCCACTACCCCGCCGAGCACGCCCAGCAGTACGAATTTGAACACACGTGTCACAGCTCAGGCCCCATGGAGAAGTGCAGGCGAATACCGCCCTCGTCATCGAGGGCCTTGGCCAGGTCCAGGCGCAGTGGCCCAACCGGTGAAACCCAACGCACACCAATGCCCACCCCGGTCTTCAGGCTTGGCAGCTCGAAGGTGTTGAACGAGTTGCCCTGATCGACAAAGGTTGCCACGCGCCACTTTTCAGTCAGTGAGTACTGGTACTCGACGCTGCCAGCCACCAGGTAGCGGCCACCGATGCGGTCGCCGTCGCTGTTTTTCGGCGACAAGGTCTGGTAGTCATAGCCACGCACGCTCTGGTCGCCACCGGCGAAGAAGCGCAGCGATGGCGGGATGTTGTTCTTGTAGCCGTTGGTGGCGCTGCCGCCAAATTGCACCCGGCCGAGGAAGCGATGGTTATGGCCAAGCGTGGTCAGGCCCTTGAGCAGCACGTTGCCGTGCAGCAGGTTGGTGTCGGAGACCAGGCCTTCCTTCGCCACCTGGGTATCGAACTGCAGGCGGTAGCCATTGTGCGGGTCAATGCGGTTGTCGCTGCGCAGGTACGAGAAGCTGACGCCCGGCATCAGCAAGTTGCTCAGCCCCGAGTCATCGCCTAGGCGGTACTCTTCACGCTGGTACTTGAGCGAGATGACCCGCTGCCAGCCACTGGGCAACTTGCTGTGCCATTCTGGCCCGACGGTGAGCAGCTTGCTGAGGGTGTCGGTACCGGCGAGTTCCTCGTTCTGGTAACCACCGGCAAAGCGCAGTTTGTCGGTCAGCGGCGGGTCGAGCGGCACGTCATACCACAGGCCGACGTTCTGCCGAGGTGCCGACAGTTCGGTTTCCCAGCCGTAGCTGTGGCCCTGAGGGTTGACCCAGTGTCGCGTCCAGTTGGCCTTGCCACGGGGGCCGACGTCAGTCGAGAAGCCCAAGCCCAGGCCCATGGTGCGTGGTTTGCGGGTTTCCAGGCGGACCTCCACCGGGATGTCCTCGCCCACGGCGGCAGTCGGCGCGGCGTCTACCCGCACACCTTCAAAGTAGCCACTCGATTGCAGGTCGTTGTTGAGTTCGGCAATCAGCTCGGAGTCATAGGGCGTGCCTGGCTTGAACGAGACCATGCGCTGCAGCAGGTCTTCATCCAGCGGTGTATCACCACCAAACTTGACCGCGCCCAGGCGGTAGCGAGGGCCGCTTTGGTAGACCAGTTCGATGTCGGCCACGCCGGCCTGGGGGTCGACCGCCAGGCGTTGACGGCTGAAGCGGCCGGCGAAGAAGCCATAGCGTGAAGCCTGGTTCTGGATCAGCCGTTTGGCATCTTCGTAAAGCCCATGGTTAAGCTGCTCGCCAGCGCGCAGTGCCTTGCTGTCGGGCACCCGAAACGCCTTCATCTCACTGGCAGGCCCTTCGATGCGCACCGTCACGTTGCGCAGGCGCACAGGCTCGCCGGGGGCTATCTGGATTATCAATTGTGGGGCTTGGTCGGCTTTGGCGGGAGGCTTGACCTCGGTATCGATCTGGGCTTGATAGTAGCCAAGTGCCTGCGCGGCTTTGCGCGCCTGCTCCTGAGCCCCGCGACTGAAGCGCAGCAGCGCTTCTTCATCGCGGTCACCCAAGTTGCCGATATAGCCTTCGACATTGGCCTTGAGCGCTTTGTTGGCTGGTTTTACCTTCACCAGCAACTCGCTCTGGCCCCATGCTGCGAAACTGGCGACCCAGAAAACCAGGCCCCAGGTTAATCTTCCTGAATACGTCATGCGGGGCATGCTACCAGAGCCGGGCGCTCAAGGGAGCCGTCTGGCGGCTTGTCAGGCAAAAGCGGAAGTTGAAGACACGGGGTTGGGATGGAAGAACACCCTTTCTCGGATCGGCCCTACGGCAACCTCGCCAATTTCCTCATAACCCTGACGCTGGTAAAAAGCCAGGTAGTGCTCATTGCCGGTGTCCAGCACGACGCCCTGGGTGCTGGGGTCTTCCGCGCACCAGTCATGCACAGCTTGTAACAATTGCTCACCGTACTGGCGCCCCTGAAATTGCGGGTGCACGCCCAGTAGAGGCAAGACGTGCACTTGGTCTGTAGGCAAGCAGCTGGCCAATGCCGCCTGGTAGTCCATGTAGCGTCGCGTGCAGCGCAGGCCGGTACCCAGCATCATGCGCAAACGCCAGGCCCAACTGTCGGCCACCCCCAGCCTGCGCAGCGGCGGCACGATCAGGGCCAGGGCAATCAAGCGGTCATCCAGCAACAGGCCAATGGCCGGCAGTTGCAGGTAAAAGTGCTGGCGGACCCATTCACGCACCATCACGCGCAGGCGGCGCTCATAGCCTGGGCGCTGCGCCTCGAAAATGTAAGCAAAGGTAGGTTCATGGCGGTAGGCGTTGTACAGCAGCGAACGCGCCTCACGGCTGTAGCCGTCGTCAAGTTGGCAGATACGCGCCGGCGTGGCAGTGGTTTCGGGCATTGCGGGCAGTCCTCCTGGAATGGGCTTGCAATGCCTTGGAGTGTGCTCCACCGCGCATCGTTCAGCCCCTACAGCACGTTAGCAGCAGCACCCCGAACCCGCCATGCTGGTGATGACGCGCGATGTCGGCTAGCATCGCGGCTTTTACCGGGATTGTCTTTCCATGAAGATCGTCTGTTTCAACATCAACGGCCTGCGAGCTCGCCCGCATCAACTGGCGGCGCTGATCGACAAGCATCAGCCTGACGTGATCGGCCTGCAGGAAACCAAGGTCAGCGACGATCAGTTCCCTCTGGCCGATGTCCAGGCACTGGGCTACCACGTGCATTACCACGGCCAGAAAGGCCACTATGGCGTCGCCTTGCTGTCGCGCCAGGCACCGCTGAGCCTGCACAAGGGTTTTGCCACCGATGAGGAAGACGCCCAGCGCCGCTTCATCTGGGGCACCTTCGCCGATGCCGACGGCAACCCGATCACCATCATGAACGGCTACTTCCCCCAGGGTGAAAGCCGCGACCACCCCACCAAATTCCCGGCCAAGCAGCGCTTCTACAGCGACCTGCAAGCCCTGCTCGAAAACCAGTTCCGCAACGACCAGCCGGTGCTGGTGATGGGCGATATGAACATCTCGCCCCAGGACTGCGACATCGGCATCGGCCCGGACAACGCCAAACGTTGGCTCAAGACCGGTAAATGCAGCTTCCTGCCGGAAGAGCGCGAATGGATGGAGCGCCTTAAAGGCTGGGGCCTGGTCGACAGTTTCCGCCACCTGCACCCGGACGTGGCCGACCGCTTCAGCTGGTTCGACTACCGCAGCCGCGGTTTCGAGGATGAACCCAAGCGTGGCCTGCGCATCGACCTGATCATGGCGTCGCAGCACCTGGTGCCGCGGATCAAGGCGGCGGGTGTGGATTATGAGTTGCGCGGGATGGAAAAGCCGTCGGACCATGCACCGATCTGGCTGGAGTTGAGCTGACCCTGGTCAGGTGTAAGGCATTGGAGTTATAGCGCCTGTGGGATCGAGCGCCGCGCGGGCGGCGCTCGATCTCACAGGCGCTGTAAATCCAATGCCCTACACCTGGCTGCCCACACCCACTCAACCAAATCATCACCATCACCCTACAACCCCAACCGCAACGCCTCCCCTACCCCCGCCCCACGCGTATCGTCCGCCGCACTGACCAACGCAAAGTTATACGCCCCATGCGACCAGTACCGTGCCTCCAGTTGCCCATCAACCCGCTGCCCCTCGGGCATGCGTTCATAACGCTCACCCGGCGAGCGCAGAAACAGGCTGATGCGTTCCCCTTTGCCATCCTGAAACACCAGGAGCGCCGCAGGCCCTTGCTCGTTGCTGAGCAACCGCGCGCCCACCGGCCTGAAACCGTAACCCGCCAGGTCCGGCAACTGGCCTACCCGGCTAAAATGGCGCCCCAACCAGTCACGCAATTGAGTCGGGTCGCTGGCCTGGATATCCAGCGCCTCGCTACCGGCAAACAGCCGATGAGCCTGGACCGCATCGGCCATGGGCAGATCGACCCTGGCCAACATCGCATCCCGCGCCTGCCAACCGCCCAAACCACCCACACCAATCGCCAGCACGAGCACTGCCGCCGATGCCCAACGCCGTTGACGACGCTGGCGCAGCCGCTGCCTTAATTGGCCCAGATCTAGCTGCGCACCCCCCGGCTGCTCACCCAGGCCGGCGAGCGCCACACGCAGCCGCCGCGCATCGCTGCGCCAGCCCTCGACCCGCGCCGCTTCCTGCGGGTTGGCCGCCAGCCAAACCTTTACCTCTGCCCGGCGGGCAGGCGTCAGGCGCTCATCGATGTAGGCATGCAACTCATCTTCTGTGGGGATCAGGCGTGTCATTTCAGTCTCCGCAAGGCCGGGGGTTGAGGGTTGCCCTCGGTCAGTTCGCGCAAGGCATTGCGGGCGCGCGACAAGCGCGACATCACGGTACCGATAGGGATGCCCAAGGCCTGGGCGGCCTCTTTGTAACTCAAACCTTCGATGCTCACCAGCAGCAGCAAAGCACGCTGCTCCGCCGACAGCCGAGCAAAGGCACGCAGGTCGGCCTGGGCCAGCACGATGTCTTCGATATTGCCGCCAACGGGCTCGCTTTCCACCTCGGCGCGGCCGAACCAGGACAGCCAACGGGCATGCAGGCGGTCGCGGCGTTTGCCGTCAAGAAACAGCCGATAAAGGATGGTGAACAGCCAGGCGCGCAGCGCCTCAGCTTCACGTTGCTGGCCCTGGCGACTCAAGGCTCGCTCGACGGTGGCCTGCACCAGGTCGTCGGCGCTGCCCGGTTCGCGCGTCAACCACAAGGCAAAGCGGCGCAAACGTGCCAGCAGCTCGCGCCACTGGTGTTCGTCCAGATCGTGCATGGCTATGTCCCGGCCTCTGGGGTTGTCAGTGTAAGAGGCAGACGCCCGGTTACAAAATCTATTCCCGCCGAGGGAATAAGTTTTTCCCTGCAGCGTCGTACCGGCACCTTCACAGAACCGGACGATGATCATGAACTCACCTTTGCACGGCCCCGCCAAGGCCCTGCGCCTGGCGGCCATCGGCGCTGTCATGCTGGCTGCCGGCGCAGGCTTTGCCTATGCCGCCGGCTGGATCGGCGCACCTGAACTGACGCCAAAGCGCATCATCGACACCTTCGAGGCCCAGGCCGGGCACTACCCAGGCTACCGCAAGAACCACGCAAAAGGCCTCTGTGTCTCGGGCTACTTCCAGGCCAGCGGGCAGGCTGCCAGCCTGTCCACGGCCCGCGTGTTCAGCCAGGAACGCGTGCCGGTTATCGGCCGTTTTGCCATTGGCGGCGCCAACCCGTTCGCGCCGGACACGGCAATCCCGGTGCGCAGCCTGGCGCTTCAGCTCAGCACTGACGATGGGCAAGTCTGGCGTACCGGCATGAACAACCCGCCGGTGCTGGCGGTGGGTACGCCGCAGGCGTTCTATGAACAAGTCCTGGCCAGTACGCCAGACCCTGCCACTGGCAAACCGGACCCGGCCAGGCAACAAGCGTTTTTTGCCGCCCACCCCGAAAGCGCGGCGTTCCGCCAGTGGGCGGCGAGCTACAAGCCAAGCAACAGTTTCGCCAGTACCCAGTATCACAGCATCAATGCCTTCCGCCTGATCGACGCCGCCGGCGCGGCCCAGCCGGTACGTTGGCAACTGGAGCCGCAAACCCCGTTCACCGCCCTGCCAGGCCAGGTTGACGACAAACAATACTTGCAGCACGACCTGCAACAGCGCCTGGCCCAAGGGCCGCTGCGCTGGACCCTGCGCCTGGTCCTGGCCGAGCCTGGCGACGCCGTGGACAACCCGGCCAGCCCATGGCCTGCGCAACGGCGCAGCGTAGACGCCGGCACGCTTGTGCTCGAACAGGTCGACGCGCCTGAGCAAGGTGCTTGTCGCGACCTTAATTTCGACCCGCTGATCCTGCCCCACGGCATCGAAGCGTCTGCCGACCCGATTCTGGCCGCCCGATCCGCCGCCTATTCGGAATCGTTCAACCGCCGCAGCCGTGAATCGCTCGGCACTGGAGCCCGCCCATGAAACCTGAAGCCTTCCACCCCCTCGCCCGCCTGCTGCACTGGCTGATGGCGGTGTTGATTGTGGCCATGCTGTTCATTGGTGTGAGCATGGTCAGCGACCTGTCACTGCGCCACCCCGTATTGCTCAGCCTGCACAAGGCCACGGGCCTGGCCTTGCTGGTACTGGTGGTGTTGCGTATCGGCCTGCGTTTAGCCTTGCCACACCCACCGCTGCCACGCGACCTGCCACCGCTGCAGCGGTTCGCCGCCGGTGCCTCGCATGTGCTGCTCTATGGCCTGATGCTAGCCATGCCACTGCTGGGCTGGGCCATGCTATCGGCCGGCGGCTACCCGCGGCCCCTGCAATTGCCGGCAATCGCCCCCCACGACCTGCAGCTGTATGCCGTGCTGCGACAAGCCCACGGCTGGGCTGGCTACCTGCTGTTCGCGACGATCCTGGTGCACCTGGGCGCAGCGCTGATGCACGCTTTGGTGCGCCGCGACGGCGTCTTGCGTAGCATGTGGCCTGGCCCTCTGCGTCGCAGCGAATAAGTCGGTGCAGTTCAGGGTGTTCGACAATCGATAATAATGCTTACTAAGATCGGCGCACTTATCGCTGAACTTCTCTGGACTGCCCATGAACGTCGCAAAGGATCCTGCCACTCTCGTGCCTGCCAGCACGCTGGACTTACGCCCACTGCTGCTGGCCAACATGGCCTGCACCATGTCGATGATGGCCTTCGTTGCCCTGATAGGCCCAATCGCTCGCCAGCTCGGCATGGCCACCTGGCAGGCCGGTGCCGCTGTTACCGTCGCCGGGGTGGTCTGGGTGCTGCTGGCACGCCCGTGGGGCCGCGCCGCTGACCGGCTTGGCCGCCGCCGCGTGCTGCTGCTGGGAAGCGCAGGCTTCACCGTGGCCTACTGGCTGTTGTGCGTGTTCGTCGAAGGCGCGCTGCGCTGGATGCCGGGCGCAACCCTGGCCTTTATCGGCCTCATGCTCGCACGCGGCTGCATCGGCGCCTTCTACGCCGCCATTCCAGTGGCTTGCAATGCACTGATCGCCGACCATGTCGAACCGCAGCGCCGAGCCCGCGCCATGGCCTCACTGGGCGCGGCAAACGCGGTCGGCCTGGTGCTGGGCCCGGCACTGGCCGCCCTGCTCGCGCGCTACAGCCTGAGCCTGCCGTTCCACCTCATGTCGCTGCTGCCGGCCACCGCGTTCTTCGTGTTGCTGTTCACACTCAAGCCACAAGCGCTGGCGCACACCCATGCGCCCAGCCCTGTGCAACTGAGCGACCCCCGGCTGCGCCGGCCTTTGCTGGTGGCCTTCAGCGCCATGCTCAGCGTCACCGTGTCACAGATCATTGTCGGGTTCTTCGCCCTGGACCGCTTGCAGTTGGGCCCGGCGGACGCGGCTCAGGTCGCCGGCATTGCCCTGACCACGGTCGGTGTGGCGCTGATCCTGGCCCAAGTGGTGCTGCGCCAACTGGAATGGCCGCCGCTGAAGATGATCCGGGTGGGCGCCAGCGTGTCGGCCGTGGGCTTTGCCTGCGGTGCGCTGGCGACCACCGCGCCCTGGCTGTGGGCGTGCTTCTTCGTCGCTGCGGCCGGCATGGGCTTTGTGTTCCCGGCGTTTTCGGCGCTAGCGGCCAATGCCATGCAGGCCTCGGAACAAGGCGCCACAGCGGGCTCGATCGGCGCCGCCCAAGGCATGGGCGCGGTGATCGGGCCACTGGCCGGCACCCTGGTGTATGCCCTTGACCCGCGCTTGCCGTTCCTGGCGGTAGCCGCGCTGTTGCTGCTGGTCGGGCTATGGCCGATGCCACGCGAACCGCGTGCCTGATAAGCACAGCGCGCAAGCGTGCAGAGTGTGTTTTAATGCGTCGCTCATTATTTTTGACACCTCTGATTACAAGGCGGCTATGGACACGGGGACGCGACTCAAACTGGTGCGTGAACGCAACAACCTCTCCCAACGGGAACTGGCCCGCCGCAGCGGGCTGACCAACTCGACGATCTCGCAGATCGAACAGAACCGCGTCAGCCCTTCGGTCAGCTCCCTGAAAAAACTGCTCGAAGGGATCCCGATGAGCTTGGCGGAGTTTTTCAGCTTCGACGAGCCGGTGCGGGAAGAGCGCTTCGTGTTCCGCGCCAGCGAGCAGCCAGACTTGGGCCGTAACGGCCTGCGCATGCTGTTGGTAGGTGCCAGTGTCGAGGCCCGTCAGATGCGCATGCTGCGTGAACTGTACGCACCCGGCGCCGATTCGGGCGAGCCGATCGTGCATGCAGAAGGCGAAGAGTGCGGCCTGGTCACCCGCGGCACCGTCGAATTGTGGGTCGATGGCCAAGTCAGCGTGCTCAATTCGGGTGATGGCTACTACATCCCCACTACCCTGCCGCACAGCTTCAAGAACATTGGCCAGGATGAGGCCGAAATCATCAGCGCCAACACGCCGGCGAACTTCTGACCGTGAACCGCCCAGGCACCGTGAACACACGGGCCGCGTATCAGCGCTTGCGTGACGCAGCCCTGGGCGTCCACCCCGTGCACATCACCGCCCAGCGCGCCGAAGGGCTGGTCGATGTGCTGATCGAAGGCTGGCAGTTGACCTTGGCCGTGGATGCAGAAGGCCTTGCTCAATGCGTCCAGTGCGTGGCCCCCAACGGTGATCAGGCCGGCCTTGAAGACTGGCACCGCTACGGCACCAATCCCACCGACCTGCTCAGCCTGTGGGAACGCACTCAGCTGGAAGCACGCCTGGCCGGTTGACGCAGCGCGTCCTCGACAAAATCCAGGCGGTCTTGCCCAAAGAACATCTCATCACCGACAAAGCAGGTCGGCGCACCAAATACACCGCGCGCAACGGCTTCCTCCGTCGCCTGCTTCAGGGCCGCCTTCACCTGCGCGTCGCTTGCCAGGGCAGTGAGCGCGGCAGGGTCAAAGCCGGCCTGTTCCAGCGTCTGCTGCAACACCGCCGCGTCACCCAGGTTGCGTCGCTCGGCCCACAGGCCGTTGAACAATGCCCGCAACAGTGCCTCGAAGCGCTCCGGTGCTTGCAACTGTGTGCCGATTACACCGCGCATCAGCATCAGGGTATTCATCGGGAAGCCCGGTGGAAGCCCAAACGGCACACCATAGCGCGCTGCGAAGCGTGCAAGGTCGGTAAACATGTAGCGGCCCTTGGCTGGGATCATTGCCGGCGAGGCATTGCCGGTGGCCTGGAATACCCCACCCAACAGCATGGGCCGATAATGCAGCGCCGCGCCATGGCGGTCACAGATACCCGGCAGCTGGGTCCACGCCAGGTAACTGGCGGGGCTGCCGAGGTCAAAGAGGAATTCGACGGTCTTGGTCATGGGTACGGTCCTTGGTCGATGAGGGGGCTTACCAGCGTTCCATCCAGGGGCGCAGGTCCAGTTCGAATGTCCAGGCATCTCGCGGTTGGGCGTGGAGGAACCAATAGCTGTCGGCAATATGGGCCGGGGCGAGAATGCCATCCTGGTCCTTGAGGGCGTAGCGCTCGGGGAAACTGTCGCGGATGAACGCGGTATCGATTGCCCCATCCACCACTACATGGGCGACATGGATATTGCGCGGCCCCAGCTCACGCGCCATGCTCTGGGCCAACGCCCGCAAGCCGTGCTTGGCACCGGCGAATGCGGCAAAGCCAGCAGCGCCACGGGTACCTGCAGTAGCGCCTGTGAACAGAATCGTGCCGCGCTCACGCACCACCATGCGCCGAGCCACCGCCTGCGCTGTCAGAAACCCGGCAAAACAGGCCATCTCCCAAATCTTGAAGTATTTGCGCGGCGTTTCGTCGAGAATGCTGCAAGGCACATTGGCGCCGATATTGAAGACAAACGCCTCGATTGGGCCGATATCGCGCTCGATGGTTTCAACCAGCGCGGCCACCTCTTCCTCCTTACGCGCATCGGAGCCAAAGCCATGAGCCTGGCCACCTTCGGCGCGGATCTCGTCCAGCAGCGGTTGCAGCTTGTCCGCCTGACGGCGAGTGACGCAGGCCACGTAGCCCTCCCGCGCGAAGCGCTTGGCGATCTCGCCCCCCGTGGCATCCCCTGCGCCGATCACCAGCACTACTTTTTGTGGTTGAGTCATGTGCGCCCCTTTGGTGAATGATCGTTTAGTAAACGAACGCTATGTTATGATCACCCCCATCGTCAAGCCAAGCGCGCAGAGGCAATTGAATGCGCTATACCAGCGACCACAAGCAACAAACCCGCGAAAAGCTGCTGGCCACCAGCGGTGCACTGGCCAAACGCGGCGGTTTCACCAGCACTGGCATAGCCGGGCTGATGAAAGCCATCGGGCTAACCGGAGGTGCCTTTTACAATCACTTCCCTTCCAAAGATGACCTGTTCACCGAAGTCGTTCGCCAGGAACTGTGCAACAGCCCGCTGGCGCGCCTGGCCAGCCAAGGTGCCAGCCGCGAGCGCCTTGGCCGTTGCCTGCAGCAGTACCTGAGCCTGGCCCACCTGCACAATGCCGAAGAGGGCTGCCCCTTGCCGCCGCTTGGGGTGGAAATCGCCCGGGCAGATCAACCGGTGCGTGAGGTGGCCGAACATTGGCTGGTCGAGCTGCACAAAGCCTGGAGCACAACACTGGAGGATGAACAACTGGCCTGGGTGTTGATCAGCC
The DNA here is from genome assembly GCF_022179005.1 of Pseudomonas sp. PAGU 2196. Classification (NCBI taxonomy): domain Bacteria; kingdom Pseudomonadati; phylum Pseudomonadota; class Gammaproteobacteria; order Pseudomonadales; family Pseudomonadaceae; genus Pseudomonas; species Pseudomonas sp. PAGU 2196. The sequence goes on along the minus strand of NZ_BNTL01000014.1, from coordinate 167,090 downwards.
AGTGCGTCGGTGCGCTGCTGATCGGGCGCATGCTCGCCAGCGAAGCCGTGCAGTCCGAAGTACTCGATGCCAGCCGCAGCTTCGTCGAAAAGGCCTTGAATGAAAGCCGTTAACCTGTTGCTTGGCTTGTTTTTGAGCGTGCCCGTGTTTGCTGAACAGACCTGCCCTCCGGGCCAGTACCAAGTCTGCCTGATGGGCTGTTTCTGTGCGCCGGTCGACCCAGGCCAGGCCGGGCAGATCCTCAAGGACGTCGAAGCCATGGCCTCAACCAGCCTGGCCTACGCGTTGCGCCAGGCCCGTGACGAAGCCAACGCCAGCGGCAGTGAGCCGATCCCGCTACACATCCGCGCCCAGCTCGAACCCTGGTATGACTTTGCCGTGCTCAATGCCGCGCGCTTCAGGGTTGGCGATGAACAGCAGATGAGCGCAGCCAACGCGATGCTGCAAAACCCCGATGTGAATGCCGTGACACTGATCGACACGATCATCTTCCGCCACGCCAGCGATGCAGAAGACAATGTGGCGCTGTGGGCGCACGAGCTCAAGCACGTGCAGCAATACCAGGCATTAGGCGTCGATGAGTTCGCCCGGCGCTACACGCGTGACTTCAATGAGTTGGAAGGCCCGGCCTACAAGATAGAGGCGGAGGTTGCCAAGGCGTTAAGAGCGCGCAGCTCCGGCCAGGCCCGGTGATATGACAAAGAACCTCAAGAACAATACATAACTACCTGACTTAGTAGATATTTGATGAAGATAACAAGGTCCGAACCTGCGCAGTCACCTGTGGGAGCGGCTTGCCCGCGAAGAGGCCGGAACAAGCACCACAAGACAGTCGCTCTCACACAGTCAGCATTACCTATACCCCTTGTCTATCAAGACGATACAGTGGCCTTCTCACCCACATCCTCACGGCTGGCATAACGCTGCGCCAGCACCGCGCACACCATCAACTGGATCTGATGGAACAGCATCAGCGGCAAAATCATCGCGCCAATGCCACTGCCCACGAACAGCACCTGAGCCATCGGCACGCCGGTCGCCAGGCTCTTCTTCGAACCGGCGAACAGAATGGTGATGCGGTCTTCAAGGTCAAAGCCCAGCACCTTGCCAAGGAAACGGGTGCCATACAGCACCACCGCCAACAAAATCCCGCAGACCACGAACAGCCCCGCCAGGTGCTGTGGCGATACCGTGTGCCACAGGCCCGTCACCACCGCTTCACTGAACGCGGTGTACACCACCAGCAGGATCGACCCCTGGTCCACGACCTTGAGCCAGCGCGCGTTGCGCTTGACCCATGCGCCGATCCAGCGGCGTGCGATCTGCCCGGCCACGAAGGGCACCAGCAGCTGCAGGGTGATTTTCAGTACGGCATCCAGCCCCGACCCGGTGTCACCGCTGGCGCCCAGCAACATCATCACCAGCAGCGGCGTGAGGAAGATGCCCAGCAGGCTCGAAGCGGCAGCGCTGCAAATGGCGGCCGGCACGTTGCCGCGGGCCAGGGAGGTGAACGCGATGGCTGACTGCACAGTGGCCGGCAATGCACACAGGTACAGCACGCCCAGGTACAGCTCATTGCCAACCAGCGGCACGAACAGCGGCTTGAACGCCAACCCCAGTAAGGGGAACAGTACAAAGGTGCAGGAGAACACCAACGCGTGCAGGCGCCAGTGCCCGGCCCCGGCGATGATCGCTTCGCGCGACAACTTGGCGCCGTGCAGGAAGAACAGCAGGCCGATGGCCAGGTTGGTCAGCCAGCCAAAATACACTGCACCGTCACCCGAGCAGGGCAGCACGGTGGCGATCAGCACCACCCCGAGCAGCGCCAGGGTGAAATTGTCGAATAACATCCGCAAATACTTCATCACAGGTTCCGTCTTGTCATTGTGCAAGGGCAGACGATAAGGTCTGCGGCTTTTCTTCGCTAACGCCGGAACCCCCACAGGTGTCGATGAACGGACACAACCCCACAAAGGACCTGCCCATGTTGCTCCCTCGCCTGGCCGCACTTGCTGCCGCCATCACATTCGCCATGGGCCACGCAGCCGCTCAGGCTGACGACACGCTGCAAGCACGCGTCGACCCCCTCATCCGCACACTGATGCAAGAGCAAGGCATCGCCGGCATGGCCGTGGCGGTGTACGCCCACGGCCAGGCGCACTATTTCAACTATGGCGTGGCCAGCAAGGCCGAGGGCACGCCGGTTACCCAAGACACCCTGTTCGAGGTCGGCTCGTTGAGCAAGACCTACACGGCTACCCTCGCTGCCCTGGCCAGCGCCGAAGGCAAACTGGACCTTCAGGCCCCGGCAAAACGCTATCAGCCCGCACTGGCCGGGGTGCCACTGGGAGACGCCGGCGTGCTGGAACTGGGGGCCTACAGCGCCGATTGCCTACCGTTGCAGTTCCCCGATGAAGTGCAGACGCCGCAACAGGTGGTGGACTTCTTCCGCCACTGGAAGCCTCGCGCCGCGCCGGGCACCCAGCGCTGCTATTCCAACCCAAGCCTGGGCCTGTTCGGCGATTTGGCGGCACGCGCGCAGCAGCGACCCTTCGCGGAGCTGATGAGCCAGGGCCTGCTGGTGCAACTGGGCCTGAAACACACCTACCTGCAGGTGCCCGCCAGCGCCCAAGGGCTTTATGCCCAAGGCTACGACGCAGAAGACCGCCCGGTACGCGTCAGCCCAGGCCCTTATGCCGATGAAGCCTATGGCATCAAGACCAGCGCCAGCGACATGTTGCGCTACGTGCGCCTGCAGATGCAGCCAGACGGCCTGCCCGCTGCACTGCAAAACGCCATCGCGATCACCCATAAGGGCTACTTCCAGGTCGGCGCCATGACCCAAGGCCTTGGCTGGGAGCATTACCCTTATCCGGTTGCGCTAGGCACCTTGATCGATGGCAACAGCCCTCGCCTGATCCGTGAGCCTCAGGCCACCACCCGCCTCGTCCCTGCCAGCCCTGCCCTGCGTGAGGCCTGGTACAACAAGACCGGCGCAACCAGTGGTTTTGGCGCGTACGCCGCTTTTATTCCTGCCAAAAACATGGCCGTGGTGTTGCTGGCCAACCGTAATTATCCGAACGAAGCCCGCGTGCGTGCGGCCTTCCAGATTCTTGAGGGGCTGTGAAGGCAGCGGCCGGTTTTACGCCGGCCAGCGCTTGGATTGTCGAACAACATGACAAAAATGTAGTGCCTAAAAATATTCACTACAAAACTGTTGACGCCGTTCATCGCGCTTGGGCATGATTGAGTCGTCTCCCCGATCGGGAGCGGTGGCAAGGGTGTTCCAGACGGCTTGCGCGGTAACGCAGGCCGTCCGTGGAGAGGGAACTGTCCAAAAGGCAGCGTGTGAAAGCCCCTGTTGCGATGCTGCTGTAGCAGCCTTGGTAGTGCGCTACACCGTGGTAGCGCCAACTGTGAAAATCACCTACGAATGGGTAATGGGGGCTTTATGATGAACTTGAACAACAATCCCACAATCGACCAATTGGCCCAGCTGTTCGCCGTGCGCAAGGACAGCCTCGACGACCATCTGCTGTGGGTCAGCCAGACCGGTGAGGTGCGTCTCGACCGCCTGCCACCGAACACCATCGAAGCTGAATTCGAAGAGCACCTGCCCAGCATGCGTGCACGCTTCAAGGTCTACCGCCGTGGCCAAGGCTACGTTGGCAAGAAGGCCGCTGCCGACACCGAGTTCGTTGGCCGCGTGCTGCAGACCCTGCAACAAGAATGGCCCGCCGCCCGTGAGCGGCAGGCAGTCAAGGTGATCGAACCGCTCAACTGAGTGGCTACCCGCACCCTCAAGCCCGGCCCCAAAAGGCCGGGCTTTTTCATGCGCGCCTACGCGGTTGCGCCATGGCTGGCAGCGGCAAGGCGCCGGTAGCCAGTGCCCGGGCCCGCTCGACGCCCCAAACCAGCGCACGGGTCATGGTCTCGCCAGGGCGTGAGGGGTAATACTCTTCCAGCACTGCCCGGCCATTGCCGGCGTACACACCGAGGAACAACTGGGTGGCGCCGAGGCGCGACAACCGCACCTGCACATCCAGCGTGGTGCCGTCACTGAGTGCTTCATCGTGGCTGCGGCTGTGCAGTTGAGCGTCGGCCCACTGCCAATAGGTCTCTTCCCTGACTCGCATGAGCGTTCAATCTCCGTTTGCTGAAATGCCGCGCCAGAAAACCACATCTTCGCAAGCCCGGCGAGCGCAACCCAGCGATGCCATGAGCAGCGTCAACGAATGGCAATAAAAACCCCGCCGTTTGGCGGGGTTGCTGGAGCGGGATCACTTTTTCAGCGGAACCCGCGGCATGAAGCGGCCCTTCTTGGTGCGCTGCAGATGTGCAGGCTGAAGCTGTTCCGAATCATCCAGCGTCATGTTGGCGAAGCCCAGACGGAATGCCGACTGGCCGCAACGCACCTGGCTGTTGATCGGGAATGCGTCGTTCAGGTCTTCAAAAAAGGATTCGCTCATGCCCAGTCTCCCTCCAGTGGTGGTCGCGCCGGCAAGCAGATGGATTGCCTAGGTGAACGCGGCCGGTAAAAGTGAGACTAGCTGGTCATTTGCAGACTGCCTGGCCAAACGCTTTACGCCCGACCAGTGGCACATGGCCTTACTTCAGGCGGACTGCCGTACCGGTGGCGAACACCACGACCATGCCACCCTGCACCGATGGCATGCTGATTTCGAAATCCACACCGACTACGGCATCAGCATTCAACTGCCGAGCGCGCGCTTTCAACTCTTCGGTAGCCTGTTCGCGGGCCTCGCGCAGTGCGCTCTCCAGGGTTTGTGAACGGCCACCGAAGAAGTCGCGGAAACGCGCGAAGAAATCCCGCACAAAGTTGATGCCCTGCACGGACTCAGAACTGACGACGCCCAGGTAGTCGGCAATCGGACGGCCTTCGAGCTGGCTGGTGGTGGAGATGATCATGAAAGTGCTCCGTTGGCCTGGCGAAAAGCGCCAATTCTAACAGAGCACTGGCAGCCCGGCGTCAGGAGGCGCTGGCCGCACGTAACCGCTGGCCGATCTTCGCGCCAAACACATTCACCAGCAGCCCGACCATCACCAGCAACGCGCCCCACCCCTGCAACACGGTCAGGCGTTCCCCCAGCAACCAGGCCGAGGAGCTCAAGCCAATCACGGGGACCAGCAGCGAGAATGGCGCGACCTTGCCCGCTGGGTGGCGCGACAACAGCTTGCTCCACAGGCTGTAGCCGAGCATGGTGGCGACGAATGCCAAGTACGCTAACGCCAGTACCGAGTTCCAACCGATGTTGGCCAAGGCATGGCCGATGCGCTCAGGCCCTTCCAGCCACCACGACAAAGCCAAGAATGGCAACGGTGGAATCAGCCCGCCCCAGATCACCAGCGCCACCAGGTCGACCGACCCGAAACGCCGCGTGATGATGTTGCCCACGCCCCACATCGCGCCCGCGCACAGGGTCAACAGCAGCGCAAGCATAGGCACATGGCCGCCGTCTTCACTGCCGATCAACGCCAACCCGCTGGCCGCCACCAGCAGCCCCAGCAGGCTGGCAAGGCGCAACCGCTCACCCAGGAACAACGCAGCGAAACCCAAGGTGAAGAATGCCTGGGATTGCAGGATCAACGACGCCAACCCCGGCGGCATACCGCTGTACATGGCCTGGAACAAGAAGGCGAACTGCCCCAAGGAGATCGTCGCGCCATAAGCGATCAGCCAGCGCCACGGTAGCTTGGGCCGCTTCACCAGCAATACCGCCGGGAAGGCCACCAACAAGAAGCGCAACGCCCCCAGCAGCATCGGCGGCAGGCCATCCAGGCCGACCTTGATGACCACGAAGTTGACTCCCCACGCAACAATCACCACCAGGGCGATCAGCAGGTCCTTGAGCGGCATTGCGACATCCTTCTTCAGGCTTTCTAGACATATTTCGTTACAGCATAAGGCTATTCCTTTTCCAGGGACCAGCACAGTTAGGGCGCAGGGTTGCGCAACAGTGTCACTGTTGCAGTCTTCATACGCCGTGGCATTCAACCATCAGTCGCGGTAACCCGGGGCCACCCGCTCCAGCATCCGCAGTAGCGCGCCCCACGCCAGCCCCACTGCATCCGGGTCCGACAGTTCGCCCTGCTTCAAGCCCTTCAGTGGCGCATTGAACTGCTGCTCGGTACGCTCACACACGGCGGCCGGCGGCAGGATCAATTGCCCGGCACTCTGCGCCGCCAACTGGATCTCGCAGGCTTTTTCCAGGTAGTACATGCGCAGGAAGGCTTCGGCGACAGAACGCCCGGTGGTCAGCAACCCATGGTTACGCAGGATCATCACCGGCCGGTCACCCAGGTCGGCCACCAAGCGCTGTTGCTCATCCAGGTCCAGGGCGATGCCTTCGTAATCGTGGTAGGCAACCTTGCCATGAAACTCCATGGACATCTGGTTGACCGGCAGCAGGCCACATTCCAGTGCCGCCACCGCACACCCGGCCCGGGTGTGGGTGTGCAGCACGCAGTGGGCGTCTTCGCGAGCCGCATGAATAGCACTGTGGATGACGAACCCGGCCGGGTTGACCGGGTGTGGGGTCGCCTCGACTGGCTGCCCATGCAAGTCGATCTTCACCAGGCTGGAGGCTGTGATCTCGTCGAACAGCAAGCCGTAGGGGTTGATCAGAAAATGGTGCTCCGGCCCAGGCACGCGCAGCGAGATGTGCGTGAAGATCAGGTCACTCATGCGAAAGTGAGCGACCAGGCGGTAGCAGGCCGCCAGCTCCTGACGCAGGGTCTGTTCGGTAAGGGTCATTTCTCGTTCGTCCTGTTAGAAAGGCAGCTGTGAACACTAGGCTATTTCGTAGCCCAGGCATTGAATCGCTGCTCCAGCTCTTCGCCATGGTCGACCCAGAACTCCACGTTCATCGCCAGCGCCCCCTGCAGGTTCTGTGGCGAGGTTGGCACCCAGCCGGCCAGCCCCGGGGCGAGCCTGGCCGCTGCCTGGGTGTTGGTCGGCCCATAGGGGATCTGCTCGACGTAACGCACCTGGGTATCGGGCTGGTTGGCATAGGCCATCAGCCGCTTGGCCTGGTCGACATGCCGCGAGCCCTTGATGATCGCCCAATAGTCCATGCCATACAGGCTGCCCGGCCAGACCAATGCCAGCGGGCTGCCCTGCTGCGCCGCCACCGCGATGCGGCCACTGTAGGTAGACGTCATCACCACATCGCCGGCGGTCAGCCACTGGGCCGGCTGGGCACCCGCGTCCCACCACTGGATGTAGGGCTTGAGCTCAGTGAGTTTGGCAAACGCGCGGTCAACCCCGGCGGGCGTTGACAGTATCGTGTACACGTCCTCGACCTTGACCCCATCAGCCAGCAAGGCGAACTCCAGGTTGTACACCGCACGCTTGCGCAGGCCACGTTTGCCTGGGTACTTGCTGACGTCCCAGAAGTCAGCCCATGAAGCCGGCGCCTGCGCCAGCTTGTTGCGGTCGTAGGCAATCGCCACGCTCCACACCAGGGCGGCAGAACCGCAGTCCTGCGCGGCATCCGGAATCAGCTCGGCAGCATTGCCCAGGCGCTGCCAGTCCAGCCGCTCATAGATGCCCTCCTCACAGCCGCGCATCAGGTCGGGCCCCTCGATCTGCACCACGTCCCAATCGACGTTGCCGGTATCGGCCATGACCTGAATGCGGGCCATTTCGCCGTTGTATTCGCTTTGGATCAACGCGCTGCCGTCCTGAGCACTGAAAGGCTTGAAGATCGCCTCGTCCTGGGCTTTCTGACCGGCGCCGCCATAGCCGACCACGACCATCTGCGGCGCAGCGTGCGCACTGCCCAAGCCAAGGGCCAGAAGCGCTGCGCAAAGGTGGGTTCTGCGAGGGAATGCATGCATCGAGGTTTCCTCCTGCCGGTGCCCAAGGGCCCGATTTCTTGTTGTTGTGAGGTCACGCCCTCACCAGTGAGGGTGAAGAAAACCTAGCCGCGCACAAGTAAAAAAACAAGTTGATTTTTTACTTTAGGTACACTTTTATAAACAAAACAAGAACAACACCGCACCGGAGCCGCCCGTATGCAAACTGCCTTTCCCCACCTGTTCGAAGCCTTGCAGATTCGCGGCAAACGGCTGAAGAACCGCATCATGTCCACGGGCCACGACACGTGCCTGCCCACCGACAACCTGGTCAACGACAAGCTCATCGCTTACCAGCGTGACCGCGCCGCCGGTGGGGTTGGCCTGATTGTGCTGCAGGTGGCCGGTGTGCATGACAGCGCCCGCTACACCTCCCACGTGCTGATGGCCACCGACGATGCCTGCATCGACGGTTACCGGCGCCTGGCCGAGGCCTGCCATGAACACGGCACCGTGGTGCTGTCGCAGCTGTTTCACCCGGGGCGGGAGATCATGGAATCTGCCGACGGCTTGCTGGCAGTGGCCTATTCGGCCTCGTCAGTGCCCAACGAGCGCTTCCGGGTGATGCCGCGCGCGCTGGACCAGCCGATGATCGATGACATCATCCAGGGCTATGCCAGCGCCGCCCGCCGCCTGCACCAGGCGGGGCTGGATGGCGTCGAGGTGGTCGCCAGCCATGGTTACCTGCCTGCGCAGTTTCTCAATCCTCGGGTCAACCTGCGCACCGATGGTTACAACGGCGGCCTGGAGCAGCGCCTGAGATTTCTGCGCGAAGTGTTGGCGGCGGTGCGCGCCGCCACCGACGAACACTTTATCGTCGGCCTGCGCATCAGCGCCGATGAGCGTGACAGTGAAGGCCTGAGCGAAGACGAGTCGCTGGCGGCCGCCGAAGCGTTGCAAGGCCAGCTCGACTACCTGCACATCGTCGCCGGCACCTCAGCGTCCCTGGGGGGCGCGGTGCATATCGTCCCGCCCATGGCCATCGAGCCGGCCTACTTGGCGCGCGAAGCCGGCACGTTCAAACAGCGCCTGGCCATTCCGCTGTTCGTTACTGGGCGCATCAACCAACCCCAAGAGGCCGAGCTGATCCTGGCGCGTGGCCAGGCCGACGTGTGTGGCATGACCCGCGCATTGATCTGCGACCCGATGATGCCGACCAAGACCGAGCATGGCCGGGTTGAGGACGTGCGCGCCTGCATTGCCTGTAACCAGGCATGCATTGGGCATTTTCACCGCGGCCTGGCGATTTCCTGCATTCAGCGCCCAGAAACCGGCCGCGAACTGCAGTACGGCCAGATAACGCCCACCCCAGCCCCCAAGCGCATTCTGGTTGCAGGCGGCGGCCCCGCAGGCATGAAGGCGGCCGCCGTCGCCGCCGCGCGCGGCCACCACGTCACCCTGTATGAGGCCGGCCCGCAACTGGGTGGCCAGGTGCTGCTGGCGCAACTGCTGCCCCGGCGCAGCGAATTCGGCGGCGCCAGCACCAACCTGCAACGGGAAATGGCCTTGGCCGGCGTGGAGGTGGTGCGCAACACGCGGGTCGACCGCGCACTGGTCGAGCGCGAGCGGCCCGACCTGGTGATTGCCGCCACCGGCGCCACGCCCTACTGGCCGGCATTCGAACGCGCCGGCGAACTGCAGGTAGTGGATGCCTGGCAAATCCTGCGCAACGAGGTCACCCCAGGGCGCTCGGTCCTGGTCATCGACTGGCGTTGCGACTGGATCGGCCCGGGTATCGCCGAGCGCCTAACGCGCGAAGGGCATCAGGTGCAATTGGCGGTGAACGGTACCCATTGCGGCGAGAACCTGCCGCTGTACGTGCGCGATCAACTGGCTGGCGAGCTGCACCGCCTGGGTATTCCCATCACGCCCTACGCCCGCCTCTATGGCTGCGATGACAACAGCGTGTACTTGCAGCACACGGCCAGCGGCGAACCGATGATCTTCGAAGGCATCGACACCTTGGTGCTGTGCCTGGGCCACCAGCCAAACGACACCTTGGCGACGGAGCTGGCCGGCCTGGTCGAAGTTCGGCGCATCGGCGACTGCCTGGCACCGCGTACCGCCGAGGAGGCGATTCACGATGGCCTGACGGTTGCCTGGGCGCTCTGAGACTGTACATACTGCCGTTTTCCGACGGACCGACGTGCATGAGCCAACTCCCGCAGCCCCCCTCCGCCACCGACGACGGCAGCGCCGCGCCGCAGTTTCTGGGAACCCGCATCCGCGGCCTGCGCAAGCGCCGCGGCATGACCCTGGCGGAGTTGGCCACACAGAGCGAGCTGACGGCCGGCTACATCAGCCAGTTGGAGCGCAACCTCTCTTACCCGTCGATCCCGGCTTTGTTCAACATCGCCCGCAGCCTGGGTGTGACCATCCAGTGGTTCTTTGCCAGCGAGGCCAGCACTGCACCAGAGGACCAGGGCTACGTGGTACGCCGTAACAGCCGCCTCAGCGTGCATTATGAGGACGGCATCGTCGACCAACTGCTGACACCCCAGCCCAACCGCGAGCTGGAGATGCTTCACTCGCGCTTTCCACCGGGCACCTACAGCCAGCAGAGCTACAGCCACGACGGTGAAGAGGCAGGGTATATTCTCAGCGGCAGTTTTGAACTGTGGGTGGGCGAGCGCTACTTTCAGCTGGGCGAAGGCGACAGTTTCAGCTACTCCAGCCAGGAGCCGCATCGCTATGGCAACCCAGGGGACGTGGATGCTGTGGTGATCTGGGTGATCACGCCACCGACCTTTTGAGCCCGCCAAGCGGCCACTTTTGATCAGGCCATCCGCCAATGACTGAACACGCCCACCAGCTTGAGCCTGCGCTGCAACCGGTCGACCACCCTCGCGTCGTGGTCTTCGTCGCCTATCCGCACATGGGCCTGCTCGACCTCACGGGCGCCCAGACGGTGTTCTGGGCCGCCACCAAGGCCATGGCCGAACGCGGCCGACCAGGCTATCGGGTACACACCGCCAGCCTTGACGGCGGCCTGCAGCAAACCGCTGAAGGCCTGGTGGTGGCGACAGAAACCTTGGACACCGTGATGGCACAGGTTGTCGACACGCTGATCGTACCCGGCGCCCCGGACATCATCCGCACCCTCCCCGACCACGCGCCGCTGGTGGCCTGGCTGCGCCGCGCCGCCGTGCAGGCCAGGCGCACAGCCTCGGTGTGCAGCGGCACATTTCTGCTGGCCAGCGCCGGCTTGCTCGATGGGCGCCGCGCCGCCACCCACTGGGCCATGTGCGAGGTACTGCGCCGCGACTTCCCGGCGGTGCAGGTAGACCACGAGTCGATCTTCGTTCAGCAAGGCGCGGTGTGGACCTCGGCCGGGGTCAGCGCCGGCATCGACATGGCCCTCGCCCTGGTCGAACTGGACTGCGGCCGTGAAGTGGCGATGCAGGTGGCACGCGAGTTGGTGGTCTTTCTCAAGCGGCCTGGCGGCCAGGCGCAATTCAGTGAGCTGCTCAAGCTGCAGGGGCGCGATTGCAGCGAGTTCGAAGCCCTGCACCTGTGGCTCAACGAACACCTTGGCGACCCTCGGCTGAGCGTCGAACACCTGGCCGAACAGGCGCACATGAGCCTGCGTAACTTCACCCGGGTGTACAAGCTCAAGACCGGCCGCACACCGGCCAAAGCCATTGAAGTGTTCCGCCTGGAAGCCGCGCGGCGCCTGCTGGAAAGCGCCGACAGCCACATCGAGCAGGTCGCGCGCCAGTGCGGTTTCGGCAACGAAGAACGCATGCGCCTGGCCTTCCAGCGTCATCTGGCGGTAACACCGCGTGACTACCGCGCCCGTTTTGCACGCTCTGTTTCGTTGGCCGAAATTCAGGGTTCTTTGGCCTAGGGCGTGGCGCTCGTCGCTCGTAACATCGGTCTCCTCAAACACGGGCTACCTTGGTTACCCGGACATTCCAGGAGCACAACGATGAAGAATATCCTGATCATTGGCGCGGGCTTTGCCGGCCTCTGGAGCGCTCTGAGCGCTATACGCCAGCTGGACTTGAACGGTCGCAATGATGTCGAGGTGACGCTGCTCGCGCCCCAGGCCGAGCTGCATGTACGCCCGCGCTTCTACGAACCTGAAGTACATACGATGGCCGCGCCGCTGGAGGCGCTGTTCGAGGCGGTGAACGTGCGCTTTGTGCAAGGCACGGCCTTCCACATCGACGAAGCCGCCAGGCGCGTGCGCTATCGCACGCAAAGCGGTACCGAGTGCGAGCTGGGTTATGACCGCCTGATCATGGCCTGCGGCAGTGTGCTCAACCGGCCGGAAATGGTCGGTATCGAGCATGTTTTCGATGTCGACAAGATCGACAGTGCGGCGCGCCTGGAGGCGCACCTCAAGTCCCTGGCTAGCCTACCGGACACACCTGCCCGCAACACCGTGGTGGTGGCCGGGGGTGGTTTCACCGGCATCGAGACTGCCACCGAGTTGCCGGCGCGCTTGCGCAACATCCTCGGTGAGCAGGCCACACTGCGTGTGCTGGTCATCGACCGTGGCGCCAGGATCGGCGCGGCCTTGGGTGATGGCATCCGCCCCGCGATCGAGCAGGCATCCGAGGCTTTGGGGGTGGAATGGATCTGCGGCGCAACCGTGGCCTCGGTGGACCCCGACGGCGTCCTGCTGGATAACGGCCAGCGCATCAATGCCAGTACCGTGATCTGGACGGTGGGGTTCAAGGCCAACCCGTTGACCGAGCAGATCAGCGGTGACCGGGACCGCCAAGGTCGGCTGCACGTGGACGGCAACCTCAAGGTCAAGGGTAACGACACGGTCTACGCGGCTGGCGACGTTGCTTATGCCGCCTGCGACGAGGTTGGCAACTATGCGGTGATGTCTTGCCAGCATGCGATCCCGCTGGGCCGCTACGCCGGCAACAATGCCGTGGCCGAATTGATCGGCGTGGCACCGATGACCTACAGCCAGCCCAAGTACGTCACCTGCCTCGACCTGGGCGCCTGGGGCGCAGTGTATACCGAAGGATGGGAGCGCAAGGTGTCGCCACCGGAAGACAAGGCAGAGGCCAAGGTGCTCAAATCGCAGATCAACACGGTCTGGATCTACCCACCGGCCGCGAACGATCGTGCAGCGGCGCTGGCAGCGGCTGACCCGACGATACCGGTCGCCTGATACAGCCGAATCGCCGGCAAGCCGGCTCCCACAGGTACAGCGCCAGAACTGAGATTGGCGCTATCTCTGTGGGAGCCGGCTTGCCGGCGATGGGGCGCACGGCGCCTCCTTTTACTGCAATCAGGCAGCAGCGAACAGTTCGTTGGCGATCTGGGCCTGTGCGGCGTCGATGGCCTGGCTGCGGTGCTCTGGGCCGTAGGCCAGACCATGGGCGCGTACGATTTCCAGGTCGGTGACACCGATAAAGCCCAGAAACACCTTGAGGAAGTCTTCATGGCCGGCACCCGTCGGCTGGCCAGCGTGCAGGCCACCGGCGGTGGATACCAGGATCACCTTCTTGTTACCGCACAGGCCTTCAGGGCCGGCTTCGGTGTAGCGGAAGGTCTTGCCGGCAACGGCTACGCGGTCAATCCAGGCCTTGAGCTGGGTCGGCACGGTGAAGTTGTACATCGGCGCACCCATCACAACGGCGTCGGCGGCGAGGAATTCTTCCAGGGTTTCGGCGCTCAGCTTGGCTTCGAAGGCCTGGGCCGCGTCGCGCATGTCTTCAGCGGTACCGGCGGCCACCAAGGTAGCAGCGGAGAAGTGGGCGATGGCGTCGGCAGCCAGGTCGCGGTAGACCACTTGCAGGCTTGGGTCGGTGGCTTTCCAGGCTTCGACCACTTCGCGGCTCAGCTGGCGGGAGGCGGAATTGTCGCCCAGGATGCTCGAATCGATGTGCAACAGTTTCATGGGACTCTCCTGTAATGAAGACCGCGGCATTGGGCGATCACGATGGGGAGAATCCTACCGGGATGACGAATAGCTGATAAGCAGGCAAAAATGCGTTAGTTTGTCCCACAGATGGAACAGTGAGACATTCCCATGCAAGACCTCAACGACCTCTTCTACTTCGCACGCGTGGTCGAAGCCGGCGGTTTCGCCGCTGCCGGGCGCCAGCTAGGCATCCCTAAATCTCGCCTGTCACGGCGCATTGCAGAGCTGGAAGAGCGCCTGGGCACACGCCTGTTGCAGCGCACCACGCGGCAACTCAAGCTGACTGCCGTGGGCGAGCGCTACCTGCACCACTGCCAGGCCATGCTGCTGGAGGCAGAAGCCGCAGACGAGGCCGTCGCCAGCATGAGCAGCGAACCACGCGGGCGGCTGCGGGTGTCCTGCCCGGTAGCACTGGCACATGCGTTTCTGCCGGATGTGATCAGCCGTTTTCTCGCACAGTACCCACTGGTGCAACTGGACATGGTCCTGCTCAACCGCCGTGTCGACCTGATTTCCGAAGGCATCGACGTAGCCCTGCGCGTGCGTGACCTGGGCGACGAGGACCCGGCCCTGGTTACCCGCCGGCTGCGCCAGGCGCAAATGCAACTGGTCGCCGCTCCAGGCTTTGCCGACCACATTCGCGAGCCCGCCGAGCTGGCCTCATTGCCGGTGCTGGGCGCGGCCGAAGCTGACCGGCTGGTACACTTTCGCCTGCTCGGCCCGAATGGTCGCCAACAGGACATCGCCCTGGAGCCACGCTTGGCCATCGATGATTTCGTGGTGCGCAATGCCGCGGTCCGTGCTGGGTTGGGCTTCACTGCGCTACCCAGCATGTTCTGCGAAGAGGAACTGGAACGTGGCGAGCTGGTGCGGCTGCTGCCGGACTGGTCATTGCCGGGTGGGTATCTGCAAGCAGTGTACCCTCACCGGCGCGGTGTGTTGCCGGCCGTACGGGTATGGATCGATCATCTGGCGGCGTCGTTCGAGGCCTGTGGGGAGCGTTATGTCTAAGCAGAAAATGACCGAAGCCCAAGTGGCGGACTTTTGCCTGAGCCTGCCCGGTGCGCGGGAAGACTATAAGTGGGGCGGTATCCGAGTGTTTTCGGTCGCAGGCAACAAGATGTTCGCGGTGCTGGACCTGGCGGGCGCAGGGTTATCGTTCAAGGTCGCCGATGAGCTGTTTCTGGGCTACTGCGACCGCCCCGGCGTGCGTCCCGCGCCCTACCTGGCCCGGGCGCGGTGGGTCAGCATGGCGCCGCCTTACCCCATGGGGCGCGACGAGCTGTGTGACCTGCTGCAGCGTTCGCACCAATTGGTGGTGCGAAAGCTGGCGAAGCGGTTGCAGGTGGGCTTGTTGATCTGATGATCAGATGGCGGAGAGCAGGTGGCGCCCCAAAAACAGGTAGTCCACCCAGAACACCTGATGCAGCAACACAATCCCCCAGAACACCAGCTGATACGACAGCTTGCGCGTCTTGTGCCGGAACATCTGCTGGGCAACCAGCGCCCCCGGCCAGCCGCCACACAGCTCGCTGGCATGCAGCACGTTTTCTGGCGTGCGCCAGGCCTGGCTGCGTGCCTGTCGTTTGTCCTGCCAGTACAGCAGCAGGCTGATCAGGCTTACCGCCGGGTAGAGCGCCAACGGCACCCAGGACTGGTCGGTCCAGGCCATCTGCGCCGCGCCCATCCCCGGCAGCAGGCACAGCGCGCCCAACACCAGCAGTTTCAGGCGTACATGACGTACGCCCTCCTCGCTTTGAGCTTTGGCCATATCAACCGTGCGCCGTCGACCAATCGACCCAACCGAACTGCCAGGTCGCCAGGATCAACAGGCCAAAGGCAATGCGGTACCAAGCGAACGCCGCATAGCTGTGGTTGGCGATGAACTTGAGCAACGCGCGCACAGCGATCATGGCGAAGATGAACGAGGTCACGAAGCCGATGGCGAACACCGGCAAGTCGCTTGGCTGGAACAGGTCACGGTACTTGTAGCCCGAGTACACCGCTGCACCGACCATGGTCGGCATCGCCAGGAAGAACGAGAACTCGGTAGCGGCCTTGCGCGACAGCCCGAACAGCAGGCCGCCAATGATGGTCGAGCCAGAACGCGAGGTACCCGGAATCATGGCCAGGCACTGGACGAAACCAATTTTCAAGGCATGGCTCCAGCGCATCTCGTCAACGTGGTCGACCTCCACGCGGTGCTCACGGCGCTCGGCCCACAGCATGATCACACCGCCCACCACCAGGGCCGCAGCCACGGTGATCGGGTTGAACAGGTATTCGTGAATCAGGTCGGCGAACAGTACGCCCAACACCACCGCTGGCATGAACGCCAGCAACAGGTTACCCGTAAAGCGCCGCGCCGTAGGCTGGGTGGTGAGCCCAAAGACCACGTCGAGTATCTTGCGCCGGAATTCCCACACCACCGCCAGAATGGCGGCAAGCTGAATGATGATGTTGAACGCCATGGCCCGTTCGCCGCCAAAGCCGATGAGATCGGCGACGATGATCTGGTGCCCGGTGCTGGAGATCGGCAAGAACTCCGTCAACCCCTCGACCACGCCTAAGATGATTGCCTGAAAGGCAGTCCAAAAATCCATCATTCCCCCGATGGAGCGCTGCTGCTGCAGGCCCCTTGTTCTTGATTTACTTGAAGTTGCCGCACACGGCCCGGCTGTTTTACAGCGACTGTTGGGCGTAACGCCAGTGGAAAAGTTCACGCCCCCTAAAGGTTTCATCTTGCGCGGCCGAAATCCTATCAAAGCCGCTTTGCAATGGCTTGCTCCGTTGCTGCAGACTACGACCAGACTAGCACTTAGCCATTAGTCGAGTGGGGGCTTGTCGCAAAGCATGCTTGGATGCACCTGAATAACAAGAACAAGGCGGGAGTGCCTGGATGAAAACCCTGAGATCGATGTCGATCAGCCGTCGTCTGTGGCTGATTCTGCTGGTGGCGGTGGCGATGCTGGTAGTACTGGGCCTGCTGATGCTGCGCCAGATCCATGGCGACCTGTACCACGCCAAGGCGGAAAAGACCCGCCACGTGGTGCAGACCGCAGCCGGTGTGCTGGCCTATTACCAAGGCCTGGAGGCGGCCGGCACGCTGAGCCGCGATGCCGCCCAGCAACAGGCGTTGCAGGTGGTGCGCGCGCTGCGTTACGACCACGACGACTACTTCTGGATCAACGACCTGGGGCCGAAGATGATCATGCATCCGGCCAACCCCAAGCTCGACGGCCAGGACCTGTCTGCCATTCGCGACCCCGACGGCTTTGCCGTGTTCAACGAAATGGTCAACCTCGCCCGCAGCCAAGGCGCCGGCCCGGTCAACTATCGCTGGCCCAAACCCGGCGCCAGTGAACCGGTGGCCAAAACCTCCTATATACAGCTGTTCAAGCCGTGGGGCTGGGTTATCGGCTCAGGCGTATACATCGATGACGTGCAGGCCGAATTTGCCCGGCAATTGCGCGACGCCTCGCTGGTCGGCCTGGGCATTGCCCTGCTGATGGCGCTGGTGGTCATGCTGATTGCCCGCAGTATCGCCCGCCCGTTGCAGGAGGCCGTGCAGGCCATGGGCACTATCGCCAGTGGCGAAAGTGACCTGACCCGACGCCTGGACACCCACGGCCGGGATGAAATCACGCACCTGGGTGAACACTTCAATCGCTTCAACGGCAAGCTTCAGGGCGTGGTCGGCCAGCTGCAGGGCGCCGCCCATGACCTGGCCAGGTCCGCCGGCCATGTCGGTGACAACGCCGGGGCAGCGCAACAGCACAGTGCCCAGCAATCACAACAGATGGAGCAGGTGGCCACGGCCGTCAACGAAGTCACCTACGCCGTGCAGGATGTGGCCAAGACAGCCGAGCAGGCCGCCGGGGAAATGCGCGCGGCGCAGCAACAAGTGCAGCATGGCCAGCAGGCCATTCATGGCAGCCTGGAACAGATCGATCGGCTGTCGGCGACCATCGACCAGGCTGTCCAGGTGATTCGCGACCTGGCCGGGCACAGCACGCGCATTGGGGGTGTGCTGGACGTGATCCGCTCCATCGCCGAGCAGACCAACCTGCTCGCCCTCAACGCGGCCATCGAAGCGGCACGCGCCGGTGAACAGGGCCGTGGCTTTGCGGTGGTCGCCGACGAGGTTCGCCTGCTGGCCCAGCGCACCGCTCAGTCCACGGCCGAAATCCATACCATGATCGAGCACCTGCAAGGCCAGTCGGACGCCGCAGTGCGGGCTATCGACAACAGCAGCGAGGCTTCGCGCCAGACCATCGAGCAGGCCCGCGAGGCCGGTGCCAGCCTGGATGCCATCAGCCAGGTGCTGCACAACCTGACCGCGCTCAACGCGTCCATCGCCAGTGCCACCTTGCAGCAATCGCATGTGGTCGAGGAGATCAACCGCAACGTGCTGGATACTGCCGGCTTGTCGCAGCAGACTGCCGAGGCGGCGCGCCAGTCGAGTGATGCAGGCGTGGCGCTGGGGCGGTTGAGTGAGGAACTGGAGCAGCTGTTGCGGCAGTTCCGCGTGTAGCCCCCTGTAGGCGCGGCCTTATTGCGACGCAAGTCCGCGCCTACACCCGTACTACTCCTTCTATTATCGACAAGCTACAATCGCGCCCCTCTTATCGCCTCTCCAAGGATCACCGATGTCCGGCCTTGAACTCATCGCCGCCGTACTCGGCGTCACCGCTGTCTGGCTCACCGTCAAGCAGAACGCCTGGTGCTGGCCGATCGGGCTGGTCATGGTGTTGATCTATGGCTGGCTGTTCTTCGAGGTGAAGCTGTACTCGGGCATGTTGCTGCAAGTGGCCTACGCCCTGTTGCAGCTGTACGGCTGGTGGCAATGGAAGCGCCCGGGCCGTGCGCACGATGCCCGCCAGGTGACACGCCTGCACGCGCGCGCGCTGTGCACCGGGCTCGCACTCGGCGCACTGCTCAGCACAGCCCTCGGCGCGGCTATGGCCAACTGGACCGATGCTGCCCTGCCCTGGCTCGACGCCACGCTGACCGGCTTCAGCCTGGTCGCGCAACTGTGGATGGCACAGAAACGCCTGCAATGCTGGCCATTGTGGTTTGTAGTAGACATTGTCTATGTCGGCCAATACCTGCATCAGCAACTGTATTTCACCGCAGGCTTCTTCGCGGTGCTCACGCTGATCGCCATACGTGGCTGGCTGGAATGGCGCCGTGACCCCGCGCTGGTGCAAGCATGAAGGTGCTGGTGCTGTGCGGGCCGGAATCCAGCGGCAAGAGCTGGCTAAGTGGCGTGCTGCAGGCGCATTTCGGTGGCGTGGTGGTCGCTGAATACGTGCGCCACTTCATCGACCAGGAATGCCGCGACACCTGCTACGCCGACATCCCCACCATCGCCCAGGGCCAGCTCGAGTGGGAAGACCGCGCCCGCGCGCAAGCGCCCGAACTGTTGATACTCGACACCCACCTGCTCAGCAACATGCTTTGGAGCCGCGCCCTGTTCGACGACTGCCCGGCCTGGCTGGAACAGGCCTTGCTTGCTCGGCACTACGACCTGCACCTGTTACTGAGCCCTCAAGGCGTGGACTGGGTTGCCGATGGCCAGCGTTGCCACCCCGATCTGAACGACCGTCAGCGCTTTTTCGACGACAGCCTACAGTGGCTGCAACGCCATCAACAAGCGCTGTTGGTGATTGATGGCAATTGGCCGCAACGCCAGTTGCGGGCCTTGCAAGCTGTCGCTACGCTGCTTGATAGCGATGCGCCAGCCTGCCCCACCGAGTGTTAAGCCACTGACACACCCTGGTGGGTGATAGTCCCCGCAAATGCGGGGGTTACCCCTGTTCCGGGGGCAGTGTCAACCTCGTGAAACACCCCTGCAAAAATCCCTCCAGGCACGGCCTGTGCTGGCTTTGCCAGTGGCTGGCCAAATGCTCTGTTTCAGCGGTGATACAAAAAAAGCCGCTCTTCTTCAGGTTTTCTTCCCAACGTGTTGATTCCATAGCATTAACTGAAAGCGGCACACCTTCTGCTCTCTTATTCGCAACGCTGAATAGGGCCAGCGCTCAAAAGAAGGAATTGCCATCGTGGGGAATCTTGATAAAGGCATTTATCGGCTCCTGCTGGTCAGTAGCATCGTCGGATCGGGTTTGAGCCTGCCTGCCCAGGCCGAGAATGGGATCATCACCATTACCCGCGATGTGCAGACGCGCAACGCGACCATCCCGCCGCTGATTCCCGACCCCAGCCCGACCACCGTCAACGCCAACCCGTCCGCGCAGATTCTCAAGCAAACCCATGAGCTGAGCGACGGCGACTTTGCCAACATCAGCAGCGGTGCCGGCATCAGCGCCCTGGTCACGCAACAGACCAACACCATTGGCGGCAACGTCACTAACCAGACGCAACTGCCCAACCTCGCCGCTGGGCGCGGCTCAGGTTCAGGCAACGGCATCTCCAACATGGTCAACTCAAGCGTGCAACGCGGCCTGGCCCCCTTGCAAATCCTGACGGGAGGCAAGTGAGATGAGGCATACGCTGCTGATCCTGGCCACGCTCTGCTGTGCGCCGGCCTTTGCCCAATCCCCCGTGATCAACAACGCCAACATCGACGATTCGGGCAGCCAATACCAGGGCAACCTCACGGTCAACCAGGCAGCCGGCGACCTGCAGCAGCAGGCTAACGCCCGCGCCATCGCCGTGGGCCATGAGGCCAGCGCCACCACCCAGATACGCCAGCGGCTCGGCACCGCAGTCGACCGCAACATGGATGCCACCGCCAGCATCCAGGGCAATGCTTTCAGCCAAGGCAGCGGCGCCCTGGGCGTCAACCAGAGCGCCGGTGCCAGCACCCAGCAAGCCAACGCACTGCGCATCAGCCTCAGTACTCAACCGCAAAGCATCGACGACAGCGTCCTCATGCAACAGAACGTGGCGCTGCTCAACAACTCCGATCCAGCTGACACCGCACCCGGCCATCGCCAGGTCACGACCAGTGACCAGGCATTCACCGGTAGCCGTGGGGTGATTCAGGTGAATCAGAGTGCCGGGGTGGGAAACCGAATGGCCAACACCTTGAGCATACGGGTCGCGGATTGACCCAAACAGTTAAGAACAACACTTAACCTAAATAAAGTACGGAGAATCACCATGAAACCCTCGATGGCAATCAAGCCTCTGGTTTTCGCAATTGCTGCGGTCATGGCTGTTGCTGTACAAGCTGGGCAAAACGATCGGCGTAATGACCATCACAATGGCCACCACAACAATGGTCAGCACACGCCTCCACCCACCAAGATCCCGGTGTACGCCACCGCCAACGCCATAGATAGCCAGCGCAGCACCGGCAATACCGTCACCAACCAAGGCACCATCAACGAAGCCGAGATGAGCAGCTCGGCCACCGGTGCCAGCGGCAACGTCGGGGTCAACGTGGCGGCCGGTAACGGCAACCAACAAGACAACGCCGCTGCCATCGCCAACGCAGCGTCCGACTCGAGCCTGGACAACAGCTTCGTGTTCGGCACCGCCGAAGCCACTGCGGACGTTCGCCAGTTCAGCAACAACAACCGGGTCGACAACTGGTCTACCCAATCGTCTGCGGTGATGAGCGGTTCGGGTGACGGCTCCTCCGGTAACGTGGGCGTCAACATTGCTGGCGGCGACCTCAACCAACAGAAAAACACCATGGCGATCGCCAACACCAATGCGCCATTGGGTAATGCCACCGCAACCGCCTCTGCCGACCAGAACGGCCCAGGCCTGACCGTGCACAACAACGCCGACCGCACCTACCGTGTGGATACGCTGACCTTCACCACGTCGGCCAGCGGTTCGAGCTCTCGCGATGGCTCGTTCACCTCCAGCGATGACCGCAGCTCGTCCTCGAGCTTCAGCGTGGCGGGCGCCCAAAGCGCCAGCAACAATGGCTCTAGCTCCTGGAACTCCAGTGGCTCGGCCAGTTCGAACGCCAGCGGCTCCAACAGCTCCAACGCCAGCGGATCGAACAGCGCCACTGCCAGCGGCTCCAATAGCTGGAACGCCAGCGGCTCTGCCAACGCCAACGCCAGCTCGTCCAGCAGTGCCAGCCTGAACGCTACCCTGGCTGCTGCCGCCGATGCAACGCGCACTGTGACCACCGACGATGGCCGTCGTGAACGCACCCGTACCGACAGCTTCGATGCTTCGCTCAATGCGTCGCTCGATGCTTCGATCGACAAGTCGCATGAAAGCGCCTACGACTCGTCGTTCGAAAAAGCGTTCGACTCCTCCTACGACAAGACCCGCAACTCTTCGTACGACAAGTCTCGCGACTCTTCGTACGAGAAGTCCCGCGACTCTTCGTATGAGAAAGCCCACGATTCTTCTTACGCAAACGCTTCGGAGTCTGCGTACGAAAAATCGGGTGAAAAAGCCAATCAATCGTCTAACGACGTGTCGAAAAGCTTCAGCGAAAGCAGCTCGTATGACCTGAGCAACACCGTGTCCTTCCAAGTGCTGACCCCAACCGGCTGGGCCAACCCTGTGACCAACACTGCAACCTTGAGCGGTTCGGTGAATGGCGGCAGCGGCAACCTGGGCGTCAACGTGGCAGCCGGTGTGGGCAACCAGCAAAGCAACTCGCTGGCCATCTCCAACACCTCGTTCTAACGGCTGTAGCCTCGAGGCCCCCTACGGGGGGCCTTTTTCAACCAGAACAAGAAGGCACCCGATCATGCGTATTTTCGCCTTGGCGTTTTTGCTGTGCCTGGCCAGCGTGAGCGAAGCTGCACAAATGCCGTTGTCCGTGCTGCCCGGTGGCGCGGTGGTGTTCAAACCCATCCAGAGTGTGCGCGAACGCAAGTTCGCCGACCTGGTGCAACAAAAAACCGACTTCAGTTGTGGCGCCGCGGCGCTGGCCACCATCCTGCGCCAGGCCTATTGGCTGGACGTGGACGAACAACACATCATCGAAGGCATGCTGGCGCACGCCGATCAAGACCTGGTGCGCACGCAGGGCTTCTCCATGCTCGACATGAAACGCTACGTGGAAAGCCTGGGCATGCGCGCCCGTGGGTACCGGGTAGCACCCGAAACCCTGACCAGCGTGCGTATCCCGGTCGTGGTGCTGATGGACATCCGTGGCTACAAGCACTTTGTGGTCATGCAAAAGGTCGACAACGGCTGGGTGTACATCGGTGACCCTGTGCTGGGCCACAAACGCTTCAAGGTCGAGGACTTCCTCAAAGGCTGGAACGGCATCATCTTCGCCGTGATCGGCCAGGGTTATGACAAGGGCAATGCCCTGCTCGACCCGCCTCTGCCACTGACTGCCAAGGGCCGCGTCAATAACTTCACCCCGGTACAGGACGCAGAGCTGCTGGATTTCGGCTTCATCAAAAGCGACTTTTTCTAACGGTTCTTCTAACGATAGGGAGCACGACGCTCCGGGAGCATCCAATGAAGATTCCATTCTGGCTAGCCGTGGCATGCCTGGCCGCCAGCCTACCGACCCACGCACAGCCGCTCACCCCCATCGAACTGAAGGATCAGGAGTTGGCGAACCTGCGCGGGCGCTATGTGATGCCGGGGCGGATCGTCAGCTTCGGCATCGTCATGACCAGCACCTGGCAGAACGCCAAGGGCGACGTGATCGGTGCATCGTCGACGCTGCAAGTGCAGCAAAACACCATCAAACCGCAGTTCTATGTGTCGATGATCGACGAAAAAGGCACCAGTACGGCCCATTCGCAAAGTGCCAGCCCTGCGCCCGGCACCGGTGCGGTCAGCGGCGGCAGCGGGCTGAACACCACCGAAGGGGTGACCCAAGTGGTGCGTGCGGCGGGCGACAACAACACCGCCTATAACAATGTCGACATCAACGTCACCAAGGCCAACCAGGCGCCCGTGGCCCAGCCGCAGGGCCAGGCACTGACCGCAGGCTCGACCCTGGTCGGCGAAAACGGCGCAGGCGCGCTGAGCGTTTCGTCCACCGGCGTGGGCGTGCAGCTCAATATCAATGCCGCCAACAACCAGGGCAGCACCGTGCAACGCCTGGCCCAAGGGGGCCTGACGCAGAACACGACGTTGCTTGGCAACGGCAACCAGGTCAGCAACCTCACCTCCCTCAACGTCGTCATGCGCGAGAACGTACCCACGGCCGCTTCGCTGAACGGTAGCCTCGACCAGCTCAAAGGTCTTCGCACTCTCGGATACTGATCTACGCTCAGTCTCATCAAAAGTAGTCGGAAGGGACGGCATATCCATGCACCGATCGTTAACGTTCAGAGCTTTTGTCTGTTTGACTACCCTGGCCCCATCCACCGCCCTTTATGCAGCAGTCGACCCACAGGTTGAGGCCCTGAAACAAGAATTGATGGCGTTGAAACAGCGCTACGAAGCGCAGCAGCAAGCGTTGATGGTCCTTGAACAACGGGTTCGCCAGGTGGAGGAGACCCCTGCGGCGCCGCAGCCTAAACGGTTGACCAAATCCCCGGCCGAAACGGTCAAAGGTGGCCAGACCGTCGCCGCCGGGGCGCCAGGCACCACCGGCAGCTCCTATGGCCAATCGCTCAAGGACGATTCCGAACCTGCGCAAAGTGTGTCCAACCTGTACGACGAGGCCAGCGGCTTCTTCGGTGGTGGCAAGTTCAGCTTCGAAACCGGCGTCACCTACACCCATTACGACACCCGCGCACTGGTGCTCAACGGCTTCCTTGCGCTGGACTCGATTTTCCTCGGTAACATCAACCTGGACCGCATCAAGGCAGACAACTGGACCTTGGACATGACTGCCCGCTACAACCTGGCACAGCGCTGGCAGTTCGACATTAACGTCCCAGTGGTCTACCGCGAATCGACCTACTCGTCGGGTGGCGCCGGTGGTGCAGCCCCGGTCACCAGTGATGAAACCGTCACCCGCGACCCGGAAATCGGCGATATCAACGTCGGCGTTGCCTACAAGTTCATGGACGAGTCCGAAAACTGGCCCGATGCGGTGGCGACACTGCGGGTCAAGGCGCCCACCGGCAAGGACCCGTACGGCATCAAGCTGCGCGAGGTGCCGGGCAACGACAACCTGTCGGTGCCAGAAAGCCTGCCGACCGGCAACGGCGTATGGGCGATTACACCGGGCATCTCGCTGGTCAAGACCTTCGACCCCGCCGTGCTGTTCGGCAGCCTGTCCTACACCTACAACATGGAAGACTCGTTCAGCGACATCAGCCCCCAGGTCAACAGCAAGGTACCGGGTGACGTGAAACTCGGCGACTCCTGGCAAGTCGGGGCCGGCATCGCCTTTGCTCTGAACGAGAAGATGAGCATGTCGTTCTCGGTTTCCGACCAATTTGCCCGCAAGAGCAAGATCAAGCCAGATGGCGGCGACTGGCAATCGATCAGCAACAGCGATTACAACTCAGCCAACTTCAACATCGGCATGACCTTTGCGGCCAGCGACAACCTGACCATCGTGCCCAACCTCTCGATTGGCCTGACCGACGATGCGCCAGACTTCTCCTTCAGCCTCAAATTCCCCTACTACTTCTGACCCCCAGCCGCCTGCCGGGCCTGCGCAAGCCAGCCCGGCATTTGGTTACCAGCCTTGTAGCCCGCCGTATTCCCTGGCCCAGCCTGTTATCATTCAGCACAGTTGCATGACGATTTAATGGCAAAAGGGAAGTTTTCTGTGAAGAACCTGTTCGACCACCCACGCACCCGGCTCGTCGCTTTGGCGGGCCTGGTGCTGGTGATCCCACTGGGTACGCGCGCCATGCTGGGTTGGTCCAACCCGCTCGGTTATCTGTCCGACCTGGCCCTCGGCAGCCTGCTGGTCTTGCTGCTGCACCGCCGGCCATGGTGGCTGGCGTTGCCGGTTCTGCTGGCCTGGGCGGCGCTCTGGGTGGCGTCGGCCGAGCTGGTGAGCGCGGTGGGCAGGCTGCCCACCAGCGCCGACCTCGGCTACCTGACCGACGCCCAATTCATGGAGAACTCAACCGGCGGCGGCCTCGCGCATGGCTGGTTGCCCTGGCTCTTGGCGGCCGGCGTGCTGGGCTGGCTGCTCAGCGTCTGGGGCAGCCGCGGCCAACGTGTCGCCCCCCTGCCCCGCAAGGCCTGGGCAGTTACGCTGCTGCTGTTTGGCGCGCACTGGGGCAGCCAACACCTGGCGCCTTCCGATGCCGAGCAGTGGCGGCAGTACAACCTCTCCCATCAGTTGCTGTCGGCCGGCGTCGGTAGCCTGCAGCGCCAGGCCCTGGGCTGGGCCGGCCAGGAACAAGGGGGCACGCCCTTGCCCAGCAGTGGCCTGACCCAGTCCGACCTGCATGGCCAGAAGTTGCTCAAGGCACCGGGCAGTGCACGCAACCTGTTGGTCATCACCGTCGAAGGCATCCCCGGGGCCTACATTCGCCCCAACCGCCAGGCCCTGCACAGCCGCTTCGACGAAGACCTGATGCCAAAGCTCAGCCGTTGGGCCGAGCGCGGCATGAACACCCCGGATTATGTGCTGCACACCCACCAGACCATCCGTGGCCTGTACGCGATGCTGTGCGGTGATTACGACAAGCTGGCCAACGGCACGCCTAAGGGCGTCGAACTGCTGACCCAGAATGACCGTAACCAGGCCTGCCTGCCGGCACAGTTGCGCCAGGCCGGGTTCACCACCCACTACTTACAGGGTGCTGGGCTGCGCTTCATGGCCAAGGACCGCATCATGCCGCACATCGGTTTCGATTCGGTGCATGGCCTGGAGTGGTTCCGCAACAAGAACTACCTGGAATTCCCTTGGGGCAAGGACGACCGCGCTTTCTTCGAAGGTGCCCTGGACTATGTCGGCCAGCTGAGGAAACAAGACAAACCCTGGATGCTGACCCTCCTGACCGTGGGCACTCACCAGCCATATTCGGCACCGGCGGCTTACCTCGAGCGCTACGACACGCCCAAGCAGGCTGCCGTCGCCTACCTGGATGATGCAATCGGCGCGTTTCTCGACAAACTCGAACGCCAGGGTGTGCTCAAGGACACCCTGGTGGTAGTCACCTCCGACGAGTCCCACGGCATAGACGGCGTGCGCCTGGCATCCTCGTGGGGTTTCAACCTCACCCTGGCGCCGGAGCAGGCGGAGCTACCCACTATCAAGCGCGGCACTTATGGCCATATCGACCTGACCACGTCGCTGCTCGACTACTTCGCCTTGCCGATCCCCGTCGCACTGGGTGGTCGCTCGCTGTACCGCGATTACGACACCGGCCGCGAGATGATCTCCTACACCAACGGCATGCTGCGTTACCACAACGGCCAAGGCGTGTTCACCGAATGCGACTTCCAGCAGCGCTGCCGACGCTATGCCAGCGAAGGTTTCATCGCCGACCAGGCGCGCTACCTCGGCACCGGTGACGACATGCTCGGCCAGCAGGTCGTTACCCTGGCCGGCACCCTCGACCAGTCGCTGCTGCAAACGCCGCTCAACTTGCGCTACCAGTTCGGCGGCCCATCACCGATAAAGTTGCGCAAGCGCATTCACGATGACTGGGCCGACAACCTGATCGGTGCGCAGTACCTGGAGATGCCCGGCGGCTCGCACACCCGTGTACGGGTCAAGGTGCGCTCGCTGGACCCGCGTCGTGCGGCCTACATTCAGCTCAAGGCCAAGCAACTGGAGCAAGATGTGCCATTGGGGCTGCCAGAAGAAATCCGCGTGACGGCGGATCAGCCACTAGAGATGGAGTTCAGCTTTGACAACCCGACCGAGCGCAAGGCGTTTTCCTTCCACTTGCTGGGGTATGGCGGCGGTGCGGTCGAAGTCAGCGACTTCAGTGTGATTACCGCATTACCTGGGGAAAGCGACGCGCCGGATGAACTGACCGACGACCCTATCGCCCATTCGGGCTGACGCCAAGCCCACCGTTCATCGCACCACCTTCGATGCCTGTCGATCTGGCCCTGCCCCGCTCGACCAGTGCTGAATCCCTACCCTGGAGTCAGCACCATGAGCAGTGAAAACAGGCATGAGGTGGTCTCCCGCAGCCAGTGGCTGGCAGCACGCCGGCAGCTGTGGTTGCACGAAAAAGCCTTCACCCATCAACGCGACGAGCTGGCTGCAGCACGTCGCGCTTTGCCCTGGGTGAAGGTCGAACAAACCTATCGATTCCAAGGGCCGGAGGGCGAGCTGAGCCTGGCCCAACTGTTCGCCGGGCGCAGCCAGCTGTTGCTCTATCATTTCATGTTCGCCGAGGGCTGGCGTGAAGGTTGCCCAGGCTGCTCTTTCCTGGCTGACCATTTTGACGGCGCCAACCTGCACCTGGCGCACCACGATGTATCGCTGGTGGCCGTCTCTCGAGCGCCCTACGCCGAGTTCCAGGCATTTCGCCAGCGCATGGGCTGGCAGTTTCCCTGGTACTCGTCCGCAGGTAGCGGGTTCAATGAAGACTTTGGCGTCAGCGTGGGCAGCGACGGGCCTCGGCAGTACAACTATGAGCCTTATGAAGGCAGCGAAAGCGAGTTGCCGGGGCTGAGTGCGTTCTACCTTGACGCTGACGGCAGCGTGTACCACACGTACTCAACCTATGCCCGCGGGCTGGACATCCTGGTCAATACCTACAACTTCCTCGACATTGCGCCGTTGGGGCGTAACGAGGCCGGGACCATGGACTGGGTGCGGCACCATGACCGCTATGAAGGGCAGACCGGCAAGGCGCATTGTTGCCATGACTGATGCAAGCCTGCCCTGAATGCTGCCCTGTAGGCGCAGCCTTGTGCTGCGAAGAGGCCGGTGAAAGCAGCGAACATTCACTGTGTAGCCGCAGGCCTCTTCGCAGCTCAAGGCTGCTCCTACACGCGTATTGCATGCCGTCTAGCCGCGCACGCCAAGCATCCCGCGTTCGACGATGAAATCGATCACCGCCTGCAGCCCTTCGCCCTTTTTCAGGTTACTGAATGTCCACGGCCGCTGTGGGCGCATGCGCTGGGTGTCGCGCTCCATCACCTCCAGCGATGCACCGACGTAAGGCGCAAGGTCGGTCTTGTTGATCACCAGGAAGTCGGACTTGGTAATCCCCGGTCCGCCCTTGCGCGGGATCTTCTCACCCTCGGCAACATCGATGACGTAGATGGTCAGGTCGGCCAGCTCCGGGCTGAAAGTGGCGCTGAGGTTGTCGCCCCCGCTCTCCACGAAGATAACCTCAAGGTTACCGAACTTGCGCGCCAAGGCCTCCACCGCCGCCAGGTTCATCGAGGCGTCTTCGCGGATCGCCGTGTGTGGGCAGCCGCCGGTTTCCACGCCGACGATGCGCTCAGGCTCCAGTGCACCGGCTTCGGTGAGGATGCGTTGGTCCTCTTTGGTGTAGATGTCGTTGGTCACCACGGCGATCTGATAATGATCGCGCATGGCCTTGCACAGGGCTTCGAGCAGCGCGGTCTTGCCGGAACCGACCGGGCCGCCGACACCGACGCGCAGGGGTTGTTGATAGCTTTGCATGAAGGCAGTCCTCAGGAGCGGAACAAACGGGTGTATTGGGTTTCATGTCGCGATGAAGCAATCGCCAGCAATGGCAGGCCGCCACCGAGCTGGTCATCGCCCAGGGCCAGCGCCTGGTCGAGTACGGCGGGTAAGTCCTGGCCAAGGTCGCGCAGCAAGGTTTGCGCCGCCTGCTGGCCGAACGGCACCAGCTTGACCCCGGCCATCACTGCGCCTTCGAGCCAGGCGAAGCCAATGCCCAGCGCCAACTGACGCAGCGGGATCGACCAGTAGGCGCCGAGCCAGGCCATACCGCCCAGTTGGCTGAGTTCAAGGCTGGCCCGCCAGGCGGGGTCCTGCCCCAATTGCCAGCCATCGAGCAGGCGTGCCAGCGCCGAGCCACGCTGTTGTTCTTCCAGGCGCAACTCCGCGGTTTCCCGGTTGGCCAGCAGAAAGCGGCTCCATTGGCTGAATGCTTGGGCATCCGTGGCCAGGCAGGCCTGATACAGGCGTGCCAGCACGGGCCAGTCGACGCAGCCCAGGGTGTCGTGCAACTGCTCGCGCTGCCAGGCACTGAAGCTGGCAATATCCTGCACCCAACCGGCTTCGACGGCCCACTCCAGGCCTTGTGAGTAGGTGAACCCACCCACCGGCAAACCCGGGCTGGCCAGTTGCAGCAAGCGCAGCAGCGCCAGGTCGCTGTCCATCAACCGGCCAGCACCAGTGCGGCGCCGGCCAACAGGCCACCACCAAAGGCTTTTTGCAGGCCGCTGTGGCGGCGCAGCAGGCAACCCACCGCGAACCCGGCCAGCAGCAGCAGGCCGCTGACGGTCACGAAGCCAGCACTGAATTGCCAGAACGCGCTGGGCGTGGCTTCAACGCCATGCGCCCAGCCGTGAAACAGGGCGAACACCGGCATGGCCAGCGCCAGCAACAGCTGGCGGCTAGGCAGCAACAGGGCCCCGGCGGCGACCAGCAACGACACGCTGATCATCGTTTCCATGCCCAGCACATCCCCAAACAAGTGGCCGCACACCGCGCCACCAAACATCGCCGCCAGGGTTGCCAAGGGCAAGGTCAGGTTGCGTCGGGTCAGCGCAGCGAGCACGCCAGTGCCCAGCAGCATCAGCAAGTGGTCCAGGCCGGTCAGCGGGTGCAGCAGGCCGTCCTGCAGCGGGTTGCTGTCGTGGCCGGGGTGGGCGAAGGCCGGCACCGCCAGCATCAGCAGAAACAGGGCGAACGTCTTTTTCATCAGTGGCTCCAGGGCAGTTCAGGAATGGGCAGGCAGGCGCACGAACGGGTGGTCGTTGCCATGGCTGTGGCTATGGCTGTGCGGCGCGCTCTGGTAGGCACCCGCCTCAGGTTCGAACGGTGCCTGTTCGGTTTCCACCGTCAGGCCCAGGCCACGCAGCATGTCGTCCAGCACATAGTCGTGCTGGTAGCGCAGCAGGCCAGGTTCGATCTGCAGCGGCACATGACGGTTGCCTAGGTGGTAGGCGGCCCGTGCCAGCAAGTGCGGGTCGGCGCAACGTACCGTCGAAACCGTTTCTGGTGCGGCCAGCACACGGATGACCTGGCTGCCATCGGCATCGGCCAGCAGTTCACCGCCACGCAGAAGGTGGCCGCGCGCGAGCATCAGCCCGGCGTCGCGGCCGTCGTCGAGGGTTACCCGCAAGCGGCTCTTGATGCGGCTGTCCACATCCAGGGTGACGGTGCCGGTTTCGGCAAGCGAGCCGGGTTCGGTGACCCGGCGAGTCAGGACTATCATCTGTGCTCCTTCAGAACAGGAAGTAACGCTGGGCCAGCGGCAGTTCGCTGGCCGGTTCGCACACCAGCAACTCGCCGTCGGCACGCACTTGATAGGTCTGCGCATCGACTTCGATGACCGGCTGCAAGGTGTTGTGGACCATGTCGGCCTTGCGCACCCGTCGGCAGCCGTGGGCCACACCGATCAGGCTGCGCAGGTTGAGTGATTCGGCCAGGCCGCTGTCCATGGCGGCCTGCGGCAGAAAGGTCATCCGCGTGGCGTGCCGCGCTGCGCCCAGGGCGCCGAACATCGGCCGGTAGTGCACGGGTTGCGGCGTCGGGATAGAGCCATTGATATCACCCATGGGCGCGGTGACGATCATCCCGCCCTTGATCACCAAGGCGGGCTTGACCGCAAAAAAGGCCGGGGCCCACAGCACCAGGTCAGCCAGCTTGCCCACCTCCACTGAGCCCACTTCATGGGCAATGCCGTGGGTCAACGCTGGGTTGAGGGTGTACTTGGCGATGTAGCGCTTGACCCGGAAGTTGTCGCTGTAGCTGTTGTCCGGCGCCAGAGGCCCACGGCGCAGCTTCATCTGGTGCGCCACCTGCCAGGTGCGCAGTACCACTTCCCCTACGCGGCCCATGGCCTGGGAGTCGGACGAGGTCATGGCGAAGGCGCCCATGTCGTGCAGGATGTCCTCGGCAGCTATGGTCTCGCGGCGGATGCGCGACTCGGCGAACGCCACGTCCTCGGCGATGCTCGGGTCCAGGTGATGGCAGACCATGAGCATGTCCAAGTGCTCGTCGACGGTGTTGACGGTGTACGGCAAGGTCGGGTTGGTAGAGGACGGCAGCACGTTGGCTTGCCCTGCAGCGCGGATGATGTCTGGCGCATGGCCACCGCCTGCGCCCTCGGTATGGAAGGTGTGAATGGTGCGGTCGCCAATGGCCGCTAGGGTGTCTTCGATGCAACCGGACTCGTTGAGGGTGTCGGTGTGGATCGCCACCTGGATGTCCATTTCCTCGGCCACGCCCAGGCAACAGTCGATGGCTGCCGGTGTCGAGCCCCAGTCCTCGTGCAGTTTCAGGCCGACGGCGCCTGCCGCGATCTGCTCGCGCAATGCCTCGGGGCGCGACGCATTGCCTTTGCCCAGCAGGCCGATATTGATGGGCAGGCTGTCGGCGGCCTGGAGCATGCGCGCCAGGTACCACGGGCCAGGGGTGCAAGTGGTGGCGTTGGTACCGGTGGCCGGCCCCGTGCCGCCACCGATGAAGGTGGTGACGCCGCTGGTAAGGGCCTCCTCCACCTGCTGCGGGCAGATGAAGTGGATGTGCGAGTCGATGCCGCCAGCGGTGACGATCTTGCCTTCGGCAGCGATCACCTCGGTGCCTGGGCCGACTGGCACGGTGACCCCTGGTTGCACATCGGGGTTGCCGGCCTTGCCAATGGCAGCGATGCGGCCGTGCTTGACGCCGATGTCTGCCTTGACGATACCCCAGTGATCGATGATCAACGCGTTGGTCAGCACCAGGTCCATGGCCTCGGCCGCCAGCATCTGGCCTTGCCCCATGCCGTCGCGGATGACCTTGCCGCCGCCGAACTTGACCTCTTCGCCATACACGGTGAAGTCTCTCTCGACCTCCACCCACAGCGCGGTATCGGCCAGGCGCACGCGGTCGCCCACGGTGGGGCCGAACATGTCGGCATAGGCCTGGCGGGAAATACGGCTCATGCCCTGCCCTCCAGTGCGCCCATCACCTTGCCCTGGAAGCCATAGACCTCGCGCTTGCCGGCATAGGCAACCAGTTGCACGGTGCGGGCCTGGCCCGGCTCGAAGCGCACGGCGGTGCCGGCTGGAATGTCCAGGCGAAAGCCCAGGGTAGGCGCACGCTCGAACACCAGTGCGTCGTTGACCTCGTAGAAGTGGTAGTGCGAGCCGACCTGCACGGGCCGGTCGCCGTGGTTGGCCACGCTGACGCTCACCGTCGCGCGGCCGCTATTAAGCTCGATGTCGCCGCCGGCGACCTGGATTTCACCTGGGATCATGCTGGGCTCCTGGGCTGTATCAGACGATGGGGTCATGCACGGTCACCAGCTTGGTGCCATCGGGGAAGGTCGCCTCGACCTGCACGTCGTGGATCATTTCAGCGACGCCAGGCATAACTTGCTCATGGCTCAACACTTCACGGCCCAGGCTCATCAGCTCGGCCACCGTGCGGCCATCCCGGGCGCCCTCGAGCACGGCGGCACTGATCAGCGCCACCGCTTCCGGGTAGTTGAGTTTCAGGCCGCGGGCCAGGCGCCGCTCCGCCAGCAACGCGGCGGTGAACAGCAGCAGTTTGTCTTTCTCTCTTGGGGTCAGCTCCATGGCGCTTCTCTCAGGTAGCCCAGATACGCGGCGGGCATGCCGGCAGGCCGAGGACGGCCGGGCGCAAGGCATGCCAGAGGCGTTGCAAGGTGTGTTGCAGGTGTTGGTTGTCGTGGTCGAGCAGGCGGATGACCAGCAGCGAGCCGATCAGGGTGGCGCCAGCGGGGTTGTCCAGCTCATCGAGCAAGGCCCGGACGTGCTCGAGCAGCGCAGGGTCCGCCGGGGCGGCGCAAAAGGTGGCGACCAAGGGATGCCCACCGAGCTTGCCTAATTGCCCGCCTTCGATGCGCAGGCGCTCGTACAGGCCTGGGTCATCGGGCATTTCGATGTGCAAGCGGCTGTCGAGGGCGCCGTGATCGAAGCGCTCATTCATCACCGGGCGGCCCAGGCATAGGGTTTCCCAGGCCAGCAAGCGGGCGCCTGGCGAAAGGGTGAAGCGGCTGTCGAGGCTGGCACGAGCACCGGCGAAGAAAATGCTGTCTTGAGGCAGCCATTCCAGGGTGCTGTCGGCGGCCAGGTGAAAACGCTGGGCCAGCCGTGCGGTCGGGCCAATGCTGCGGTAGAACTTGCTCGCGCCGGGCATGGTCAGCAAGGCGTGGCTGCCAGGTTCAAGGTGGATGTCGAGTTCCAGCCGGTCACCGGCAACGATGCCGCCGGGCGGATGCAGCACATAGACATGGCACGGCGCGCCCTCGGGGTAGAAAGGCCGCTGCACCAAAAGAGGTCCAAAATGCCGCCGCGCACCAAGGCGGGTCACACCGTCGCGCTGAGTGAAACGCAACTGCAGGAAGGCACTCCAGCCTGCATCGTCTTGTTGTTGTTCGATCTGCTCCGCGAGCGACATCCTGCGGCCCCTGATATCCGTGGCCTGGTGGCCGTTTAGAGGGCCAGGCAGGCGGCGCTTGAGGGCTGCCAGCCTGACCACTCGATCAAATTCTCAGGCTGGATATAGCAGGTTGCGGGCCAACTACGCAGGTGAACAAAAATGAAATCGTCAGCGCGACCGCTCTGGCATCGGGCACACAGGGGTGGCGCGCACAAAGCGAGGGCGCACGAAGGCCCTGTTTCGGTGCCGGAATGTAATGAGCTTTGTTTTTGTAGGAGCAGCCTTGTGCTGCGAAGAGGCCGGTGACAGCAGTGGAGATTACAGGTGCTTACACCGGCCTCTTCGCAGCACAAGGCTGCTCCTACAGACAGCTATGCAGTGAGGCTTCAGTAATCGAAGCGGTCTACCGCCCGCCGCCGTTCGTTGTCATCCCGGCGGTCGTAACTGGCCGTGGTCTGGATGTTGGCATGGTGCGCGAGCTTCTGGGCAATCGACAGGTCGTGCTCTTCAATAACCCGAGTGATGAACGCACGGCGAAAATCATGGGGCATGATCTTCACCCCCACCTGGGCACCGCGTTGGCGCGCAATGTAGTAGATCGCATGCTTGGTGATGCGGGCGCGGGTAATGTGGTTGCCCCGGCGAATGCGGTTGAACAGGAACGGGTCGTCCGCTGCCCCCTCCGGCAAATCGTTGCGACGCAGGTCCAGCCACGCCTGCAGCTTTTCGAACGCCCAAGGCGGCGCATACTTGATCAACTGCCGGTTGCCCTTGCCCAGTACCTGCAGACTGCGAGCATCGAAGTCGACCTGGTCCAGGCCGATGTCGACCGACTCCGACTTGCGCATGCCGGTGCCGTACAGCAAGGCAATGATCGCCGCGTCGCGCACACCTTGCGGCCGAGGGTCGGCCGCGCACACGTCCATCAACTCACGGATCAGGCTGCGCCGCAGGTTGCGCCCCGGTGGCAGGCGGCTACCGGTGGCCGGCTTGACCTCGCGGATCCTCAACAGCTGCTCATGGTCGATCAGGCCCTGGCGCCACGCCTCGTTCATCACCCCACGCACCGCATTCACATACAGCGACGAACTGTTAGGGGCGTAACCATCCTCGCGCAATGCCGCTACCAAGCCGATCACATGCCCAGGTTCAAGCAAGTGCCACGGTACATCGACAAGGTTGCAGTCGACGAAACCCAGCCGGTCGGCCGCGTCCTGAAGGATGTAGCGCATGGTTTGCTGGCTCGACGGCGCCAGGCGGGCCATGTACTGCAGCAGCGGGTTTTTCGAGAGATCGGTCACAACGTGAATCCTGTAGCGACGCTTGGACCGGTACGGGGGCAGCCAAAGCGTGAAGCGAGTCTATTCGACATGAAAGCAAGCCCAAATGACAACGCATGGCCATTCGGGCTTGGAGCAGTGCCATCACCTTGATATTCAAGGGGTTTGAAGACGGCGCGGAGGGTAATGTTACCCCAACTGGCGCCCGCATAACGAACTCAAGCCCGCCTACCCGTCCACAGTTTGACCAGCGGTGAACGGCGCCAAGGGCAGCGGCAAGCGTCATGCACCGCCCGACCGCCACCAATTGGGAAACATCTGCTGAACCCGCGGTTCGGCAAAGCGTTCGTCGATCAGCACCAACACGCCTTGGTCCTGATCCCCCCGAATGACCCTGCCCGCCGCCTGAATGACCTTGCGCACGCCTGGGTAGAGGTAGGCGTAATCAAAGCCTGCGCCAAACTGGCGCCCCAGGCGCTGCTTGAACTGCTCGTTGACAGGGTTGACCTGGGGCAGCCCGAGGGTCGCGACAAACGCCCCGATCAAGCGCGTGCCGGGTAAATCGACCCCTTCCCCGAACGCGCCCCCCAGCACCGCAAAACCCACCCCGCAGCCATCCGCCACGAAGCGATCGAGAAATGCCTGACGCGCCTCTTCATCCATGCCTGCCGCCTGCGCCCACAGGGGGATGTCTGCATGCCGCTCTGCCAACAAGCCGGCCACCTGCTGCAGGTATTCGAAACTGCTGAAAAAGGCCAGGTAGTTACCGGGCATGCGCTGGTACTGCTCGGCGATCAGCGCGACGATTGGCGCCAGCGAAGCCTGGCGTTCTCGGTAACGGGTCGAGACCTGGCTGGCGATGCGTACTTCGAGTTGTTCGGCGCGAAACGGCGCTGCCACTTCCAGCCAGGCCGTGTCGGCCGGCATGCCGAGCAAGTCGCTGTAGAAATGCCGAGGGCTCAGCGTGGCGGAAAACAGCGTCACACTGCGCGCCGCCTGCATGCGTGGGGCCAGCAGCCGCGCCGGGGTGACATTGCGCAGGCACAGGGTGGCCAGGCGCCGCTTGCGCTGGCCTTCGCGCTGGCTGATGTCGAAGATGAAATGCTCGTCGAACAATTCAGCCACCCGGCTGAACTGCAACGCCTGGTAGAAGAACTGCAGCACCTGCGCATCTACCTCGGCTGGTGCCTGATTCATGCGCTCCTGGATCAGCCCGATGCACTGTTGCAGGGCGCGTATGAAGGCCTCCGGCAACTGCTCGCTGGCCTGATACGGTGCACGCTGCTCTTTGTACAACGCGTTCCAATGCCGGTTGAGGCGGTCCAGCGCACGGGTCAGCCCTTGCGGTTTGCTCTGGCGCAAGGCGAGCAACTGGCTTTGATCGAGGCTGGCGCTGTACATGCCGCGACCGCGCTCGACCAGGTTGTGCGCTTCGTCCACCAGCACCGCCACCCGCCATTGGTTAGCCTGGGCCAAGCCGAACAGCAAAGCATGGGCATCGAAGTAATAGTTGTAATCGGCCACCACCAGGTCGACCCAGCGGGCCATTTCCTGGCCCAGGTAATAAGGGCAAACCTGATGCGCCAAGGCCACCTCGCGCAGGCTGGCACGGTCCAGTAAAGGCACCCCTGCTGCTGCCTCGCGCGCGGCGGGCAGGCGGTCGTAGAAGCCTTGCGCCAACGGGCAGGACTCGCCATGGCAAGCTTTGTCGGGGTACTCGCAGGCCTTGTCGCGGGCGATCAGTTCCAAGGTGCGCAAGGCCGGTTGCGGCGCGGCATCGGTGATCTGGCGCATGGCATCGAGGGCCAGCGCACGGCCCGGCGTCTTGGCCGTCAGAAAGAACACTTTGTCGAGCTGCTGCGGCACCATCGCCTTGAGCAACGGGAACAAGGTGCCCAGGGTCTTGCCGATACCGGTACTGGCCTGAGCCATCAGGCATCGGCCGGTGCTGACGGCCTTGTACAGGGTCTCGGCCAATTGCCGCTGGCCCTGGCGGAATTGCGCATAGGGAAACCCCAGCGCCTGCAGATCGCGGTCCCGCTCGGCCAGTCGGCCTTGCTGACGCTGCGCCCAAGCCAGAAAGCAGCGGCACTGGGTTTCGAAGAACGCTTGCAGCGCGGCAGCCGTGTGGTGCTCGCTGATCAGCGTCTGGCCGTCGCTGTCCACGTCCAGGTAGACCAGGGCCACTTCGATGGCTGGCAATTGCCGCGCGTGGCACATCAACCAGGCGTAGACCTTGGCCTGGGCCCAGTGCAGTTGGCGATGGTTGGCCGGCTGGCGCGTAAGGTCGCCGCGGTAGGTCTTTATCTCTTCCAAGCGGTTGCAACTGGGGTCGTAACCGTCGGCCCGGCCTCGCACCCGCAGGCTTTCGAACTGCCCCTCAAGGGCCACTTCCGACTCGTAATCAGCCGCACGCCGCGCCACTACCCGACGGTGCCCCTCGATGCCTTCCTGGGCCGTGGGCGACGGGGTGAAGCGCAGGTCCAGGTCGCCAACCTTGGCACTAAACTCGCACAGGGCACGCACCGCCACGCTGTAGCTCACGCCGCCTCGCTCCAGCGCACATGGCACACTGCAACGGGCAAACCTTGGGCATGGCAGAACTCCAGCCAGCGTAATTGGTTGTCTTGCAGGCGGTCGCCCGGCCCCTTGACCTCGACCATGCGGTAGCCGCCCTGCTCGGGCCAGAACTGGATCAGATCAGGCATCCCGGCGCGGTTGTTGCGGATGTCCTGCAACAGGCGCAGGAAGCACTGCTTCAGGTGCGCGGCCGGCAGGCAGGCCAGTGCCTGTTCGAGCAAGGCTTCGCTGAGCATCGGCCAGAACACGAACGGCGACTGCAGGCCGTGCTTGGCGGCGTAGCATTCGAGAATGGCCTGGCGGTGGCTACCCTCGTCGAGCCGCCCCAGGCAGCGGTCGAACAGCGCACTGCGCCGTTGCTGGAAGTCGCTGTCGTGCAGGTCTTGTGGCGCGGCCTGGAACGGGTTGAAAAAGGCACCTGGCACCGGCGCGAAGATCGCCTCCCAGCACAACAGGCCGAACAAGCTGTTGAACAGTGTGTTTTCCACGTAATGGACCTGCCCGCCGGCCTCGGCCAAGTGCTGGCGCACAGCCTCCTCCACACCCAGGGCTGCGTGTTCACGCGGCAGCTCAAGTTCGATCAAGTGCAGCGGCGCAGCACGCTGGCGACGTTGTGGCGGGCCGCCGAGTTTGCGGGCCAGGCGCGGCAGCATGCGTTCGAGCGCCTGCACCTCCAGCGCATTGGCCGGGGCCGCGGCCAGCTGCTGTGCCAGCGCATGTGCCTGCGGCCATTGTTCGCTACGTTCCAGTACCCGCACCTGACGGATTCGCGCTTGCGCATGGCTGCACTGGCCGTAGACAGCCATGGCCTGGTCCCAGTTGCCCTGGCGCTCGCATTGCTGGCCCAGGGCAAACAGCAGGCGCGCATGGCGCCGGGCCAACCAGGGGTTGTCACTGTGCAGCCCTGCCATCGCGCCCAGGATCGACAGCGGGTCATCGCCCTGCTCCAGCCGCTCGGCGCACTGGTGCAAGGCCATGGCCAGATCGACCTCTGCGCGATGGCGCAAGGCGCGGGAATCGTTGCTGAAAGGCACGTGCTCGTAGCGCAGCAAGCCCAGGTCGGCAAGCACGAAGTCCGACCAGTCCTGGTAAAGGTTGCCGAAGAACAACAGGCGCATGCGGTCACACAGCGGCTGCAGGCACCACTGGAAAATGCGCACGTCACTGCCGGGGAACCACGCCTGCAATGGCCTGGCCGTTAGCCCCAGGGGTCGAAGCTGCGCGAGCAAGTCGTGCTTGGCGGCGCGCGGCCGGCTCAATTGGGCGGCGAAGCACGAAGCCAGTTCGTCCTTGCGCAGCAAGCTGAACAGCTGCTCCAGCTCCAGATGCGCAGGCTCCCGAACCCAACCCAACGCCTGCAACGGCTGCAAGGCCAGCGCGGTCTCGCCGATCTCGGCATAGGTCAGCTTGTCACTGCGAAACAGCTCGCCCTTGCGCATGACCATACGCACCATCAAGGCTTGCGCCGGCGCGTCCAATTGCGTAAACGCCTGGATGAACGCCAGCTCCTGGTCATCGAGCAGGTCGTCATAGCGCTGCTCGACCCATAGCAGCACCTGGCGGAAGTTATGCAGGTAATAGAACGGGTCGTCGACAGAATGGGCGATCACGGGGCAAGGTCGGGCAGTGAATGTGGGTACTGGTTATACATACAGATACCCACACCTGACAAGTGCCGTAGGTCCAGTGGCGCAGTAGGGCTGTTACTCGGTCACCCCAACCATCGGCCCCGCCTCGGCCTTGGCACTGCCGATCGGTGCCTTCAGCAGCAGGAAGTAAGCCACCGCCGAGCACAGTGCCACGATCGCGCTGATCATGAATGCCGTGTTGAACGAGCCCGAGTACTGGATGCTGAAGCCGGTGACGATCGGTGCCACGGAGCCCGCAATGTAGCCGCCGAAGTTCTGGATCGAGCCAAACGACGCCACCCGCGGGCTGTCGACGATGGTGTTGACGATCATCCACGCGGTGGCACTGGCCATGTTGATGCTGAACAGCGCCAGGCAAAGCAGGATCACACAGCCGGTCAGGCCACTGACGAAGGACAGCGGCAAGGTGAACAGCGCCGCCAGCACCAGGCCGGTGATCACGCTGAATTTGCGACTGCCAAGGATGCTCATGCCGCGTTTGACCAGCAAGTCGCAGAAGCGCCCGGCGACGATCGTGCCCGCCGCGCCAAAGCCATAGGCCAGCGAAACCACCCAGGCAGTCTTGTACAGGTCCAGGCCGTGTTCACGCTCAAAGTAGCCGGGCAGCCAGGTCAGGTGCAGCCAGAGCATGTAGATCACGCCCATGAAGCCCAGTACCGCCCCCCAAGTGCTGCGGTGCTTGAACAAGTCGAGCCAACCCGCAAAGTACGACACCTTCGGCGCCTGTGGATTGGCCGCAGGCAGCGGCTGCTTGGACTCGGTAGGCAACGGTTTACCTTCCGCAGCGAGCTCAGCCAGGTACTGCGCCTTGCTCTTGTAGAAGCTCAACCAGCACACCGCCAGTACCACACCGATCAACCCGGTGATGATGAACATGCCGCGCCAGCCGAAATTGACCATGAACAGCGTCAGCAAGGGTGGCGCCAGGCATGGGCCAAGGCAGGTCGAGGACCAGACGATACCGGTCGGGGTGCCGCGTTCGTTGGCATCGAACCATTCCGACAAGGCCTTGGCCGCCGAAGGGAACATCGGCGCCTCGCCAATCCCCAACAACACGCGCAAGCCCATGAAACCGGCAAAGCTGCTGACCATGCCAAAGGTGGCCTGGGCCACCGACCAGGCCAGCAACGAGGCGCCGAGGGCGATCTTGCTGCCCAGGCGGTCGATGATCATGCCCATCGGCAACTGGGCAAAGGCATAAGCAATGGAGAAGGCCGACAACAGAATGCCCATCTGCGAGGGGCTGATCATCATGTCTTTCTGGATCGAGGTGTTGGCGATCGACAGCGCACTTCGGTCCAGGTAGTTGACGATGCCAATCAGCAGCAGGAAGACAACGGTGAGGCGCTGATACTTCTTCATAGGGTTCATTGGGTGGCCTTTATTATTATTGTTGCGACGCCTTCAGCGCCTTGGCGATCCGTCGGTCCTGTTGCGTTCATCCTTGGTGCGGCAACCCTCAAGGTTGACGCGCAGTTACCGCCGCCTCGAGCAGGCCGCGCCGGCTCAGGCTGTCGATCAGCGCACGCAGGCCGAAGCCCCACTGCGGCGCGAGGTCGCTGGTGGTGACGCGGTTGCACAGGGTGCCCAGTTGCGCGTTGCTGATGGCGACCAAGTCGCCGGGCTTGTGGGTAAAACCGTTGTCTGGCTGGTCGCGGTCCTGCTTGGGCGCGAACAGGGTACCGAGAAACAGCACCAGGCCGTCGGGATACTGGTGGTTTTCGTTGAGGGTCTGCTGCACCAGGTCCTGGGGGTCGCGGCTGATCTGGCGCATGGAGCTGCGGCCGGACAGGATGAAGCCGTCCTGGCCCTCGACACGCAGGTCCACTTCGGCGTTACGCACATCGTCCAGGCTGAAGCTTTCGTCGAACAGGCGCAGCAATGGCCCCAACGAGGTGGAGGCGTTGTTGTCCTTGGCCTTGGACAGCAGCAAGGCACTGCGCCCCTCGAAGTCGCGCAGGTTGACATCGTTTCCGAGCATGGCGCCCTTGATGCTGCCGTCGCTCGACACCGCCAGTACCACTTCCGGCTCCGGGTTGTTCCAGCTCGACTTGGGGTGGATACCGATGTCGGCACCATGCCCGACCGCCGACAGTGGCTGCGCCTTGGTGAAGACTTCGGCATCCGGGCCGATGCCCACCTCCAGGTATTGCGACCACAGGCCCTGCTCCACCAGGACCTTGCGCAGCGCTTCGGCCTGAGCAGAGCCCGGGATGATCTGCGAGAGGTCCGCACCGATGCGGCTGGCCAGGGTATCGCGAATGGCATCGGCCTTGGCCGGGTCGCCCTTGGCCTGCTCCTCCACCACTCGCTCCAGCAAGCTGGCGGCGAAGGTGACGCCGGCGGCCTTCACTGCTTGCAGGTCAATCGGTGCCAACAGCCAAGGCAAGCGCGCGTCACGTTGACCAGGGTCGCTGTTGGCCAGCAGCGCCGGCAACTCAATCAACGCGTCGGCCAATGGCAACGCACGCAGGTAGGCCACCGGGTCGGCCACTTCCAGCAGGGCCGAAACCGTCGCTACATGAGCACTGATATCGTGCACGGCGCCGGCTTTGACCAGCACCACGGCGGGGCCTTGATCCGGCAGCCAGACGCGCCCCACCCAGCTGCCGGTGTCGAACACGGCAAGGTCGTGGCTTAGCGGCAGTGGCTGGTTGGCATTCGATTGGTCTGTCATGGGTGCACCCTTGTTGTCATTGTCATTCATTGGGAAAGCGCCTGCGAACGGGTCGCCAGCTGCAACTGCTCGGCCAGCCGGTCGAGGTCGTCGAGCACTGGCTGCGACAGGCTCAGGCCCTGCGTCAAGGCTTGTCGGCGCAACGCCAAGCCGGCTTGCCCAGGCAGGCGTACCGGGCGCTCGGGGTCTACCGGGCGGCTGGCCACGATCAACCGGCCGAGGAAGCTGGTTTCGTCGGTAAACGCTTGCAAGCCGCCGAAAAAGCGTGGGTCGATGACCACCGCGGTGGCCGACGCGCCCCACTGATCCGGGGCGTCCTTGCGGCCATGGCCGGCCAATGCAGAGGTCAGTGCCTCGACCAGAATTGCCAAGGCAAAGCCCTTGTGGCCAAAGGCCTGACCACCCAGTGGCAGAATGCTGCCCTGAGGCGTGGTGAAGAAGTCACGCGGGTCATCGCTCAGGTGGCCATCGTTGCTCATCAGCACCGGGTGCGGCAGCCGGCTGCCGGCATCACGGCACTGCCCGACCAGGCCGAGGGTCACCGTAGACATGCTCACGTCCAGCAGGATCGGCTCACCCTGGGTCGGAATGCCGGCGGCAATTGGGTTGGGCGTGAACACTGGGTCAACCCCACCATGGGCACAGACCAGCCCCACGGACGGGTCCGAGGAATACACCATGGCCACCAGGCCACGGTCGGTATAAGGCTTGAGGTAAGCCGCCAGGCAGCCAATGTGCGCAGCCCGGCGCACCACGGCAATGCCGATGCCCTGTGCGTTGGCACCTTTGGCCGCGCAGTCGAGGGCCCGGCTGACACAGTACGGGCCAAGTACGTAATGGCCGTCGAAAAGACTGGAAATGCCGCTGTCCGACACCTGCTCCAGCGCCTGAGCCTGCGCCTTCACCTGCCCGCTGAGCATGCCGCCAACATAGCGGCTGACCAGGTTCAGGCCATGGGTGCGATGGCCCAGCAGTTCGCCTTCGAGCAATACCTGGGTCACCACCTGGGCGACCTCGGCATCGGCACCGGCTTTTTCGAACAGTTGCTCGACGAACCGGGTTAGCGCCTGCACGTCATAGCGTCTGGTGTGCGTCATGCCTGTCACTCCACGGTCAGTTCAGGGCTGCGGTGCTGGGCTTGCCGTCCACCAGGCGCTGGATGCCCAACGGGTTGGCGTTCTGCAGTGCGGCGGGCAGCAAGGCGTCAGGCACGTTCTGGTAGCACACCGGGCGCAGGAAGCGGTCGATGGCCAGGGTGCCGACCGAGGTGCCGCGGGCGTCCGAAGTGGCCGGGTATGGGCCGCCGTGAACCATGGCATCGCACACCTCGACCCCGGTGGGGTAGCCATTGAGCAGCACGCGACCGACCTTCACTTCCAACGCACCCAGCAAGTAGCCGTAGGCCGCCAGGTCGGCATCGTCCGCCAGCAGCGTGGCGGTCAGTTG
Organism: Pseudomonas sp. PAGU 2196; assembly: GCF_022179005.1. NCBI lineage: Bacteria > Pseudomonadati > Pseudomonadota > Gammaproteobacteria > Pseudomonadales > Pseudomonadaceae > Pseudomonas > Pseudomonas sp. PAGU 2196. The sequence goes on along the minus strand of NZ_BNTL01000014.1, from coordinate 123,343 downwards.
GCCGCGCAAGGCTGCCACCGCGCGCATAAGCTCGGCTTCATCGGCAACCTGAACCACCACAGTGCACGGGCCGAACACTTCTTCCTGAAGCAACTCGTCCTGCTCCAGCAGCAGGCTGACATCGGCCTCGAACAGGTGCGGTTGGGCCTGGTTACCGTGTTGCGCCTGGCCACTCAACCGCTTGACCCCAGGGTGGGCAATCAAGGCCTGCAGGCCCTTGCCGTAGCTGCCCAGGGTGCCAGCGTTGAGCATGGTCTGCGGCGCTTGCTCTGCCATGTGCCCGGCCAACTGCTCGACAAAGGCACTGAACGCTGGGGAGCGAATGCCCAGGACCAAGCCCGGGTTGGTGCAGAACTGGCCACAGCCCTGCACCACCGACGCGGTGAGGTCCTTGGCCAGTTGCGCACCGCGCGAGGCCAAGGCCTGGGGTAGCACCAGCACCGGGTTGATGCTCGACATTTCGGCGAACACCGGAATCGGCTGCGGCCGTGCCGCCGCCATGTCGCACAGCGCACGCCCACCCTTGAGCGACCCGGTAAACCCGACTGCCTGGATGCCGGGGTGCTTGACCAGGGCCTCGCCAACCCCGCCACCGAAGATCATGTTGAACACACCGGCCGGCATGTTCGTGCGTTCGGCAGCACGAACCAATGCTTCAGCTACGCGTTCGGCAGTGGCCATGTGGCCGCTGTGGGCCTTGAAGACGACCGGGCAACCGGCCGCCAGGGCTGCGGCGGTATCGCCACCCGCTGTGGAGAACGCTAGCGGAAAATTGCTGGCACCGAATACCGCCACCGGCCCAACCCCAATGCGGTACTGGCGCAAGTCTGGGCGTGGCAACGGCGTGCGGGCAGGCATGGCCTGGTCGATGCGGGCGCCATAGAAGTCGCCACGGCGCAGCACTTGGGCGAACAGGCGCATCTGCCCGCTGGTACGCCCCCGCTCGCCCAGGATCCGGGCAGTAGGCAGCGCCGTTTCCTGGCAGGTCAAGGCAATGAAGTCTTCGCCGAGGGCGTCGAGTTCGTCGGCAATGGCCTCCAGGAACTCGGCGCGGCGCACCGCTGGCAAGTTACGAAACAGCGGGAAAGCCGCCGAGGCCGCGCCCACAGCGTTGTCGACTTCGGCCAGGGTGGCCTGATAGAAACCGCCGGGCAGGCGCTCGCCGGTGTGGGCGTCGACGCTGTAGACCAGGGTCTGGCCCAGCGCGCTGCGCTGGCCTGCAATGAAGTTGTATCCGCTAACGTGCATAAAAGGTTGCCTCAAATTCGGGAGTGGGCTGTCGATCAGGTCACGGCGCCGATCTGCCAGGGCACGAACTCGTTCTGCCCGTAGCCGTGCTGTTCGCTTTTGCTGCGCGCGCCAGAGGCGATGCGCAGCATCTGTTCGAAGATGTACGCGCCACGCTCTTCGATGCTGGTGGAGCCGTCGGCGATGCCACCGCAGTTGACGTCCATGTCCTCTTCCTGGTGCTCGAACACCCGGTTGTTGGTTGCCAGCTTGATCGACGGCGCCGGGGCGCAGCCGTAGGCCGAACCGCGGCCGGTGGTGAAGGCAATCAGGTTGGCGCCGCCTGCGACCTGGCCGGTGGCCGAGACCGGGTCGTAGCCCGGCGTGTCCATGAACACCAGCCCATGGGCGCGTACCGCTTCGGCGTACTGGTAGACGTCGACCAGGTTGCTGGAGCCGGCCTTGGCCACCGCACCCAGCGACTTCTCGAGGATGGTGGTCAGGCCGCCCGCCTTGTTGCCGGCCGAGGGGTTGTTGTTCAGTTCAGCGTTCATGCGCTGGCAGTAGTCTTCCCACCAGTGGATGCGCGCCACCAGCTTCTCGCCGACTTCGCGGCTTACGGCGCGACGGGTCAGCAGGTGTTCAGCGCCATAAATTTCGGGCGTTTCAGACAGAATCGCGGTGCCACCGGCCGCCACCAGGCGGTCCACGGCATTGCCCAACGCGGGGTTGGCGGTGATCCCCGAGTAGCCATCGGAGCCACCGCATTGCAGGGCAACGATCAAGTGGCGGGCGCTGACCGGCTCGCGTTCAACCTGGTTGGCTTGGGCCAATAGCGCCTTGACCTGCTCGATACCGGCGGCGATGGTCTTCGAGGTGCCGCCAATGCCTTGGATGGTGAAGGCGCGCAGTTGCGTGCTGGTGGTAAGCCCTTGGGTCTCGAGCAGGCTTTCGATCTGGTTGGTTTCACACCCCAGGCCGATGATCAGCACGGCCGCGAAATTGGGGTGTATGGCATAGCCGGCCAAGGTCCGACGCAACAGGCCCAGGGCTTCACCGGAAGGGTCTACTGCGCAGCCGGCACCGTGGGTCAAGGCCACCACGCCGTCGATGTTTGGGTAGTCGGCCAGCGCTTCGGGGTGGATGTCGCGGCGGAAATGGTCGGCCACGGCCCGGGCCACGGTCGCCGAACAGTTCACCGAGGTGAGAATGCCAATGTAGTTGCGGGTGGCTACCCGGCCATCGGCACGCACAATGCCCTGGAACACCGCCTCAGCGACTGGCGTGCTGCGGGCATCGACGCCAAAGGCATAGTCGCGGGCAAAATCACCCATCTGCACGTTGTGCACGTGAACATGGTCGCCGGCGTCGATGGCCTGTGAAGCAAAACCGATGATCTGGCCATAGCGGCGCAGGGGCTGGCCCTGCTCCACGCGCTGGGTGGCGACTTTATGGCCTGAGGGGATCGCCTGGCGGACGATGATCCCTTCTGCGTCGAGGTGCAAACCTTCAGGCAAAGCCTGGCGGGCGATGAGAACGTTGTCCAGCGGGTTGAGGCGGATGACGGCAAGGTCACCAGAGCGGGCAATCAGTTGCATGGGACCTCTCAGGGCGGTGCGGCTGACTTCTTGTTATGGCGTCGCCCGTTCGATACCGGGCGAATCTGCGACCACTGTAAGAAGCCTTGCGCAACATTCCCAATGAGATGATCCGATCACGCGATAACCCAGGGTTATCAATACCGTCTATCGGTGGTGTTTTATCAATCGCTTGTTGTGCCCTGCGCGGCACGTCGCTGCTGCGCGAAGTCGAGCAGAATGTCGACGAACGCGTGGGCCGACGGGGTCAGCGGCTCGTCCTTGCGGGTAACGATGCCGTACTCCAGCGCGGGCAGGTGCAAGGGGCTCTGCAGTTCCTTGAACTGGCCACTGCTCAGCTGTGCGGCGACCATCGACCTGGGCAGCATCGCGATCATCGGGCCCGATTGCAGCAACTGCAGGAACATCGGCATCGAGATGGTCTCGACGCTGTCTGCCGGTGTGGCAATACCAGCCACCCTGAAGGCCTGTTCCAGGCGATTGCGAATTGGCGTGCCCACGGGGTAAAGCACCCAGGGCCACTCACCCAGTGCCTCCACCGGGGTGCTGGCCAGTGCATTGAGCGGGTGGCGGCTGTTGACCACCAGGCTGAAAGGCTCGGGCTCGAGGGGTTGATAATCGAACAGCTGGCTGAAGCGTTCTTCCGTGAAGCGGCCGATCATGATGTCGAGTTTGTTCTGCTCCAGCATGGCCAACAGATGGTCACTGGAGTGCTCGACCACTTCGATCGAGAGCAACGGGCTGCGTGCCTTGATGGCGGCAATGGCTTGAGGCAGCACCACGGGGGTGGCCGCAAAAATGCCACCCACGCGGATGAACCCGTGCCCGCCCTTGCGCAGCCGGTTGACCTGGTCGACAAACTGCTGCGAGTCGCCCAACACCCCTTGGGCGTAGCGCACCACATACTCGCCAAGCTCGGTGGGCGGCATGCTGCGTGGCAGGCGCTCAAACAAGGCGAAGCCAAACTGCTCCTCCAGGTCACGCAGCATTTTGCTCAGCGCCGGCTGGCTGAGGTTCATCCGCGTAGCGGTGGCGTGCATGTTGCGGGTGCGTGCCAGGGTGTCGATCAGCACCAAGTGCTTGTAGCGGACCCAGTTGCAGAAGCTGGAGTGGGTAATGTCCGACGGCATCAGAGGGCAACCTCGAAAAGGTGTAAAGGCAGGGCTATTGCGTGCGCAGGTACTGCAGCAACCTGTCCAGGGCCACGGAATTGGGCCGCGAGCGCAGGGTCAGCAAGCCCAGGTTGGCCATCGAGATCGGCAGCTCTACCGGCAGGATGGCGACCATGCCGTAGCGCGCATAATGCTCGGCCACATCGTTGGGCACCACCGCAATCATCTCGGACGCCTCCAACATCGCGGTGGTGGCCAGGATCGAGGCGGTCTCGACAATGTCCAGCGACTGCACCATGCCGCCCGCCTGCAAGGCACTTTCGACCCGGCGGCGCATGGGGCTGCCGATGGGGTGCAGGATCCAGGTCAGGGCCACCAGGTCGGCCAACTGCAACGCCTTGGCGTCGGCCAAGGGGTGGCCGGCGCGGGCGATGACGCGCATCTGCTCACCGCCCTCGAACAGTTCGATGTTCAGGTCCTGGCTGTCGCTCTGGTCGGGCAGGCGCCCGACCACCATGTCGAAATCACCGCGCAGCAGCGCCGGCAACAAGGTATCGCTGGTGCCGACTTCGAGCGAGATACGCACCTTAGGGTGATCGCGCTTGTAGGCCAGCACCGCCTTGGTCAGCAAACCGGGCACCGGCCCCATCACACTGCCCACCCGCACCAGGCCCAAGGCACCGCGCGCCAGTTCGGCGATCTGTGCCTGGGCATGTTCGAACTCGTGCAGCGCGTTCTGCGCGTAGCGGATCATTACCTCGCCATACAGCGTTGGCTGCATGCCACGCGGCAGGCGCTCGAACAGGCGCACGCCCAGGCGTTCTTCCAGTTGCTGCAGCAGCAGGCTGGCCGCCGGTTGCGTGGTGTGCATCGCAGTGGCGGCACGGCGCAGGTTGCCGAACTCGCCCAGGGCGTTGAGCAAGGTGATCTGGCGGCTGGAGATCTTCAATGTGCCAAGGTTTTGCGGCAGCGCTGGGCTGTCTGCGGGCATTTTAGACATATCAATTCCGATATCCCTACTTAGGAATTGGCGATTATGCCTATATCGCTCGACAACCTACAGTCGAGTCTCCCACTGCCTGACCAGAACAAGAGTCCGCCATGAGCATACGCATTACCCACCTGAGCGTCCGTGACATCCGCTTCCCGACTTCGCTGTCGCTGGACGGCTCCGACGCCATGAACAGCGCACCTGACTACTCGGCCGCTTACGTCGTGCTGCACACCGACGCCGACGCCCTCGAAGGCCATGGCCTGACCTTCACCATCGGCCGCGGCAACGAAATCTGCGCGGCTGCGGTGCAGTCGCTGGCACCGATGATCGTCGGCCTGACCCTGGAAGAAATCACCGCCGACATGGGCGCGTTCTGGCACCGTTTCACGGTGGGTGACAGCCAGTTGCGCTGGCTTGGCCCCGAGAAAGGCGTGATCCACCTGGCCACCGCCGCCATCATCAACGCCGTGTGGGACCTGTGGGCCAAGCACGAAGGCAAACCGGTGTGGAAGCTGCTGACCGACATGACCCCAGAGCAACTGGTGCGCTGCCTGGACTTCAGCTACGTCACCGACGTGCTGACCCCCGAGGAAGCCATCGCCCTGCTCCGCCGCCAGGTGCCAGGCAAGGCCCAGCGCGAAGCGCAAATGCTGCGCGAAGGCTACCCCGGCTACACCACCGCCCCCGGCTGGCTCGGCTACAGCGAAGAAAAAATGCGCCACTTGGCCCGCGAAGCGGTCGCCGACGGCTGGACCCACATCAAGCAGAAAATCGGCGCCGACCTGGAAGAAGACATTCGCCGCGCCAGCATCCTGCGGGACGAAATCGGCTGGGAACGCACCCTGATGATGGACGCCAACCAAGTCTGGAGCGTCGATGAATCGGTGGCCAACATGCGCCGCCTGGCCGCCTTCGAGCCCCTGTGGATCGAAGAACCCACCAGCCCCGACGACATCCTCGGCCACGCAGCCATTCGCCAGCGCATCGCGCCCATCGGCGTGGCCACCGGCGAGCACTGCCACAACCGGGTGATGTTCAAGCAGATGTTCCAGGCCGGCGCACTGGACTTCTGCCAGCTGGACGCGGCCCGCTTGGGTGGCCTGAACGAGGTGCTGATCGTACTGTTGATGGCGGCCAAGTACGATGTGCCGGTCTGCCCGCATGGCGGCGGGGTCGGGCTGTGCGAATATGTGCAGAACATCGCCTTGTTCGACTACATCGCCGTTTCGGCATCGCTGCACAACCGGGTGCTGGAATACGTCGACCACCTGCACGAACACTTCCTCGACCCAGTGGTAATCCGTCGCGGTCGCTACATGCCGCCACAGCGCCCGGGCTACAGCATTGAAATGCACGCTGACACCCTGGAGCGCTACCAGTACCCCCACGGCGCGGTGTGGCTCGACATCAACCGTTCCTGACCTACCGACCTGGGTGTGCCGCCGCAAGCGCGGCACACCACCAGCACTTAATTACGGGGAAAAAAACAATGACAATCCTCACCGGCACGACAGCGGCCACCGCGCCTGCCGTCGCTACCGAACAGCGCCTGAACGGCCTGTTGCTGCGCAAATTGATGCCACTGCTCATCGTCGTCTACGTGATGAGCTTCCTCGACCGCACCAACATCGCCTTGGCCAAGGCCAGCATGGGCATCGACCTGGGCCTGTCGGCAGCGGCCTACGGCCTGGGTGCCGGGCTGTTCTTCCTCACCTATGCCCTGGCCGAAGTGCCGAGCAACCTGATCATGCACCGGGTGGGCGCACGCTTTTGGATCACCCGCATCATGATCACCTGGGGCCTGCTGTCAGCGGGCATGGCGTTTGTCCAGGGGGAAACCTCGTTCTACATCATGCGCCTGCTGCTCGGGGTGGCTGAAGCCGGCCTGTTCCCCGGCGTCATGCTGTACCTGACGTACTGGTTCGACCGCGAACAGCGTGCGCGCGCCACCGGCTACTTCCTGTTGGGTGTGTGCCTGGCCAACATCCTCAGTGGGCCGCTGGGCGGCGCGCTGCTGGAAATGGACGGCGTGCTGGGCTGGCACGGCTGGCAATGGCTGTTCGTGCTTGAAGGCCTGCCTGCGGTGGCGCTGGCCTATGTGGTGTGGAAGAAGCTGCCCGATGGCCCCGCGTCGGCGCCTTGGCTGTCCGCTGCCGATGCCCAGGACATCGAGCGTCGCCTGAGTGCCGAACGGGCTGCAGCGCCGCAACAGAGCAAGCTGGGGCAAATGTTTCGCGACAAGCAGATCTGGTTGGCGATTACAGTGTATTTTGTGCACCAGATCACCATCTACACCGTGATCTTCTTCTTGCCAGGCATCATCGGCACCTATGCCGCGCTGTCGCCCTTCCAGGTCGGGTTGCTGACCTCGGTACCCTGGATCGCCGCCGCCATCGGCGCCGCCACATTCCCGCGCCTGGCGACCTCGCCCAGCCGTTGCCGTACCCTACTGTTCTTTGGTCTGCTGACTATGTCCGCCGGGTTGCTGCTTGCTTCGCTGTCCAACTCCTTCATTGGGCTGATCGGCTTTTCGTTGACCGCCTTGATGCTGTTCGTGGTGCAGTCGATCATCTTCGTCTTCCCGTCCAGCCGCCTGAGCGGTAGCGCACTGGCGGCGGGCCTGGCGTTCGTCACCACCTGCGGACTGTTTGGTGGGTTTGTCGGGCCGTCGGTGATGGGCCTGATCGAAGAGGCCACCGGCAGTACCCGCAACGGCTTGTGGATCATTGCTTCGATGCTGGTGGTAGCGGCACTGATCAGCACCCGTTTGCGTCAGGGGCAGGAGCAGTAGCTCGCCCTCATTTCAAGTGCTGCGAGCCGCCCTGCCCTATTGGCCGGCCGCAGCGCAGCTCCAGCGCTTGAGCCAGCTTTTCCAGAGCATGCTGCAACGCATCGGGATCCTCGCCCACCCAGGTCAGTGCCAGGTATTGCTGATGACGCACCTCCGCGCTGTGCTGCCCGCCTGGGACCACGCGCAGGGCGGTGCCTGACAACGCCGCTACCACGTCATCCAGTCGCAGCGGCCAGCGGGAGCGCAACCACAGGGTCCAGCCGCCCTCGGGCATGTCGAACGTCACGTGGTCGCCCAGCTCAAGCTTGAGTTGCCGGCTAAAGCACGCCATGCGCCGTTGCAGTTCTGCCCGCAGCCGCCCCAACTGGGTCTCGATTTCACCTTTGCCAAGCAGATGAGCAAGTGCCTGCAACCGCAACGGCGCCAGCTGAAACGCACGCTGGGCGAACGCCTCGGCCAAGCCGGCATGACGCCCCATCACATAGGCGTAAGGCGCTTCGCCCCCCACTGCGGCCTCGAACGACCCCATCACCAACAGCCAGCGTGGGTCGACCCAGTCGCGCAGGCGCGCATTCGGTGGCCCGCTGTAACACAGTTCGCTGTCCAGGTCGTTTTCCAGCAACCACACCGGGTGGTCGCCAAGCAGTTGGCCAATCTGTTGCTGGTCGTGCTGCGACATCAGCCTGCCCTGGGGCAGGCTGAGGCACGATGGCATGATCAGCATGCCCACCGGCTCGGCACTGAGCAGCCGTTCCAGCGCCTGCACATCCGCCGTGCCGCTGTTACTCAACGGTACCTCCAGCACGCGCATGCCACAGCGCTGCAAGGCGCGCAGCACCGGCCAGCAGCACGGCGATTGCACCAGCACGGTGGCGCCGCGCAAGGCCAACGCTGCCAGCAGCATTTCCACCAATGCCTGCACGTCAGGGGCAAGGTGCACCTCCTCGGCACGCCAGTAATGGCTGGAGGAACGGGTATAGCGCTCGGCCAACGCATTGCGCAGCCGAGCACCGCCGACCTCTTCCACCGGGGCGGTGCCACGCGCACGCTGACGTGCCAGGCGCCGCTCGTGGGTAAACAGCGCCCGCTCTAGCATCGAGTGAGCGGGCACATGCCATGGCCCAGCCACCGCTTGCACCGGCGAGCCGCCAGCGTGGGCGCGCACGAAGTAACCCGACCGCGGCACGCAATGCACACGGCCCTCATCCTCCAGCAAGCTGTAGGCGCTCTGCACAGTGGCCAGCGATACGCGCAAGCGCCGCGAAAGCGTGCGTAACGACGGCAAGCGCCATGGCTCACGGCCTTGTGCCTCATCGATCAGCGCTTCAAGGTAGCGGTACACCTTCCGATAGGCGTAATCGCCGGGTACCGATCGGCCCATCAGGGCAAGCCCTCAAAGGCGGGCCTTCCTGCAGCGGGCGGGCGCGGCAGCCACTTCAGGTGCACATCGCGGCGAGCCAGGTTGGCCATCAAGCGCCTGGACGACGGTTGCAGGCACCCCTCATAGATCGCCCGCAACGGTACCAGCGCCAGGCCGCTGGTGTTCACCAGCCAGTCCTTCACCGCCTCGGGGCACGGCTTACCCTGCAAGGCCCGGTGCAGGTAGGGCAACGCCACCAGCATGTCGGGATGACGGCATCTTAAAAAACGCTCAAGGCCTTTTCCCTGCCGGGCGAAAGGGCTAAACAGCAGGCACACCAGTTGGGTCTGGCTGATGCCGTAGGGTTTGCCCAGGTGCGCGGAGGTTGGCTCGCGCTGTCCGCCGTCGCTGCTGGGGCTTGCCAACCGCAATGCCGGCCGATGGATCATCGGCTCGAGGCTGCGCACGCGCAAATCGTGCAGTTGCATCACGGCCCGCGAATCGACAAAGGCCGCCAAGGGCCAGGCGTCCTGGGCCGCATCGAAGCAGCAGCCCAGCATGTGATCGAACTGCTCGTCCTCAAGCAGGTGTGGCAGCAGGTCGTCGATGGCGATCACGCGCAAGGGCGCCTCCTCGGTCGCCATGCTGCTTGAAGCATCCACGCGCTCCAGGGGTGAGCCGGCAACCCCATGTAACCTGCCCAGCCCGTTGGCCAATGCCGACAGGCACTGGTGCACGACGTGGGGGCCACGCTCCCCTGCAAGACGCAGGCTCCGCCGCGCCCAGGCCAGGTAGCGGCGGCGCTGGCGTGCAGGTACGGCAGTAATCAGCACATCGGCCCGCGGCTGCGCCTGCAGCGCAAGGCCCACTGCGCCCGCCAACTCCAGGTGCAGCCGGCTGCCCAGCAGGGCTTCTGGCCTGGCATCGACCCCGTGGCCGAACATCAGCATGGCATTGCGCGCCAGTGCCCAGCGCTCCGGCGTAGCCGACAGCCGACGGCTGAAAGGCACGACTTCACAGCCTTCGGTCATCTGCAGTTGCACCCGCGGGTCATCCTGCATGAACAAGGCATTGAAGCTGCGTTCATGGTTTTCCAGCACGGTATTGCCGGCAGCAGGCAGGTTGACCACCAGTACCCGCAACTGAAACGTCACAGGGGCACGCAAGGCGATACTCAACTGGGCGGCACGCAAGGTGGCCAACAGGTGGGCACTGCGCCGGTCAGCCCCTTGCAACACCAGCAAACGGAACGTGCCAATGTATTCGGGCCCACCGGCAGCCACCAGCAATCGCTGAATCAGCAACTGCAAGGAGGCACGTTGCGCCTGGGACATATGGCTCAACAAGCGCTCGAGCACTTGCTGGTAGATATAGTGCATCGCCTGATCGTGAATAGCGCCCACGTAATCACCTCATCAACTTCATGTATCCATCACACCGGCAACTGCAAACAGTGCAATGCGTCCTTCCTGAAGAAATTCCCTACAAACTACGGGAAATAATGACGTGACCTGCTCTGTCGCCAAGCCATCGAAAAAAATGCGCCGCACCGATGACCGGCTGCTGCCATACGCTGCCCTAACTCGGGCATAGCCATGCTCATTCCACGCTCCTTGCGCAAACTATCACTGGGCCATTATCGAGCGTTGGATATCGAATAGAAGATACAGATCAGCGTAAAAAAACCATTCAGCAAGCACTGGAACACACAATGGTCCGGGGGCCACAAGTATTCAACTTGATTTTCCTTCCAAGATATTACGACAATAAAAAGCAAACGCTTAAAATATGTAGTCTCCGTACTTCTTAATTGTAGGATGCGTCTGATTTTTTATGGATATAGCATTTGGGCATTGCGCCCACCAACGCACAAAAAACCCGGGACGTTGCCCGGGTTCTTGTGGTCTTCAACCCCCCTTCAGGAAGGCTGTGCCATATCCAGTACCACCCGCCCGCCACACGGGCATTCATCCATGTGCCGATGCGCCTCGACCACCTGATCGAAGGGATACACCTTGATGATCTGCGGTTTCAGCAACTGATCGGCGGTGAACTGGTTGATATCCCGCAGCGCCCGCTGCAGCGCGACCTGGTCCTGGCTGATACCCAGCTCCGGCTTGCCGGTAAAGTTGCCGATACAGTGCACATAGAACTGGATGTTCTTCTGAAACGCCGCACAGGCCGGGAACGGTGTCTGGTTGCCGCCTTGCAGGCCGTACAGTACCAGGCTGCCACGGGGGGCGAGCACATCGCCGAGCAGCGACATCTGCGGCCCACCCATGCCATCGAGAACCATGTCCACGCCACGCCCGTCGGTGTATTTACCAACCTGCAGCAGCAGGTCCTGCTCCTCGGTGACAATCACCTTGTCGGCCCCCAGGCCCAACAGGTAGTCGCGCTGTTCAGGCTCCTTGGTGGCCGCAAACACCTTCAACCCCAGCGCCTTGCCCAGTTGCACGAACGCAGGCCCGGCGCAGTGGCTGGCATCAGTCACCAACGCGGTTTGCCCTGCCTTGGCGCGGGCCAGGTCGACATACGCGAAGTAGGCAATCAGCAGCGGCGTGTAATGCACGCTGGCCTCGATCGGCGTCAGGATACCCGGGTAGCGGGTGATGGCTGTACGCGGCAGCACGATCACGTCGCCATAGACCGGGTGATCATTGGCGCTGGTGGCCGGGAAGCTGGCGACCCGGTCACCCACCGCAATATCCTCGACCCCTTCACCGACAGCCGTCACCACACCCGCCATCTCATGGCCGATCCCCGCCGGCAGGCGGGCTTGGGACGGTGCCAGGTTCTGACGCCAGAGCACGTCATACCAGCTGACGCCGATCGCCTCGACGCGGACCTGCACCTCGTCGGCGGCGGGCGACGGTTCGGCCTGCTCTTCGCAACGGAGCACATCGGCTGCACCGAACTTGTGGAAACGGATCATGCGGGACATCGCATACCTCGCCTTGTGAACCTCTATTACCACGGACTTTATCCGGGCTTTGGCCGTTAGACCATCAGTGGTCATTAATAGTCGACATGCTTGTCATCGATTGGGCACCTGACATTCATCTGAATTGGCCCCCGGAAATCGGTGCAGGGTAACAGCCTTTGGCCTTAAGATTCACCCCTGCCCCACTTTAGGCGAAGCGCACCGATGAATCGAAACGACCTGCGTCGTGTAGACCTCAACCTGCTGATCGTGTTCGAAACGCTGATGCACGAGCGTAGCGTGACCCGTGCTGCCGAGAAACTGTTCCTCGGCCAGCCGGCCATCAGCGCGGCCCTGTCGCGCCTGCGCAACCTGTTCGACGACCCCCTGTTCGTGCGCACCGGCCGCAGCATGGAGCCCTCGGCGCGGGCGCATGAAATCTTCGCCCTGCTCTCCCCGGCGCTGGACTCGATCTCTACCGCTGTCAGCCGCGCGGCCGAGTTCGACCCCGCCACCAGTAATGCTGTGTTCCGCATCGGCCTGTCGGACGACGCCGAATTCGCCTTGCTGCCGCAACTGCTCAAACGCATCCGTGCCGAAGCACCGGGTATCGTGCTGGTGGTACGCCGGGTCAACTACCTGCTGATGCCAACGCTACTCGCCTCAGGGGAAATCTCGGTGGGCGTTAGCTACACCAGCGAGCTGCCAGCCAATGCCAAGCGCAAGGTGCTGCGCCGCAGCAAGCCGAAACTGCTGCGCGCCGACAGTGTGCCCGGCAGCATCACCCTGGACGACTTCTGCGCCCGGCCGCACGCCCTGGTGTCGTTTGCCGGTGACCTGTCCGGTTTCATCGACGAAGCCCTGGACGAGATAGGCCGCAAGCGCCATGTGGTGCTCGCGGTACCGCAGTTCAATGGGCTGGGGAGTTTGCTGGCCGGTACCGACATTGTTGCCACGGTGCCGGATTACACGGCGGATGCGTTGACGGCTGCCGGGGGGTTGAGGGCTGAGGACCTGCCGATCGAGGTGCGCAGTTTCGAGCTGCACATGGCGTGGCGGGGGGCGCAGGATAATGATCCGGCAGAGCGCTGGTTGCGATCGCGGATACAGATGTTTTTTGGGGATCCTGACAGCCTTTAAGGCGATTTAGAGGCATTGAAAAGCCGCCTCCAGCGTGGCGAGCCATGTATCAGCGATTGTTGTCGAGCATTGTCGCAGGAACGCCCGTTCATCACTGGGGGGATGTCGACGAAGGCGGCTTTCGCATCGCCTCTGTTCTGGCCAAGGCATCAGCAATCGTCGGTCATGCGTTCATGCCATGGCCCCTGACCACGTCCCCGTGAACATGAGAAAGCCGGCCTCGAAACGAACACTGACCCGGATGACCTGCGACATGAGCAGCCTTCCATTCGGCCTGCACGATCTCTGCAGAAAACCGAGATTGATAGCGTAAGGATTACGACCTCTTCCACACGCCCAGGAGAACACTCATGCCTGCCATCCGCGTAACCGCCACCCTCACCTCCAAGGGCCAGGTCACCTTACCCAAAGCCGTCCGCCAACTGCTGGGCCTGAATACCGGCACCAAAGTCGCGTTCGACGTCCGTAGGAACGAAGTCGTAGTCAGCCGGGTGGGGGCCGATCACGAAGACCCTGCCATCGGCGCATTCCTAACCCTGTTGGAGGCTGACATCTGCAACGGACGCAACATCACCGCGCTACCGGACGACCTGGCACAGGCCATGCGCGCCAACGCACGCCACCCTGTGAACCTAGACGAAGAGATTAACGGTGAGGTCGCGTTTTGACACAGCAGCATGGCTGGACGCTGCTGTTCAAGACAATACGCTGGGCAGCGCATAGCGACTGGCACGAATCCAATGCGTAAGCTGCGGCCTTAACCACGCCGCCTAACGCTCAAATGGGCGCTAGCACAATCAGTTCACGTGCCATCGAACGCTTTCTCTCAACTGCCTACCGCCGGCTGCTGTGCCTTAGCCAACGTCAGCAACAAAAGGCCAACCAGCAGCGCTGCCATCAAGTTGTAGAGCATGCCCGTGACGAAAGCCGCCACGTAGTGACCTGCCAGCACGACCCCGCCATCACCCGCGACCAGCGCCTTGTTGAACAGGATGCCCACTACCCCTACTCCCAGAGCCGCCCCCACCTGCTGAACAGTCGAGATCACTCCCGACGCCATACCGGCCTGGGCTTCATCGACAAAACCCAATACCAGGTTCAGCAGTGGCGTCATGATCAAACCCTGACCGGCGCCGACCACCATCAGCACGGGGATCAACCCCGTGGGCCTCAGGGCCGCACCCGCCATCCAAACCTGCGCAATCAATAGCCCGATCGAAACGGCATACACCATCGCACCTACAACGATGGCGCTCGCCCCCCATCTCGCCACCAGCTTGGGCGCGACGAGCGACGCCAGCACGAACCCCACGCTGCAGGGTGCGAAAATGCTACCCGCAGTCAAAGGATCAAGCCCCAGCCCGGTCTGCACCAACAAGGTGAAGCACAAGAAGAACGAACTGGACGTGGAATACACCAAAAACACCAGCAATGCGCCCAACGCGCGCCGGCACGATGTTCACGCCCCCTCTGCAGGCATGCGCAAGCTGACCATTGACGGCAAGATCGAGCTGTTCGAGCACACCTCGCTGACCATCGACGAAGATCGCCACCTACGCCTGGTGGTCTATGCCAAGTTAGCAGAGCCTTCCGTCGCTCTGCAGGCACCCTCTGGCTATCCACAGGCCGAATAGAGGGTGAACAACCAGAAAAGGCGCTCCGCCATGAAGCCAGCAAAACCACATACATTACTGCTCGCGTTGTGCCTGAGCCTGGGTGCCCCCCTTGCCTTGGCTGCCACAGACCTTAACGATCAGCGCGCCCCGGGCACACAATCTCACGACAATGGGCACATGAACGGCCAAGGCGATGCGACAGGCTCAGGAAAACCAGGCGATAGCCTGGGTACCGGTGATGGCGGTACTGATGACAATGGGACGGACAACACCGGAGGTGACGGTACCAACAGTGGCTCGGGAACCGGCAGTAATGGCTCTGGTGATATCGGTACAGGCTCGGGCAGTGGAAGCAGCGGCTCGGCCGGTAGCGGATCAGGCTCAGGTTCCGGCAGTTAACTGAAATAGCCGATGGCGATGGGTTACTCGTTCATCGCCTATTTGGCGGCCCTGAGATCATTTCAGCGCAAGCCCCGTTAGCCGCGCACTTAACGCCAATGCGTCATCAATGCACCGCGGATGCCACTGACCGGATCTTGCTCAGGCAGCGGCACCTTGGCGATGCGCGCCAGCGCGCGCGGGTGGGCGGCGCTGTCGGGCCGCTGGATGTCGTAGTCTTCCTGCCCGTGTGGGTAGGCGCCGACCACTAGAAAGTCATCGCTGCATTCGCTGCAGCGATGACCCGTGCCTGCCGGCAGCACCAGCACATCGCCGCGTTTTACGCTGACGCTTTGCCCATATGCTCCGCCAAGCGTCAATCGGGCCTGCCCGCAAGCAATGCCCAGCGCCTCATGAGCGTTAGGGTGAAAGTGGTGATAATCGAAGATCCCGTCGCGCCACAGCGGGGTCCATTGGTGAGCCGCAAACAGTGCTTCGAAGGTTCGGGCATTATCCACCGACGGATCAAGCGTCAGCCGATAGAACAGCACGGGAAAACGGCTGTTCGGCGTAGCGCCGTCGTCCTCGAAATACAACGCCTGCACGGCGGCATCTGATGTGTTCATGAGCGTCACGATGCGCATCCTGATCGGTTGTTGGGTTCACCTTCGAACCCGCCCGCTGTTGCCAAGTTCCAGCCGGCAGACGGTAGCGGATACCGTTGAAACTTTCCCGACACCTGCCAAGTCCAGACCCCTATCGATCACTAAACGGGAGCAGGTAATGACCGGCACGGTAGGCGACTTTCTGGTGGAGCGTTTGTATCAATGGGGCGTGCGGCGCATCTTCGGTTACCCCGGCGACGGCATCAATGGCGTGTTCGGCGCGCTGAGCCGGGCCAACGGCAAGATTGAATTCATCCAGGCCCGCCATGAGGAAATGGCCGCCTTCATGGCCAGCGCCCATGCCAAGTTCACTGGCGAGCTTGGTGTTTGCATCGCGACCTCCGGCCCGGGCGCCTCGCACTTGCTGACCGGGCTGTACGATGCACGCATGGACCATCAGCCAGTGCTGGCCATCGTCGGTCAACAGGCCCGTGCAGCACTGGGCGGCCACTACCAGCAGGAGTTGGACCTGCTGTCGATGTTCAAGGATGTCGCCGGTGCGTTCGTCCAGCAGGCCTCTACGCCAGAACAGGTGCGCCACCTGCTCGACCGTGCGGTGCGTACGGCCGTCGGCGAACGCCGGGTCACCGCTGTTATTCTGCCCAACGACTTGCAGGACCTGCCCTACAACGCCCCCCCGAGGGCTCACGGTACGGTGCATTCAGGCATCGGCTACAGCAAGCCGAGGGTGTTGCCGTTCGACGAAGACCTGCAGCGCGCCGCCGCTGTACTCAACGCCGGGCGCAAAGTGGCGATACTGGTGGGTGCCGGCGCCCTGCAGGCGACTGAGCAGGTAATGGCGGTCGCCGAACAACTCGGCGCTGGCGTGGCCAAAGCGCTGCTGGGCAAGGCTGTGCTACCGGATGATCTGCCGTGGGTCACGGGGTCGATCGGCCTGCTCGGCACCGAACCCAGTTATCAGCTGATGAGCGAATGCGACACCCTGCTAATGATCGGCTCCGGCTTCCCCTACTCCGAGTTTCTGCCCAAGGAAGGCCAGGCACGAGGCGTGCAGATCGACCTGCAACCCGACATGCTCAGCCTGCGCTACCCGATGGAGGTCAACCTGGTCGGCGATGCCAGCGAAACACTGCGCGCACTGTTGCCGTTACTTGAATACAAGACCGAACGGCGGTGGCGCGACAAGGTCCAGACCTGGCGTGCGCAGTGGGACAAGACCGTGGCCAAGCGCGCCCTGGTCAAGGCTGACCCGATCAACCCGCAACGTGTAGTGCATGAGCTGTCCCCTCGCCTGCCCGACCACGCCATCATCACCAGCGATTCCGGCTCCTGTGCCAACTGGTTTGCCCGCGACCTGCAGATTCGCCAGGGGATGCAGTGTTCGCTGTCCGGAGGCCTGGCTTGCATGGGCGCAGCTGTGCCCTACGCGATTGCAGCCAAGTTCGCCCACCCGCAACGGGCTGTGGTTGCCCTGTTGGGCGATGGGGCGATGCAGATGAACAACCTCGCCGAGCTGATCACCGTGGCCAAGTACTGGCAACAGTGGGACAACCCACAATGGATCTGTGCTGTGTTCAACAATGAGGACCTCAATCAGGTGACGTGGGAGCAACGGGTCATGGAGGGCGACCCCAAGTTCGAAGCGTCGCAGTCGATCCCTGACGTGCCCTACCATTTGTTCGCCATTTCCATTGGCCTGCAAGGTATCTACGTAGACCGCGAAGAGGACGTTGCCGCTGCGTGGGAGCGCGCGTTGGCTGCGGACCGGCCGGTACTGATCGAGTTCAAGACCGACCCGAACGTGCCGCCCCTGCCACCGCACATCAAGCTGGAGCAAGCGAAGAAGTTTGCCAGTACCTTGCTCAAGGGCGACCCCGACCAGGCGGGCATCATCGTCCAGACAGCCAAGCAGGTGCTCGGCTCGGTGCTACCAGGCAAAAAGTGATGGGCACGTCGGCTAACCCGCTGAACGTTTGCTCAGCCGGCCCGGTCGCACAACAAAGTGCTGGAACATGCGCACAAAATGTACCCCCAAGTGGCCAGCACGCCCCGGGAGCAGATCGTTTTCGCCGAGGGCTACCTGCACGCGGGCAGCCATCGGCTGGTCTTGGCGGACATCGTTGCCAGCGCCCCCGACGGGGAGTTTGCCGTGCAGATCGACGCCGAACCCGGCGCCAGGCGTGAACCGTTCTCCACCGCCACCCATTCGGCGGTCTTCGTGGAAGTCCACGTCGACGAGGACCTTGGCATGATCAAATTAACTCGAGTGGTCAGCGCGGTGGCGGCAGGACGGGTGGTCAATCCGAAAACCGCGCGCAGTCAGATTCTGGGGGGCGTGGTGTGGGGGGGTGGGCATGGCCCTGCACGAAGCAGCGTTGACCGACCATCGGTTGGGCCGCATCGTCAACCACAACCTGGCGGAATACCACATCCCAGTCAACGCAGACAGCGGGGATATTGACGTGATCTTCGTTGAAGAGCACGACGATATTGTCAACGAGCTGGGGTCCAAGGGTGTCGGCGAAATCGGCATCGTCGGGGTTGCCGCCGCGGTGGCCAACGCGGTCTACCATGCCACGGGCAAGCGTGTAAGGGACTTTCCCATCACGCTCGACAAGGTGCTGTGATTGAGCCAGCCAACATCACACGGCGCAAACCTCAATGTGGGACAACCCAAGCACATTGGCTTGAGCCATGATCTCGCTCGGCGATGAATCAGCAGCAGGCAGCACAAGCCCGTTTTCGCTGTCCCCGAAATGCAACACAATCAGGTGCATTGCAGCTTCGTGACGACTGAGCGTGCCCTGCTCCACCTCCAATCGATAACGTTTCGGCTCTTCAGCCAAGCGATAGTTAATGTTGTAAGTTGCCATACTCACCTCAGGTCCAAGTGCAGGGGTTCGGCGCCCCGCTCCGTGTTCCTTCAGGGAGATCAACGCAGGCAAAAAAGTTCAGCTCAGGCAACCAAGCGAACCTGGTGAACCTGGTGAACCATTTGCATCGTCAATACGTCCACCGCAAAAGCACTACGAGTCGACACCAAGATGGCAAATGATCCCGTATTGGCCGTGCTCGGCTATCTCAAAGACCACCACCTAGTACTTACCACTGCCGAGTCCTGTACAGCAGGCTGCATGGTTGCTTTGCTGGCGGCTTTCCCCGGTACAGGCGAGGTACTGGAAAGCGGCTATGTCGTCTATTCCCCTTCCGCCAAGAAGCGCCTACTCGGGGTAAGCGCGGAAACGATCGAACGGTACGGGCTGACCAGTGAGCCAGTCGCCTGGGAAATGGCCCGAGGGGCATTGAAGGACAGCGATGCCAACGTCGTTATTGCAACTACCGGTGTAGCCGGGCCTAGCCCAACCTCTGGGGTACTACCCGGCACACTGTGCTTTGCGTGGGCATTTGCCGGCGAGCCCATTGCCGTGTTTACCCGCACCCAGCGATTTTTTGGAGAGCGGTCGCAGGTCATGCATGACGGCGCCGTCTACGGGCTAACCCGGCTGATTCATTATCACGAGCGCTGGCTGCGTGGGGAGCGCGCCTGAGAGCAAGGGTGCCGCATTACCAAATCGCAATGTCGTAGGTCAGGTAGATGCGGTTACTGTCGCGCCCGCGGGAAAAATCAGAACGGTAGACATAGTTGCGTAGTTTTACACCCAGCCCTTTGACGGGCCCTGACTGCACAACGTAGGCCAGTTCCATGTCACGTTCCCATTCGTTGAGTTCAGCTTCAGCGGAACGACCGTTGTCCCCGCTCAGGTATCGCGCCATGAACGTGAGCCCAGGGACACCGGCTGCTGCAAAATTGTAGGCATAGCTTGCCATCCAGGTTTTCTCTTCCTCCTCGATGAACTTGCCGATGCCGACGTTGCTGAACGAGTAAACTGTCGCACCGCTGATGTAGGGCAGCCCGGCATCGCCGTCTAGCATCTGGTAACCGGCACCGACGGTGTGCCCGGAGTGGGTATACGACACCTGCCCACTGAACATGTCGTTGTCGATCTTGCCGCCATAAGCAGCTCCGCTGTCGCGGCTCTTGAAGTAGCGCAGGTCGGTGGTGAACACCCCGCCGGCCAAGGGTAGATCGTGCACCAGCCCTGCATAATCCTGGCGGTAGAAGTGCTCGAGCTGGCCGTGGAAGTAGCTCACACGCAGTTGCTTGCTGATGGCTAAGTCAGCACCCGCAAAGCTGAAATCGCCAGACTCGTCGCCGCCGTAACCATCCAGGTACAGGCCCGTGCTGTTGGACGAGTCGCGCTGCTTGAACCGATCCAAGTGGCCGGCGGTCAGCGTCAGGCCATCGACATCCGTACTGGTCAACTGCGTGCCCTGGTAGGTCTGCGGCAGAAGCCGGGCATCGTTATAAACAAGCACCGGTGTCTTGGGCAGCAAGGTACCGTGCTTGACCACGGTCTGGCCCACCCGCGCCTTGGCAGTCACGCCGGCACTGGCAAACTCGCCTGCGGCGCGGCCATCGTCATGGACCGGCAGCAGGCCGGTACCGCTGCGGCCGCGCCCAGAGTCGAGGCGCACGCCTACAAGCCCTAGGGCGTCGAGCCCAAGGCCCAGCGGGCCTTGGGTAAACCCTGATTGATAGTCGAGCAAAAAGCCCTGCGCCCATTCCACCCGCTCACTCTTGGCGGTCGCAGCAGCGCGGGCGCTCATGCCCTGTTCGTCGCGGAAGTTTTCGTTGAAATAGACGTTGCGCAGCTGCAGTTTGAGCTTGCTGTCGTCGATGAATCCGGCAGCGCCGGCCACAGGCAAGCAGCCGCAGAGCAGGCCACAGGTGGCCCCACGGAAAACAGCTCGGGACATGTTCGATACTCTGTTGTTGTTATTGGATGAGGCGGGCGCACGCTGCGCCCTATTTAGATCAGACGAAGAAGGACAAAGCACCCGTGAGCAAGGCCAGCGCAGTGATGACCAGCGATGTCAAAACCGCCCACTTCACGGTTGCCTTCTGGAAGTCGCCGATATCTCGATCGACCATGCCCACCAGCAGCAGGGTCGAAGCCACCAGCGGGCTCATCAGGTGTACAGGCTGGCCCAGCACCGAAGCGCGGGCAATTTCTACAGGGTCGATACCATACGCGGCAGCCGCATTGGCCAGGATCGGCACAACGCCAAAATAGTAAGCGTCGTTCGAAAGCACAAAGGTCAGCGGCATGCTGGTCAGCGCCACCACCAGCGGGAACCAGTGGCTCCAGGCTTCCGGAATCCAGTCCACGAGGGTCTGCGCCAGCGCATCGACCATCTTCGTACCCGAGAAAATACCGGCGAAGATGCCTGCGGCGAACACCAGGAGCACCACGGTCATGGCGTTGCCTGAATGGGCGAGAATGCGCTCTTTCTGCAAGTCCAGTTGCGGGTAGTTGATCATCAATGCGGCGACAAAACCGATCATGAACAAGATGGCTGCGTGCATAACCCCCAGCACCAGCGCAGTCATGACAGCGATGACCAGCAACAGGTTCACATAGGCCAGCCGCGGGCGCTTGTGCGGGTTATCGCCGAGGATTTCCTTGATGTAGCAGTTACCACCACCGGACTCCAGCGCGATGTTGCCGATGCGTCGGCGCTCGGCGCGGCCAAGCAAGTAGGCTGTGAACACTACCCACGCTGCCCCACCGATGACGGTCGGCAGCATCGGGATGAAGTACTC
Source organism: Pseudomonas sp. PAGU 2196 (assembly GCF_022179005.1). Lineage (NCBI taxonomy): Bacteria > Pseudomonadati > Pseudomonadota > Gammaproteobacteria > Pseudomonadales > Pseudomonadaceae > Pseudomonas > Pseudomonas sp. PAGU 2196. The sequence goes on along the minus strand of NZ_BNTL01000014.1, from coordinate 101,913 downwards.
GGTCGCATCTAGACCCAGCGCCGCAATGGCACGGGTAGCAGGCCCGCCCCATGGGCTCATGCCGCTCATGATGCTCAACGACAGCATCGATACGGTGGCCAGGATCATCGGGTTCATGCCGATACGCTTGTACAGCGGCAGCATGGCGGCACAGGTAATCATGTAGGTCGTGGTGCCATCACCGTCCAGCGCCACCAGCAGCGACAGCAAGGCGGTACCGATGGCGATCTTGATCGGGTCGCCATTCACCCGCTTGAGAATCTTGCGGATCAGCGGATCAAACAGACCCGCGTCGATCATCAGGCCGAAAAACAGGATGGCGAACAATAGCAGCGCCGCAGACGGTGCGACCATTTTCAGCCCATCGAGCATCATCTTGCCAAGGTCAGGCGCAAAGCCGCCAATCACAGCGAAAACAATCGGAACGACGGTCAGGGCAACGATAGGAGACAGGCGTTTACTCATGATCAGGTAGGTGAAGGTCACCACCATAATCAGGCCCAGAAGTGCGAGCATGGTCTTTTCTCTTGTTTTTATTGTGTGCGGCCGTCGATAGGGCAGACGGCCCCCTACCCCACTCGACATCACTGGGATGTTGAGTGGGATTTTAAGTCAACAATGGGAGGTGGAAGCGGCTATTAGCCGTGATGCCGAGGTTCGGCTGACCAGCTGGCCTGCGCCGTGTCCGCTTCGCCCGGTGCTGCCGGGGTGCCGTTCAGGCGACGCAGCAAGGTTTCTCGATCACAGGCGTTCTCCGACAGTGAAATGACCACCGTGGCCACGGCATTGCTGGCCAGGCTGGTCAGTGCACGCGCTTCTGACATGAAGCGATCAATGCCGATCAGCAAGGCAAGCCCTGCCAGCGGGATGTCATGAATAACCGTCAACGTCGAGGCCAGCGCCACGAAGCCACTGCCGGTGACGCCCGCAGCGCCTTTGGACGACAACAGCATGATCGCCAGCATTGTCAACGTTTGGCCCAACGTCAGATCGATGTTGCAAGCCTGGGCGATGAACACCGCCGCCAGTGACAGGTAGATGGCGGTACCGTCGAGGTTGAAGGAATAGCCGGTTGGCAGCACCAGCCCCACCACACCTTTCTTGCAGCCAAGCTTCTCGAGTTTTTCCAACATGCGCGGCAGAACGGGCTCGGTGGACGATGTGCCGAGCACCACCAGAAACTCCTCGCGAAAATACCGCAGCAGCTTCCACAGGCTGAAGCCGTGCGCCCGGCAGATACCCCCCAGCACGACCAGCACGAAGAATGCGCAGGCGATATAAAGTGTACCTACCAGCTTGGCCAATGCGCCCAGGGACGTCACGCCATACTGCCCGACAGTGAAGGCCAGTGCACCGAAGGCGCCAATTGGGGCGAAGCGCATCAGGTAGCCGAAGATACGAAACACCATGGTCGAGGCGGACTCCAGTACATCGAGTACCGGTTTGCCTTTCTCGCCCATTGACGACAGAGCAAATCCGCTCAGTACAGCGATGAACAACACCGGCAGCACTTCACCCTTGTTGAACGCCCCCATGAAGGTGTCCGGAATGATGTGCATGAAGAAATCGACCACACTGAGCTTGGCCGCAGAGGCGGTGTACTGGCTGAGGCCTACAGTGCTGAGCGTAGCCGGATCGATGTTCATGCCAACACCCGGACGGAACAGGTACACCGCCCCCAGGCCAATGATCAGGCTGACCACCGTCAATACCAGGAACAGCAGCAAGGTCTTGCTCATCAACCGCCCAAGGGAGCGCTTGTCGGTCATGCCGGCGATGCCGGTGACGATGGTGCAGAACACCACGGGGGCGATCATCATCTTGATCAGCTTGATGAACGCATCACCCAGTGGCTTCAGCGCAACGGCCTGTTGCGCCCAGAAGTGACCAACCACCACGCCCAGCAGGACAGCGCAGAGGATCTGGAAATACAGTGACTTCGCGAGTTTCATGAGGCATCACCCATTGTTGAAATTGTGCGGATGCGATGGTTGCCAACGTGATCCGCCCCTTCCTACCCTGCCATCCTGCGCAAGGTCGGGGCGTAGACGAAGCCTGAAAAGAGTCGGCGTGCGGTTCTCACCACGGAGGCCTGAAGTGTCTTGCCATCGGCACCGCTGCGCGTAAGCGCCACGTCGATACCACCGCTCGGGTGCTCCAGACGAACCTCTTTCAATTGCTGGGCTTGATCCCCAAGCATGTCCAAGATCACCGTGCCAGGGCTGACGCAGGCAGTCGCCAGGCCAATGGCACCGGTTATGGCCAGGGCGCGGTGGCAGTTATGGGGCATGAAGTAGCGGACCTGCAGCGTGCCGTCATAGCGCGCCGGAGAAACCAACACTGGCTTTGGAATCACCATGCCGCTGACATCGCCCAGCCCCATTGCCTTGCCTGCCTTCAGGCGCAACGCCTCCAAACGTTGCAGCAGGCGCGTGTCCGCATCCAACTGCGCCGGGGTCTCAGAACCCGTGACACCCAACTGGCTGGCATCGACGATCATCATCGGCATGGCCATGTCGATGCACGTGACAGGGACACCGTCGATGACATCCTGAGCCTGGCCTGTCGGGAACAGCTTGCCCGTCTTGCTGCCCACCGCATCGAGGAAGGTCAGGTGCACCGGGGCGGCAGTACCGGGTACCCCGTCGATCGCCGTACGGCCTTCATAACGGACGATCCCGCCAGGTGTTTCCACCAGCGAGTTGACGAAGGTGTTGGTGTTCAAATTACGGATGCGTACCAGGGTCTTGCCATCCTGGGGCTTGACCAGCCCTTGCTCAATGGCGAACGGGCCAACGGCACACAGCATGTTGCCGCAGTTGGGCGCAGTATCGACCCGGCGCTGGGCAACCATGACCTGGACGAAGAGGTAATCGACGTCGGCGTCGGCATGCAGCGAAGGGCTGACGATCGCGACCTTGCTGGTTTGAGGGCTACCACCGCCGATACCGTCGATTTCCAGTTCATGCCCGGAACCCATCAGGTTGATCAGCAGTTCGTCGCGTTCGACCACATTGGCAGGAAGATCCCATGCATGGAAAAAGGGCCCCTTAGAGGTGCCACCGCGCATGAGCACGCAGGGAATTCGTTGCATGATTTTGCACTCTTGTTGATCAATGGACATCATTGATGTTGTGGGCACAAGACTGACAGCTCTGTATAAATCATTCCAATGCAAATATCGTAGGTATTATTGCGATTCAAACATCAATTTATGACCAAGGTTGGGGAGTCAACTCAGATGGAATATGAGCTTCAAGACATTCGATCTTTCGTTAAAATCGCCGAACTGGGCAGTTTCCATGAAGCTGCAGAAGCCTTGCACCTGTCCCAACCGGCACTCAGCCGGCGGATAAAGAAGCTCGAAGAAGGACTAGGGACCTCGTTGCTGGAACGCACCACCCGGCGCGTTAGCCTCACCAGCGTCGGGCGGGACTTTTTGCCCAAGGCCAGGCGCTTGCTGGATGACTTCGAAGATTCGATCCTCAGCATTCGCGAACTCGCCGAACGACAGAGTGGCCAGGTCACCCTTGCCTGTATCCCGACGGCAGCGTTCTATTTTCTGCCGTCGGTAATCCGCGACTACAACGAGCAGTACCCGAAGATCCGTATTCGCCTGCTGGACCTCAGCGCCAATGACGGGCTCGAAGCCGTGCTGCGGGGTGAGGCGGACTTCGGCATCAACATGATGAGCGGCCAGCACCCAGACATCGAGTTCGTCTCCCTGGTGCAGGAGCATTTCGTCCTGGCCTGCAGAAGAGACCACCCGTTGGCGAACCGTGACTCCGTCACCTGGACAGAGCTGGCCGACTACCGGCTGATCGGCGTAGGCCGCCTGAGCGGCAACCGCATGCTGCTGGACCATGCGCTGTCCGGGCTCAACCTGCGGCCGAAGTGGTTCTATGAGGTTCAGCACCTGTCCACCTCGCTGGGCATGGTCGAGGCCGGGCTGGGCGTGTCGGCCATGCCCAGCCTGGCCATGCCAAGCGCCGACCACCCGACGCTGGTCAGCGTGCCGCTCATCGACCCCCAGGTAACCCGTACACTGGGATTGGTCTATCGCCGAGGGGCGTCTCTGTCGCCCGCAGCGGAAAAGTTCGTGTCGATCTTGTTGGACAAATGGCCGAACCGTTGAAAGCAATGCGCGTCTTCCGGCCTGACGCGACGCAGGGTAATTACGCGCTGCGTTCATGGCTCATTCCTCCCCTAAACCCAGTGGGTTGGGCCGGCGCTTCTCGATCGCAAATTTGAGCAGTGCGGCGCTGCGGAACAGGCCATGGGCGAACTTGCCGTATGGCAGCGTGATGAATAGCGCCATCACCGCACCCAAGTGAATCGCCAGCGCAATTGCCATCGCTGCAGTATCACGCAGGCCCAGCAAGGCCAGGCCAGTAGCGCTGACCAGCAGCAGAAGCAGGATGAAAGCCCGGTCCATGGGGCGCTGGGCAACATCGCCCTGCTCCGATGCCCTGCGAAGGTTGAGCATCAGAAGCCCGGCCGGCCCGATGATCAGGCCAACACCACCCAAGGTTCCCAGCAGCACCGGTGCACTCAGCAATGGATACGGCGCCTGCTGGCCCAATAGGTAGTGGTACCCGGTAGCGACCACAGTGGCAGCGAAGCACAACAGGAAGCCGTAGAAGGTGAAATGATGGAAACGACGGCGCCAGAGCGTGTATCGATCATCGACATCAGTGCAGCCTTGGCCATGCCCACCGTCCAGATACTTCAGGGTCAACGCCGCGCTCGAGGCCTCGAACACTGCCCCCCTGGCCGGTTGCGCCAGGGCCTCGGCAGGCGAGACCGAACGCCAGAAACGCCGTATCGCCACCGTCAGCGCCACCGCTGCCGCTGCAAAGACACCGCCGAACATCAAGGCCAAGGTGTTGTGCGGGAAGACCGCATAGAAGTTCCCCGCCAACCGCCCCGGCAGCAACGTGCCGTTGACGTACAACGTCAGCAGCAAGAACAGTGACAACGCGATTACCAAAGCACCGGCGACAAAGGTGCCGTTGTGCCGATACAGTCGACCAAAGAGGGGCGGCCAGGCGTAATCGGCATACGTCTGCCCGCGCACTCTGGCCATCGCCTGTGGCACGTTCACGGCAAATTCGTGGGGCTGAGCATACTGGCAGGCGTGCAGGCATGCGCCGCAGTTGTGGCAAAGGTTGGCCAGGTAATGGATATCGGCCTTGCCGAACTCCAGCCTGCGGGTCATCGCCGGGAACACAGCGCAGAAACCTTCGCAGTATCGGCAGGCGTTACAGATCCGCATTTGCCGATCGACTTCCTGCTCTTCCAGGTTCAGTACCGGGATCAGTGCGAGGCCCGGCTGGGCGGCATCCGGTTGGCGTGGTTCAGGCAGTTGTGCGGTCATGGCGATTCTCTTGTTCTGGATAGACGTGTCCTGCCGCAGCCGCGGCGCTGGTCCCCGCGATGCGGCCGAAAGCGGTGCCGATGGACATGCCGACACCTGCGGTGTAACCCTTGCCCAACACGTTGCCCGCCATCATCTCGCCGGCGACGAAAAGGTTCGGGCTGGGGCGCCCATCGAAGTGAACCGCGGCGGTTTCGTCGGTGCGCAGCCCTAAGTAGGTGAAGGTCACGCCAGGACGCAGGGGGTACCCGTAGTAAGGCGGAGTATCGAGCGGGCGCGCCCAGTGGCTTTTAGCCGGTTCGAGGCCCACGGTGTGGCAGTCATCAAGGCGCGTGTGATCGAAGGTTCCCACCTGGCAGGCACGGTTGTAGGCCCGCACGGTTTCAACGAAGGCCTGCACGGGCAAACCCAGCAAACCGGCCAACGCCTCCAGGCTGTCGGCGGCGGTGCCCGGGAAAACCGGCGGCATGAACCGACCGAGCGCTTTCTGGTCGATGATCGAAAAACCAACCTGCCCCGGCTGATGCGCCACCAAGCGCCCCCAGATGGCATAGCGCTTGGGCCAAAAATCCTCGCCCTCATCGTAGAAGCGTTCACCGTCGCGGTTGACCACCACGCCCAGCGACACGCAATCGATACGGGTGCAGATACCCCCGTCGTACAGGGGGGCACGGGCATCGATCGCCACCATGTGCGCCTGTGTCGGGTCGCCAATCTTGTCAGCGCCCTTTTCGATCATGCGGCGCAACAGCACGCCGTCATTGAAACGCGTACCGCGAATCAGGAAATTGTCCGCAGGCCACTCCCCCCGCTCGTTCTGCCCCCAGGCCTCACGCAACCATTGGCGATTGGACTCGAAGCCGCCGGCGGCGAGGACGCAACTGCGCGCTTCGATGCGCTCGGCAGGCAGCTGTCGCCCGTGGCACTCACGCGCCGGCACATGGGCCGCAACGAAGCGACCGCCCTGCAGTTCGATGTCGGCCACCGGTGAGTCGTAGCGAATCTCTACCCCGAGGTTTTCGGCGCTACGGTAGTAGGCATTGACCAGCGCCTTGCCGCCGCCCATGAAAAAGGCATTGGTCCGTGCGGTGTGCAGCGCACCAGACAACGACGGCTGAAAATGCACGCCATGACGGCGCATCCACCCGCGGCAATGGGAGGACGCGCGAATCACCAGGCGCGCGAGCTTCTCGTCAGTCTGGCCACCGGTTACCTTCAGCAGATCCTGCCAGAACTCTTCTTCCGGGTACGCCTCCACCAACACGTCCTGCGGGGCATCATGCATGCACCGCAAGTTACGCGTATGTTGCGAATTGCCACCCCGCCAGGCGCGGGGTGCAGCCTCGAGCAGCAGCACGCTGGCTCCGGCCTCGCGCGCCATCAGCGCGGCACAGAGGGCGGCATTGCCCCCTCCGATGACTAACACATCGATCATTTTGCCTCCAGGTCGCGAAGAGCCGAATGTTCGGGGGCTCTTCGTGGCCACGGACTTTAATCAGTGCCCGGAGGGTGCGAAACGCGATCGCCGAGGGGAGCCATTTAGTTTTACTAAAGGGGTTGGGTGAGAGGCCCCCGAGCCTAGGTCAAAGCAACCGGGCCCCAGGCCATCGGCCCTGTTCCACCAAGTCCCGGGCGACCTCCTGCAATACGATCCGTGTCGCCAACGCAGCCGGCGAAAGCTCGTCATCGGTCAGGCTGACAATCACATTGCGACGCTGCGCCTGTGCTTCATCGATAGCGAACACGCGCAAGCCAGCCTGATGCGCCCGGGCCACCGTCGCGCCAGGCTGAATGGTGGCGGCATGACCGGCACAGACGCAATCCATCAATAACGACAGGCCATCGACTTCCATGACGATGCTGGTCTCTAGCCCCGCCCGTTCGAAAATCGCGCGCATTGTCGTGCGCAAACCATGCTGTGTACTGGGCATCACCAAGGGTAGCGTCGCGATCTGCTCCAGTGTCAACGACTCGCCCCACTCGGCGTTGACCAGCGGCGCAGGAACCAGCACGAACAGTCGCTCTGTCAAAAGCGCCCGCACCTCTAATCGCGGCCCTGTTTCCGTCTGAAACAACACCGCCAGGTCAAGGTGCCTGGTATTGAGTTGGTTGGTCAGATAGCCAGATAGCATTTCCACCAGGTGCAGACGAATGTTGGGATAGCGTTCGCGCATCCTGTCGATCAATGCCAGGCCAAGAATCGACGCCGTGGTCGGTGCCAGCCCCACGCTGGCATAGCCGCTCATGCGCCCGCTTTGTGCCGCCAGGACGGCATGTTCTGCCTGGCGAAGCGCCAGGCGAGCATGGTACTCGAAGGCCAGGCCCGCTGCCGTCGGAGAGACGCCGGTACTCGAACGTGTCAAAAGCCGGGTACTTAACTCGCTCTCCAGCTTCGACAGTTGCTGGCTCAATGCAGAGGCGCCAACCCCAAGCTCGACCGCAGCCCTACCCAGACTGCCGTACTCCAATACACCCAGAAAATAGCGAAGTTGACGCAGCTCCATACAAATCTCTTTCAACGACAGGCCCAAGTGCTGGGCCATGTTACCGAACGGTGCCAGTCCATGCTCGACACCGTCTGTGGGTCCGACGCACTGCGCTAGCGACGTTACAAGGTCAGCACTGGCCCGCGCGCCTAAGCGTCATTGCGCAGATAGGCCGACATAGTGAGGGCATCACCGTGAAGGCATGATAATCCGCACCTGCCACCGCCATACAAAGCTGTACAACTTCGTTGACTTGTACAAATTTAGTCATAGGCTTGAGCTATATCCCTTCAACTGTTCACTGTTGCTTGAGGATCATCTGGAGCAAAACATGTCCGTTTTTCAGCCATTCGCCAAGCCCTTCAACCATCTTGCAAGGGGCAATCTCAACGCGCTACTTGCCTGGGTGGCGCCCCAGGCACGACGCTCATTTTTGTCCGGGCGGTGAATGATGCCCAGCAGCTGGCTGGTCGCCAATGCACTCTGGTTGCAGGCCGGTTGGTGGGCTTGCGTGCTGGGCGCTCGGTACCCTGGGTTGTTGCTGCTGGTGCCACTCGGCCTGGCCATACACCTGTGGCTGTGCCCAGACTACAAGGCAGAAATCAAGGCATTGTTGCGTGTCGCATTGGCCGGCTGCGTGCTGGATAGCGTGCTGGGGGCACTGGGCGTATTCCGCTTCGATACGTGGCCCCTGCCCTTGTGGCTGGTATTGCTGTGGTGGGTGCTGGCCAGCGGCCTTCGCCATAGCCTGGCCTGGGCCGGCCGGCCCTACTGGCGCGGCGCGTTGCTGGGCGCCCTTGGCGCCCCACTGGCCTACGTCGGTGGCGCCAGGTTGGCGGGGGTCGGCCTGCCGCTGGGTGTGATTGAAACCGGCTTGTTGCTTATGCCGGTGTGGGCCCTGGCCCTGCCATTACTGCTGCGCATCGCGGCGCGGCGCTGACCGGCGGCAGCGTTCGGAGCAATAGCGCACCTCGGCCCAGCAGCGTGCCCAGCGCTTGCGCCAATTGAAGGGTCGGCCACATACCACGCAGGTTTTGCTGGGCAGCAGGCTCTTTTTCATACCACCTCGCCAGCATCCAGCCGCGCCAGCAGTGACTGACCACGCAACCACACCGCTTCGCGATGGCCAGGCGGCATGCCGTCCAGGTTACGGTAGACCATGGCCAGGCGTGGATTGGCCGACAGCTGAGCGCGGTGACGTATCAGAAAATGCCAGTACAAGGCATTGAATGGGCAGGCATCCTCCTCGATCACATGGTCGACCTTGTAGCTGCACGCCTTGCAATGGTCGGACATCCGCTGGATGTAACGACCACTGGCACAGTACGGTTTCGACCCCAGGTACCCACCGTCGGCATGCATGACCATGCCCAGCGTGTTGGGCAGTTCGACCCAGTCGAAGGCATCCATGTACACGGCCAAGTACCACTCGCAAATGGCGTCTGGCGCGATGCCGGCCAACAGGGCGAAATTACCGGTGACCATCAGCCGCTGGATATGGTGGGCGTAACCCAAGCGCAACGTCTGCCCGATGGTTTGCGCCATGCAGCGCATGCGGGTGGCGCCCGTCCAGTAGAATTCCGGTAAGGCACGCTGGTTTCCCAGATGATTGAGCCCGGCATACTCAGGCATTCGGAGCCAGTAGATGCCGTGCACATACTCGCGCCAGCCAATCAACTGGCGGATGAAGCCTTCGGCGGCATTCAGGGGCACCCGCCCCTCACGCCACGCCTTGTCGACGTCGTCGCACAGGCAGCGCACATCCAGAAGGCCAATGTTGAGTGCCGCGCTGATGCGCGCATGGAACAGGTACGGTTCGCCTTCTGCCATGGCGTCCTGGTAGTCACCAAACGCCGCCAGGCCGAAATCGAGAAAATGCTGCCAGAGCTGATGAGCCTGCTCATGGGTCACGGGGTAATTGAACCCGTCCACGGCCCCGTAATGGTCACTGAAACGCTGCCGAACCAAGGCCACTACCGCTGTCGTGATCGCGTCCGGCTCAAACTGCGCAGCGAACGGCCCTCGCAACTGGCGCGGCAACGGCTTGCGGTTGTCCCCATCAAAATTCCAGGCACCGCCTGCGGGGCTGCCATCGGCCTCCAACAGCAACCCGCAACGCTTGCGCATGCCGCGGTAGAAATGCTCCATGCGCAGTTGCTTACGCCCCTGCGCCCACCGCGCGAAGGCTTCACGCGAGCACAAAAAGCGCGTATCGCGGTGCCACACAAGCGGCAGCTGCGCATCACGTAGCGCCTGCTCCAGGCGCCACTCACCGCACTCTGTCAGGTGGATGTGCGTGGCGCCCAATGCCTGCTGCCAGCGACGCAGCTCGCCTGCAATGCTACCGCTGTTGCCGGCAGCGTTGAGCTCGACATAGTGCACCTGCCAACCCCGCTCCCGCAGCGCCTTTGCGAAATGCCGCATGGCACTGAAGATGAGGATGATCTTCAGCGGATGATGCGGCACGTAGCGGGCCTCACCCTCCACTTCCGCCATCAGAATAGCGTCGCGGGTAGGGTCCAGGGCCGCCAGGCTTGCCAGGTCGAACGACAGTTGGTCACCGAGTACCAACCCCAGCCGCGGGGGCCGGGCTACCATTGGGTTGTCAGCGTCACGGGCACCCGCAGCGGCGCGATAGGCCCGTCACGCTGCCCACACATTTCATCATGCACCACCTGTTGCACCAGCATGCACGGCACCGGTGGCAGGTCGGCCAGCAAGTGGCGCAGCTCGGTGGTGGAGCGCAGGCGAACGGGCTGACCACGATCATCAATCAACGTGACCGGGCCGGCACCGGTCAGTGCGCGGAGAATGTAGAAGCCACCTTCTAGCGAGAGCAGTTCAAGCTCTTTAACTTCACCGGCCGTAACCCGTTGAGTGAGCGCATTCAGGTTCATGGTGTGCCCTCCGGCAAGCGGCGGAAGAACAGCGTGATCTGCCCAATCTCCACGCCCAATTTGCTCATGCTTGAGCGGTTGATCAGGGTGTCGTCATCCATCAGGTACATCCAGTCGTCCAGGTCCACCTGCCAATGCTCCCCGTCTACCGGCAGGTCCAGCCGGTAGCGCCAGCGCAACGTATTACCGGCCGATTCGCCATGGGCCTCGCCGATCACGTCACCCGCTGTTCCTCGCCAGCGGCCCGCACCTTCCGGCACCAGCGTCCAGGTTCGCTGCTGACGCGTGCCATCGCTGTAAAGAAAATGCTCATCGAGGATCAGCCGCTCACCGTCGCGGCGGCTGTCGATACGCACGTGAAAGCGCTTCACCACCTCGCCGGAACGCTTCTGGAACATCCCCCAGGCTTGCACCGGTCGCGAGAAGAATGCCGCCAGGTCGAGTTTCGGCTGCTCCTTGGCGTAGTGCTCGACACCGACGTTGCCACAACTGCCGAGGAGCAGGCAGCCAACCAGTAACAGTGCTCTGTACATGTTCACGTCCCTCGGTCGTTGCCCGCCAGCCCGAGCAGGCGCTGGCGCAGCTGTGGGTCCCTGGCCCGTGGGTCGAGCCAGATGGCGAAGAATGCTCGGGAAAATTCCGGGTCGGCGATTACCTGGCTGAGTGTGCCATCGACATAGAAGCGAGACCCTTGCCCTGGCAGGTACACACCCGTGATACGCATACCCGGGCGCACATCCACGAATGCCGCTTCAAGCGCCTTGCTCCACGCTGCGCGTTGCTGCGGCGTGATGTTGGCGTTAAGGCGGCGTATCTCCGCAAGGCTGGCGTCTACCAGCGTCTCCTTGGACAGCGATCGGTGGTAGCGCAGTTCCAGGGCAAAGGGCTGGTTCCAGTCCTGAACCGGGCCCACTGTCCACAGCCGGGCGCTGTAAAGGCGCACGCCGAACCACGTGAAATCGCCAGCACCCAACGGTTGCGCCGTTGGCAATTCGGCTCGCCAGTCCGCTGCTACGGTCGACAGCGCAACCATCAGCACGCACAGGCTGGCCCAACGCGCAGGAGGCACCATGCTTACCTCGAACAATTGGGAAAATCCTGTACAAGAATAGCTTTTTGTATAGGTTTCAACAAACCCTTGTACAGCGTTGATGAGGACGGTAAACACGGGTCATCCGCCTTTAAAAAAAACCGCTGAAACGCTTGCTCTGAACTTTGTCCTGCCCAACGGATTCCCCTGCTTACTCACTGCAATATCTGCTGCACAGCCGGCTTTCAGAAAAGGGGTTTTCACCATGATCGATCAAGCGACAGGTATGAAACCAGGCGAGCGCTATTGCGTGGAGAACGTCGAGCGCGCCCATCAGTTCCCGGGGTACTTTCAAGACGGCAAGTATTACCTCGGCCCCGAACTGCTGACTGCGGTCGGCTGGCTCGAAGGCACGCAGTTCATCTACGACAGCCTGGATGCTGAAGGCGAACCCGTCTTCCCGGATCGGATAGCGGGTACCATCGAGGGCTTGAAGCTGGTAATGGCTGATGGAACCACCCTTGAGCTTTGCCCCCTAGAAGCCAGTGCCACACTGCCGTCTAACGACAGCGAAGACTCACCAGCCCCAGAGCACTCCATGCCAATGAGCCCGACGCCGATCAAAGGCCCATTGCGCGGAAAGGTCGTGGTCATCACCGGCGCCTCCAGCGGCATAGGCCGGGCGGCTGCGCATGCGTTTGCCTGCAAAGGTGCCCGCCTGGTGCTCGCGGCACGCGATGAGGAAGCGTTGTTCGACGTGCTGGATGAATGCACCGACTGCGGCACGGACGCTGTCGCCATCACCACCGACGTCACCCACAGCGATCAAGTGGCAGCCCTGGCCACCCAAGCTGCCGAGTTTGGCCATGGACGTATCGATATCTGGATCAACAACGCCGGGGTTGGCGCGCTGGGCAGCTTCGACGAAACACCGCTAGAGGCACATGAGCAGGTGATTCAAACCGACCTGGTCGGTTATCTGCGCGGCGCTTACGTGGTGCTTCCCTACTTCAAGGCACAGCGCAGCGGCATACTGATCAACACCTTGTCGCTTGGCAGCTGGATCGCCCAACCCTATGCGGCAGCATACTCGGCGAGCAAGTTCGGCCTGCGTGGCCTGACCGAAGCGCTGCGCGGTGAGCTGACGGAGTTCCGCGGCATTCATGTCTGCGACCTTTATCCGGCCGTCATGGACACGCCAGGCTTGCGGGACGCAGGCAACTACACCGGCCACGCGCTGACACCCCCAGGGCCGATCTACGACCCGGAACGGGTGGCAAACGCCATGGTAGCCTGCGCCATTTCCCCGAGCGCGCGTACCACTGTCGGCGCTGCAGCCCGCCTCGCCCATCTGGCCAGCTACCTGGTACCGGGGCTGCCTCAGTTGTCAGGGTGGCTCACGCGCTGGGGCTTGAACCGCAGCCCCAGCGCGGCGATATCTTCCGGGAATCTGTTCGAGCCACCCGATGACCGGCGAAGTGTGGACGGTGGCTGGAGAACTCAGAAAGATAAAACGTCGTTATGGGTGGGTGCGGCGCTGCTGGGTGTCATTGCCGGGTTTGTCTTCACCCGTTCGCAACGCAGGCGCCGCTAGGGTTTGCTGGCAGTCATTTGCGCACAGCAGCGCGCCCGTCACGCGAGCTGGATATACACCGAGTAGCTGCCCAGCAAAACCCAGAACCCGAGAAAAATCCAAGGCGTGCGAAGGGAGAACAGCAAGGATTTCCGGTGCCCGGCCCGGGACGTCTCAGCCTCGCAGAATAAGGGCGATTCATCATAGGCCAGGCCCATCATCGGCTCACTGCGCAGCAAGTGGCTCTGCTTCAACTGCCAGTGCTCGATGATCCGGAACGCCGCGCGGATGCCTGGCCAGGCATTCAACGAGCTCAACACGCCGAGCAGGGCGAGAAACGCCGGCACGATCAAGGTGAACATTTCCCCCCAGCTCTGGTTAAGATTGCTCATCGAAGACACGAAGGCGATGACCAGGAACGACTGAGCGGCCAGGTACGCATCGGTACGGTTGGCCAGGATAGTGGTCTCGTACTGGATTTCGCGTCGATAGAAGTCCAGGCGTTCCTTGGGCGTGCCGAACATCCGCGCATTCTGCTGATCGATCTCATGCTCAGAGGTGGTGGGCGTAATGATTCGAGGCACTCGGGCGCTCCTGAAAGGGGTGAGAGCAGCGCACTGCTGATCAGCGATAGAGCGATCCCTTCAACGAAAATTCATTGCAAGTGGGTAGCAGGCCGTCCGTCGTTCAAAACCAGCATCCACTTCAACACTGGCTTCCCGCACCGTTCGAACGGTAATGAGCGTTCTCAACTGCAGGAGCTTCGACCATGAGCGACTACCCTACTCCGCCATTCCCCTCGCAAGCGCAAAGCGTCCCCGGTTCGCAGCGCAAGATGGAGCCATACCCGGACTGTGGTGAGCAGACCTATACAGGCCACAACCGGCTCGAAGGCAAAATCGCCTTGATCACCGGCGCCGACAGCGGCATCGGTCGGGCCGTTGCGATTGCCTACGCGCGTGAAGGTGCGGACGTTGCCCTCGCCTACCTGGATGAGCACGAAGATGCGCAAGAAACGGCGCGCTGGGTCGAAGCCGCGGGCCGCCAGTGCCTCCTGCTGCCCGGTGACCTGGCGCACAAACAGCACTGTTACACCATCGTCGACAAGACCGTGGAACAGTTCGGTCGCATCGACATACTGGTCAACAACGCCGCATTCCAGATGGCCCATGAGAGCCTGGACGACATTGACGACGAGGAATGGGTGAAGACGTTCGACACCAACATCACCGCCATCTTCCGCATCTGCCAAAGGGCATTGCCGTCAATGCCGAAGGGCGGCTCGATCATCAATACCAGCTCGGTCAACTCCGATGACCCGTCACCCAGCCTGTTGGCCTACGCCGCCACCAAAGGCGCCATTGCCAACTTCACTGCAGGCCTCGCCCAGTTGCTGGCGAAGCAAGGCATCCGGGTCAACAGCGTGGCGCCAGGCCCGATCTGGACGCCGTTGATCCCTGCCACCATGCCGGATGAGGCCGTCAGAAACTTTGGCTCGGGCTACCCCATGGGGCGGCCAGGGCAACCGGTCGAGGTGGCGCCGATCTACGTTTTGCTGGCCTCTGATGAAGCCAGTTATATCTCGGGTTCACGCTACGGCGTCACGGGCGGCAAACCGATCCTCTGACGACCATGACAAGGCTTGCTGTCGCAGGCCTCGACGCTTCATCTGCGCGCTGCGAGCCATGCGGTAAAGACTTGAACCATTCGCACGCCCATCACGTCCACCGCAACAGTAGCGATGAGTTTGTACCCAGCAATCCGTGTTTCTCCGACCGCCATGAGGTGCCTGCATGAACGCTATCGACCTGTTGATTCAAGACCATAAATTGGTGAAGAAGCTGCTGGCTGAATTGTCTTCAACCACCGAGCGAGCCGTGAAAAAGCGCGCCGAACTGCTGCACCGGATCGAGCAGGAGCTGCAAGTCCACACTGCTCTGGAGGAGGACATCCTCTACCCGGCCATCAAGAAGGCCGGCGGCAAGGAAGAAGCGAAGATGTATTACGAAGCCAAGGAAGAACACCGTACCGTGGATTCGCTGGTGCTTCCTGATCTGCTTCATACCGAAACCGGCACCCTCGAATTTGCCGGGCGGGTGAAGGTGATGAAAGAGCTGCTTGAACATCACATCGAAGAAGAGGAAGGCGAACTGTTCCCCACTGCGAAAAAGCTGCTGGGCAAAGATCAGCTGGAAGAGATGGGCGTTGCCATGGAGGCGCACAGGAAAATGCTCAAGGGCGAACGACGGGCTGCATGAACCGAATGCGCCACAGCAAAAAAGAAATTAAAGTAGACCAATTTATTACCTGAAGGAATAAAAATAGCACCGAACGATATTGGTATATACCAGATGTCTACCCGTTAAATCTGCTCCCTGAGCCCCGAGGGCACCAAGGAGCACGAAAGGATGAACGCTGTACGGGTAATGCTGGAGTATTTCCACCCTTGGCCAAATTCGGCAGGGTTCTACGTCGCAAGGGAGCGCGGGTGGTATCAGGACGCCGGCTTGTCGGTGCAACTGGTAGTGCCCGACCCCTTCCATGGCGACACGTTGGAGCACCTGCTCAAAGGCGATGCGGATGTCGATGCGGATGTCGGCGTGTTTCCCAGCAATCGCTTGCTGGTCAGGCGCAGCCTCGGCCAGCCGCTGCTGGGTGTCGCGGCCATCAACCATCGGGGCCTTGAATCGATCCAGACCCTCACCGACTTCGGCATTCGCCGCCCCAGGGACCTCGCAGGCAAACGCCTGGCGCTCAACCCCACGCCCCGTGGCCTGGCCATGGTGCGCCATCTGGTGGCCGCCGATGGCGGCGACCCGGATGCTGTGATCATCGTCGACAGCAAAGTGCGCGAACTGCGCCCGGAAGACCTGGCGGCAGGCATTGCCGACGCCAGTTTTGGCGGCTACTGGGCCTGGGAAGCCTTGATGGACAGCCCGGTTGCGGCCGAGCGACGTGTGGTCTGGCCAGTCGATGACATTGGCGCACCGCGTTATCACAGCTACCTGCTTGGCGGGCAGCAACGCTGGTTCGAGGAAAACCCCGAGATCGCCCGCGCCTTTCTCGCCGCCACCGAGCGTGGCTTTCGCGCGGCGGCCGCTAACCCGCAAAGCGCGTTGGGCGCCTATGAGGCCGCCACCCCTTACTTTCCGAGGGCGCTGCTCAGCCAATCGCTACAGCACATCGCACCCACTTGGCTGCATGAGCAGCGCTGGGGCCAGCAACGCGAAGAATTGATCGCCCCCTACGCCCAGTGGCTGCACCACCACGGCGTACTGGCCGACGCCGACGCTTGGCGTGGTGCCACCAGTAACCGTTACCTGCCGGAGCCACAGGCATGAACGAGCCCTTGCGCATGGCCCATGGCATGGGCGTGCAGCCGGTAGAAGCCGACTGGCCCGCGCTGACTCAGGTGGATGTGGAAGCGGTACTGAGCCACTTCCCGCGGCTTGGCGCCGTGGGCCCGCTGCACTGGCACAGCCCCCGCCCCTTCTCGGCTGCCGCGCAGGTGCGCACGGAAAAAGGGGAGCTGTTCGTCAAACGCCACCACCGCAGTGTCCGCCAGCCCGCCTGGCTGCTGGAGGAACACCGCTTCGTTCAGCACCTTGAACAGCGTGGCGCGCCCGTTGTTACCCCGTTGCTCGACCGCAACGGCGACAGCGTGGTGGCCCTGGGTGAATGGACTTACGAGGTGCTGCCCTGCGCGCAGGGCCACGACCTGTACCGTGACGCGCTGTCGTGGACACCCTTCCTCAGCCTGCAGCACGCCCATGCGGCGGGCGTTGCCCTTGCTCGCCTGCACCTGGCCGCCGAAGGCTTCACTGCGGGCGCCCGACGCACGCCCGTATTGATTGCCAACCTGCGGTTCTTCAGCCACCAGGCGCCGCTGTCGTCCATCGAAACGGCCTCGGCGCAGCAGCCCGCACTGGCCCACTACCTCGCAGACAAACACTGGCAGCAGGCCCTGAGCGAACTCTATCTGCCCCATCACTGCGCCCTGCTGCCCCTGCTGCAGCACCAGCCGGCGCTGTGGACCCACAACGACTGGCACGCCTCCAACCTGCTGTGGGACGAATCGGCAAACACCACGCTGGTGCGCAGCGTCCTTGATTTCGGCCTGAGTGACCGGACTTTCGCCGTATTCGACCTGGCCACTGCGGTAGAACGCAATTGCATTCCCTGGCTTGAACTCGATGCAGGCGGGCGCGCCGCCGCCGACCTCGACGCCGTCGATGCACTGCTGGCCGGTTACCACAGCCAGCGGCCCCTGACACAGGCCGACCTGCTCACGCTCAAAGCGCTGCTGCCATTGGTCCATGTGGACTTCGCCCTCGCCGAAATCGACTACTTCCAGGGCATCGTCGGATCCCGGAGCAACGCCGACATCGCCTACCACAATTTCTTGATCGGCCATGGCCAATGGTTTGGCGACAGCGAAGGCACCCGCCTGCTCGATCATCTGCACCGCATCGCACGCGCGCGCTGACAGGAGCCCCTATGCCCGACATCCTCATTTCACCCAACGCCTTGCACCACGCCCTGCAACAGCCGGGGCTGGTGGTGCTCGACGCCAGTGTGGAACTGGCCGCCGCCCAGTTCGATGGCGACTACCGCGTCGCCAGTGGCCATGCGGCCTGGCTGGCCGAACACATCCCGACGGCGCGGCATGCCGACCTGACGCGCGAGCTGGCCGACACCGCAGCGGGCTACAGCTTCGCCCTGCCCTCGCCGACGGAGGCAGCCGCGGCGCTGGCACGCCTGGGCATCGCCGAGGCACGGCACATCGTGGTCTACGACCGGCATGAGGGTTTTTGGGCCGCACGCCTGTGGTGGATGCTGCGTAGCCTGGGCGTGGCCGCGTCGGTGCTCGACGGCGGCCTGAAGACCTGGCGCCAGGCCAACCTGCCCTTGGCCCGCGGTGAGCAAGCTCAGCCTGGTGTGGCGGGTTCACCAGTGTCGCTCACCGTCCATCCAGGGTACTGGGCAAACCGCGAAGACGTGCTGGCCGTACTCGATGGGCAAGCGCCAGGCACGCTGGTGTGTGCGCTGTCCAAGGGGCTGTTCGAGGGCAGCGCGGTGACCCGCTATGCCCGACGCGGCCATATCCCCGGCAGCCTCAACCGACCGGCGCGGCAGCTGTTCGACGCGCAGGGCCGCTACCTGGCGCCCGACGCATTGGCCCGCGCACTCGGCCCAGCATTGGTCGAAGGCACCCAGCCACTGGTCCTCTACTGTGGCGGCGGTATTTCCGCGGCCGCCACTGCCCTGGCCCTGACGCGCCTGGGGCGCCAGGGCGTTTCGATCTATGACGGCTCGCTGCAGGAATGGGCAGCTGACCCTGCATTACCAATGACCACCGGAGCAACGCCGGCCTGAAGTTACACCCCCTTCAAGCGCCCGCTCAACGATGCTGTCGCCGCTGCATAGGCGCGGCATCGCGAGCACAGGTTTACCCGATTTTCGGTGCCACACCGCTGGTCACCCAGGAGTTCGTTCATGGCTTCATCTTTGTCTTTTCATCACCGCCACGGCCTTGCGCTGGGGCTGCTGAGCCTGTCATTGAACCCGGCCCTGGCCTGGGCAGAAAGCACCCTGCTGGAGGCCATCACCGTGACGGGCGCACAGACCAACAGCTACCAAGCCACCTCAGCCTCGGTGGGGGGGCTGGGCGAGGCGCCACTGCTCAATACGCCGGCCTCGGTTGCGGTGTTCACCGAGCAACTGCTCAAGGACCGCCAGGCCAGGCTGCTCAGCGAAGTGCTCAGCAACGACGCCTCGACCGGCGAAAGCTATGCACCGATCGGTTACTACGAAAACTTCGTGGTTCGCGGGTTTTCCCTCAGCGCCGCCAACAGCTACAAGATCAACGGCAGCACCATCACCGGCGAGCAGAACGTCGCGCTGGAAAACAAACAGCAGGTCGAGCTGCTCAAAGGCCTTTCCGGGTTGCAAAGTGGCGTTTCCGAGCCGGGCGGGCTGGTCAACTACGTCACCAAGCGCCCGCAGAACGTACATTCAGTCACCGTCGCGAGCAACGAATCAGGCGAGCGCTATGTGGCCACCGACCTTGGCGGCTGGCTGGACAGCGAGCAGCGCCTGGGCGTGCGCGCCAACTTCGCCCACGAAGACATCCGCTCCTACGTGGACAACTCGGACGGCAAACGCGATTTCGCCTCCCTGGCCGTGGACTGGAACCTCAGCGATGCCGCCCTGCTGCAGCTGGATGCCGAGTACCAGACCCGCGAACAGCGCTCGGTGCCGGGCTATCAGCTACTCGGCGGTAGCGTGGTGCCCAGCGGCATCGACCCCAAGGACCGCCTGGCCGACCAGCGCTGGTCGAAACCGGTGGGTATCGATTCGCTCAACCTTGGCAGCCGCTTCGAGTACCGCTTCGACGACAACTGGAGCGCCAACTTGAGCGCTTCGCGCAGCCGGGTGGTGATCGACGACTACAGCGCCTTCGCCTGGGGCTGCTATGGCGCCCCGAGCTGCGCCAGCTCCGCCGTGCCCAACTACTTCAGCCCCGAGGGCGACTACGATGTCTACGACTTCCGCAACCCCGACGATACCCGCCGCAACGACGAGCTCCAGGCGGCACTGAGCGGGCGCTTCGACAGCGGCCCTTTGCAGCATGAGCTGACCGTCGGCAGCAGCGCCCTGCGCCGTATCGTCGACCGCCGCGACTCGGTCAACGAATGGGTGGGTACTGCCAACATCTACCAGCCGGTACCCGACTTTGCGCCGACCAGCGAACCGCTGGGCCACACCTATCGGCGCCTGGACAGCCGCCAGTACGGGTTGTTCTTCAGCGACCGGCTGAGCTACGGCGAACACTGGCAGGCCATTCTGGGTGGCCGCCAGGTGCGACTGGACGAAAAAACCTTCAATATCGACGGCAACACCACGCGCCATACCCAACGTTCGGAGTTCCTGCCCAACGTGGCACTGATCTACAAACCGCGCCCGGACATCTCGCTGTACACCAGCTACAGCAAAGGCCTGTCACTGGGCGGTGAAGCGGCGTGGTTCACCACCAATGCCGACGAGATCCTGCCGCCCACGGTTTCACGGCAACTGGAGGTAGGTGCCAAGCTTGACTGGCGGGGCTTGAGCCTCGGCGCCGCGCTGTTTCGCATCAGCAAGGCCTACCAGTATTCACGTCCCAATGGCGACGGCAGCTTCACCTACGTGCAGCAAGGCGACCAGGAAAACATCGGCCTCGAACTGTCCGCCAGCGGGCACCTGACCGAGCAGTTGCAGGTGTCGGCCAGTGCCGCGGCCATCCGCGCCCGGGTCGAGGACAGCGGCACTGACAGCTACGAAGGGCACCAGGCGATCAACGTGCCAAACGTGCGCACCAGCCTGCACGCCGACTACAGTGTCGCCAGCATCAAGGGCCTGGCCCTGCTCGGCGGCCTGCGCTACAGCGCCAGCAAGTATGCAAGCCAGGCCGGCAATGTGAAGGTCGACGGGTACACGGTGTTCGATGCCGGGGCGCGCTACACCCTGGACCTGGAAGGCTACGAAACCGTAGTGCGCCTGACCGTGGACAACCTCTTCGACAAACGCTACTGGCGTGATGTGGGCGAATACATGGGGGATGGTTACCTGTTCCAGGGTGCGCCGCGCACCGCTCGCCTGTCCGCCACCGTGAATTTCTGAGGAATCGCCATGACCCGGTCCGTCTCGCTGATCGCCGCCCTGCTGGCAACGCTGCTCACCGGTTGCCAGCAGCACCCGCCCGCTAACGACCAGCTCGATGCGGTGCTCTGGACCCAGACGTCGGTGGAACACGACCTGCTGTTCCGCCAGGTGTATGCCAGTGCCACCCAGCACCTCGACAGGGCCTTGGCCGACCCCGCCTGGGATGCGCTGGCACACGCACCGCGCGCGCTACACGGCTTGCCACCGGCGCTGATCATCGACATCGACGAAACCCTGCTGGATAACGTCCCGCTCAACGCCCGTTCGATCATCAATGACCGCCCCTATGACTACGACGCCTGGTACCAGTGGGTCGATCGCGCCAAGGGCCCTGCCCTGCCCGGCGCAGTGGACTTCCTGCAGGCCGCCGCGCGCCGTGGTATCACGCCGTACTACCTGACCAACCGAGCGCCAGGCCAGGAGCAGGCAACCCTGGAAAACCTGCGCCGCGCCGGCTTCCCCATCGACAGCAGCGCCCAGATCCTCACCGCCGGCACCGCCATTGGCGGTTGCCAGGCCAGCGGTTCGGACAAGACCTGCCGCCGTCATTGGGTGGGGACCCAGGCGCGGGTGCTGATGCAGCTGGGCGACAGTTTCGGTGATTTCATGGCCACCCGAGGCAGCCAGCAGGCCCAGCTCGACGCGGCCCGCCCCTACTTCGCCTGGCTGGGTGAACGCTGGTTCCTGCTGCCCAACCCCACCTATGGCGGCTGGTACAGCGCGCCGTACCAGGGGCGCGAGGGGTTGTCGGAACAACAGAAGCGCGCCTTCAAGCACAAGGTCTTGAAGCCCCAGTACTGACGCTGCCGAGGAGGCGCCCATGTCAACGTTAGAAATCATCGCCGTGCTGTTCAATATCCTCGGCGTGTGGCTGACCACCCAACGTATTCGCTGGTGCTGGCCGGTAAGCGTGGTCGCCGTGCTGCTCTACGCCTGGATATTCTTCGACGTGAAGCTGTATTGCGACATGCTGCTGCAACTGGTCTTCGCCGTGCTGCAAGGTTACGGCTGGTGGCGCTGGAGCCAGGGTTACAGCGTCGCCGGCAAGGTCGGCGTGCAACGCCTGCCGCGCCGCGAGGCCATCGTCAGCCTGGCGGCGGGGCTTGCTGGCGCGGTACTGCTTGGCGCCGTCATGCAGCGCTACACCGATGCCTCCGCGCCGTGGATCGATGCGCTGCTGAGTTCGCTCAGCCTGGTGGCAAGCTTCTGGGCGGCACGCAAATACGTCGCCAGCTGGGGGCTGTGGATCGTGCTCGACAGCGCCTACGTCGGGCTGTTCCTGTTCAAGGACCTGCAACTCACAGCGGCCCTGTACGCCGGCTTCGTGGTATTGGCCGCCTACGGCCTGCTGGCCTGGCGCAACGAACTGCTGGCCCAGCAACAGCCCCTGCCTGCAGGCGCCGAGGTATTGCCATGAACCCGTTTCGCACCTCGTTCGTCAGCGAGTCGCAGCCACAGGCCACCTGGCGCGCCAGCCAGCCCCATTACCTGCGTATCCGCGATCAACTGGCCAGTGACCTGGCCAAAGGCTGCCTGCCCGCCGACAGCAAGCTGCCCGCAGAGCGCGACTTGGCCGAGCGTTTCGGCTGCACACGGGTGACCCTGCGCCAGGCACTGCAATTGCTGGAAACCGACGGCGTCATCTACCGCCAGGACCGCCGCGGCTGGTACGTCAGCCCCCCACGCATCCGCTACGACCCAACCGGCATCACAGGCTTCATGGAGTACGTCGCCACCCAAGGGCGCACGCCACGCACCGAGTGCTTGCACGCCGAGCGCCGCCCAGCCGGGGCCTGGCTGGCCAAGCGCATGGGCCTGGAGCATGCGGAGGAGCCGGTGTTCTACCTGCAGCGCCGTCGCTACGTGGACCAACGCCCGGTGCTGCTCGAGTGCAATGTGCTGGTCGCCGACTGGTGCCCCGCGTTGCTCGACGCCGACCTCAACACCTCGCTGACCGCCCTGCTGCGCGAACGTTTCGGCCGCGTGCAGTCGCGCAGCGAGTTGTGCATGCACCCTGAGACGATGAACGACTTTCAAGCCGACCTGCTGCAAGTCTCTCCAGGCTCGAGCAGTTTCTACCTGGAACGCCTGAGCTTCGGCGAGCGCGGCCAGCCCGTGGAGTTCGACCAGGAATTCTGGCGCCCGGACGCCCTCGCAGTAGTGCTGCAAACCCGCTACCCCGGCCAGGTCGAAGCGCTATGAAACACCCACTCGACACCCCACTGGAAACACGCTTGCTGGCCGCCGAAGGCTTCATTTTCGACTGCGACGGCACCCTGATCGACAGCCTGCCCGCCTACGCTAGCGCCTGGCGCGCGGGCTTCGCTGCGTCTGGCAAGGGCATGGACAGCGCATGGCACGCTGCCCGCTGCGGGCTCTGCGAGACGCAATTGATGACGCATTTCGAACAGAGCCACCAGGTCACGCTGGATCGCCCCAAGGTGGTGGCGACGATGCGCCAGCACTACCTGGCCAACCTTTCCCAGCATCTGCGTGAGATCACCCAGGTGACTGCAATCGCCAGGCGGTTTGCCGGGGTGAAGCCCATGGCGGTGGCATCCAGTGGATCACGCGAGATTGTCTTGAACTCACTGGCCGCACTGGGTTTGGTCGAGCTGTTCGACGTCATTGTGACCATCGACGATGTCGGCAAGGCCAAGCCTGATCCTGCTATCCCTCTAGAGGCCGCCCGGCGACTGGGGCTGTCGCCTGCTCGCTGCCTGGTGTTCGAGGACAGCGAGCAAGGCCTGGAGGCAGCGCGGCGCGGTGGGCTGCCGGTGGTGGACATAAGACGGCTGAGCGCCCCTTAGATGGGCCTGTCAACGCCAATCGCTGTAAGGCTCCAGCGGCGTCACCGGCAGCGCCAGATTGCCCCGCCACCCCATGGCTCGGTGCATAGTCATCGCTGTGCTGCCAGTCGAACCCGCCGCCCATCACCCAGTGATCGCTCAGCCGGCGTTCGAACAGACCGCGCAGGCGGTAACCCAGTCCGCTGCTGTTACTGGCGTCGCTGATGGCGTCGAGGTTGGAGTCGACGCTATGCTGCGCCAGCACCTTGTGATTGACATGTGCATCCGGGTACAGACGGCTGCTGCCGCTGTGGGTCTGGGACCAACCGACGGAGCCCTCCAGCAGCAACGACCAGTCGTAGTTGCGCCAGGCATAACTGACCGGCACGCCGACCGACGTGTAGCGCTGCGGGCTGTAATAGCCGCCCTGCCCCAGGCTGTAGCCGCCCAGGTCCTTGTCGTGGCGCCAGTGCATCAGCGTCACGCCAACGCGCACACGCTCGTCAGCTTTTTCCTCATCGCCGTCCTGCTCTCGGCTGGCGAGCGTCATTGCGCGGTCGTCCCGTGGCGACACCGCCGCCGGGTCAAGCAACTGCGCATCGGCCATCGCTGCAGCGTAAAGGCTCAGCGCCCGCTGCGGGTCGTGCTGCGCCACCAGGCGGGCGGCGTCGCGACGCAGTAACGGATCGGGCTGCGGCTGCTGAGCAGCCATCCGCTCAAGTAGCCTGGCTGCCTGGTCGCGCTCACCCGGCTGTCAGCCCGCCACGCTCTGATCGGCGGTGAAATTGCGTAGCGCCGCCTCGAGTAGGGGAATTGTTTCTGGCAACCCCCCGCGAATGAAAGGTTGCAGCGTCGCGCAAGCGCGACGTTGTTCAACGGTCAGGAAGTCATCGGCGAACACTTCGAATTTGATGTCGTTCTCGGACAAATAGAAACCGGAACAGCCCGCAGCTCAACACCACGCGTAGGGAAATGCGCGAAATTGAACTGTTCATTTGAAGCCGCCCTAGACAGGTTTCATTGCCATGGCGCCTGTGACCGTCGTGTTATAAGAATTCGCAAAGTGAATTATCTTTGTTGCAACGTGATAGAAAGGCCCGGAGCCTGGACCATTGTTGTAGCCTTCAGGGAAAAGCCTATGGCCTGTCCAGGTATGACGATTTAATGGCAACTGTGCCCCGTATAATACACGCAGATCCGGGATCAAATCGTCATTCACAGGCAGGGCCGACTCCGCACTGACAAAACTCTCGGCACTGACCAAATTGTAGCTGCCTGGGCCGATCAGCACCCTGAAGCAATAACTCACCTGCACCGGATAGCTGATGGTTTTTTTCGCCACATCGGTGATCGTGATGGTTACGTCGCCATTGCGTAATGGCCAGACACGACCGTCGGCATCTACCCGAGCAATGGCTGGGGCACTTGAAGCATAGGTATACGGAGGGGTGCCGCCGGTGGGCAATCGCTGTTGGGACCTTGCGATATTGCCATTGACTTTGGGCGGGATAACGGCCCAGGCATTGGCCACCATTTGACACATCTCGATGGCCCCTCCGCGCAGCACCATCGGGGCTTGGCTGACATCCAACGGGGCAACCAGCATCGCCGGCGTTGCGATTGTAAACTCCAGGTCCGCAGACGCACGATCAGGTGTGTTGGCCTGGGACACAATGTAGTAAACAACGACATCAATCGGGTTTCCATTGAGTTTCAGTTCAGCGGCAGGCACCTGGAACGAGGTCGGGGTATCGCCTGCGTCTACGTCTTGCGACTGCTCGTGGTACCCCCCTTCCGAGGTTTCCCAGATCATTTTGAAGCGTATAATCCCCCTTCACCGCGCTTAGATCCGGCAGCGCGATATAAACACCGTGTGCAAACTCCTGCCGGCCGGGGTCCAACACATTATTGGAACCGGAAAGATCGGTTTCAGTGGTGGGCGCCGGCAGCGTCTCGGCAAGATAACCGACGTAGAATCGCTGGTATAACGACTTGACCTTGTTCTTGCCCCGCTTCACGGTGTAGTAGATATCCACATAGCCACCCTCGAAGGGCAGCAGGAACTTAGGCCCGTCCAAACGTAACCGCAATTCACTGCCGACCTGGACTGCGGTGACACGATGCTTTCTGGGTTTGAAAACCAGGCTACGACCGTCGGCAGCAACCCCGCGCATCACGACGTCAACAACATCACCCTTCATCAGATTGGCCAGTTGAGGAATCACCAGGTCTGCCACCGCCAGATCAGAGTCGGTCCACCAGCCATTATCCACACTTTCGGCGCCGTCTATCGACACTGCGGGCAATGCGTTGGATGCACGCGTGCCGATGAAATCAAGGATGGCTGACTGTGACAACGTGACCGTATTATTGCGTTCTACTTCGTAATAAGCGCTGCCCGAACCATTGGCGAGGCCCCACAACTCCCTGGGGAACAGTGTAAAGGTAAGCACTTCGCCAGCAGCTGTTATATCCACAGTACCCAGGTCGGATGCCTGAGCCAGGCCTGCTTCGGTAGTGGCTTTCCATTTGACGGTTACAGTATCGCCTGGCTGGAAATTGCCGGGGTCAGCTTTAATTTCCAGCCCCCAGCTGCCATAGATGTCCAAATTGAAAGGTTGGACAATAGTGCGTTTCAGGTCTTCCAGATCGCCGAGGGTGGGTGCAGCAAACGTAAGCTTCGATACGGCGACCTGTACACGGGTGGTTACCGACCACTCGGACTCGTTGCCAACCTCATCAACGACGTAGTAATCCACTTCAAGGTCTTTGCTGTCTCCCGCTGCCAGTACAGTAGCCTCCGGCACGGTGATGACAATCGGCTTGCCCACGTGTGCCGCTTGCACGCTATGCTCAACGGTTTCATGGCCCCAATACAGTACGACCGTATCGAAGGCCGCCATGCCCGTGTAAGCCGCAATCGTCACTTGCACGCCGCTCTTGGCGTCGCTTTCGCCTACCGGCCCCGCGGCCGGCGTTGTCAGGGTGGGCGCATTCAACGGCACAGGTGCTGCGTTACCCACATGCCCCGGTTGGCCGAATCGCACCTTTACAATCAACACCTGTGAAGTGCCCACAGTGCCATAGAGGCCAGCGCTGCCTTTGCGTGCAACGTAATACTTTACTTGCGCGTCATCTTTTTCCTTGATGAAGGCACTGGGCACGATCACTGTCAGGTACTGGTTGCTCACGTCCCCCGCTACGACCTTCGCGGGTACTCTCTTGCCGCTCCAGTCTGCGATGATCCAATCATCCACGGCCATGCCCTTGTAGGCAGGGATGACGACCACCACGCCGTCGTCAGGGTCCCAGACTTCCTCGTGGTTGATACCCACATCCGCGATTGAGACAGGCCACGTGGCACCGATGACCATAGGCCTTGGATAATCTGAAATCGCCTCTTTCGGATAGCGGCTCTTCAGGTGAAGATCAAACTCGATGCGCAGATCGTCAATGCCAGCACGACTGCCTGGCACAATGCTATTCGGATTAACGGGGGGGGCTATCATTGTTGAGCTCATTTTTTCAATCCTTCGATGCAGTTGGAGCTGCAATAAAACAAGCAACAGTAGTTATGGACGCCCCACCATCCCTCTTCCAACGTAAGGGAAACAGGCGCGCAGGTGCGTTCAGCAACGTTACACACGCGGGAACACTTCAACACCTGGTAAAAGTGATAGTTTTGATAGTGCCGGACACTGCATGACCACTACAGTACCAACCCCCGAGATGCATCAGACGAAGAAAGGTAACCCATACTTCTTCGGCATGAAGGTGCATATCGGCGCCGATGTCGAGCATCCGTTTCGGGTGATCAGGCGTCAGTTTGGCTACGTGAAAGTGCGCTTTCGTGGACTGATGAAAAACACCGCTCAGTTGACCACGCTGTTCGCCCTGTCGAACCTGTGGATGGCTCGAAAACAGTTGATCGCAGCATCCCTAGGGAAAGCCGTGTTTCCCGTAAATGTCTTAGATACTAGGCAGCTATACATCAATCGTGCCGGGCGTTCAGCTTCTCTCGTTCAAATGCCTGACCACCTGGTCTGCTACCTGCGCCAGGCAGCCTTTGAAGAAGTGATTGGCCGCGCTATAGACGACGACCGGGCGGTGCTCTGGCCGTGCCCAATCAAGCAGGTTGGCCAGCGGCGCCATCTCGTCGTGCTCGCCATGCAGCAACAGGCAGCGGGACGGCAACGGCAGCGCTGGATAGAACCGCCCGCCAGGCACCTCTCCCACTGGCAGCCCCAACAACGCGACAGCATGCAGCGAGCTTTCCAGCGTGACCGCGACCCTGGCAAACACGTGCGCACCAAACGAGAAGCCGACGAGTGCGATGGGCAGTTCGGGGTAACGTTCCTGCAGGTGCCTGACGACGACAATGCTGTCTTCGGCCTCACCTACTCCCTCGGCATGTGCGCCAGCGGTTTGCCCCACTCCGCGAAAGCTCGGGCGCACCACGCGCCAGCCTGCAGCGCACAGCTTGCGGGCCAAGGTCAGCGGTACCACGTGGTGTGGGCTGCCGCCCAGCAAGGGTTGCGGATGGCTGACCACCGCAATGCCCCTGACGGGCACCACCGGTTCATCGACAATCAATTCGATCCGCCCGGCCGGGCCCGTGATCAGCTGTTCGCTTCGTGCATCATCGTGCATCGCTATCTCCATCGACCGCTATCGTTTCGTCCGTTTCATTCGGTGCCGACTTGGCTGCTGGCAACGCGCGCAACACCATCACTACCAGCCCGACATTGATTGCCGCCAAGCAACCCAACGCCATGAGCACCCCCATGGCACCGAAGTGCTGCAGCAGGTAGCCGCCAACTAA
Source organism: Pseudomonas sp. PAGU 2196 (assembly GCF_022179005.1). NCBI lineage: Bacteria > Pseudomonadati > Pseudomonadota > Gammaproteobacteria > Pseudomonadales > Pseudomonadaceae > Pseudomonas > Pseudomonas sp. PAGU 2196. Next base: position 73,235 of record NZ_BNTL01000014.1, on the reverse strand, counting down.
CGGTGTCAGTGCCTGGCCGATCAGTGAAGGCCGCGACATCTTGCCCATCAGCACCACGTACTGCGACGGTGGCATCAATGCCAGCGGTAGCAGGCCGCGAACGATCGCTCTCAGTCCGTTGCCCAGGCCGTAGAGTAACAAGCCCACCGCTGTCGCGCCTGGCGCAAACGCGACTAACAATACGCCTACCGCAACCAGCACGACTGACACCAGTGCAGTCCAAATGGGGTGGCGCTTGCCCGCTAGCATCTGCAACACGCGCGAGGCGACTTGGCTCGGCCCCAACAACGCCGAAAGCGCGATGGCAGCAGCCAGCGAATAGCCCAGCCCTTGCAGAACGGCGACCAGTTGCACCGAAATGGCGGTCATGATGACCGCACCCAGCGCGAAGATCCACGTCAGTTGCAGGTACAAGCGTCGATTCCCACCCGCACTGCTCTGCTCGATGAGGCGCTTGCGCGGCGCTGACCGGACGGCGCTCGGCAGTACCTTGAGGTAGAACGGCGTGGTCACCAGAAGCACTGTGGCATAGCCGACACACGCGTAGCGCCAGCCCACATGCTCGATGGCAAATGCCACCAGCGGCCAGCACAGGGTTGTGGCAAACCCTGTAATCAGGGTGATGCCGGTAATGGCTTTACCCGCACGCTCGGCATACAGCGCACCCAATGTCGCGAACAGCGCTTCGTAGAGCCCGGCGGCCATGCCAACACCGATGATCACCCACGCGAGCAAAAACGTCGGCAACGTCTGGCTAGCCGCGACGATCAACAACCCGAGAGCAACGATCACGCCACTGCTGGCCAGTTGTGTCCGGCCACCATAACGGGCAACCAGGCGGCTCGACAGCGGCGCAAGCAGGGCCGAGACCATCAGACTCAGCGACAACGCGCCGTATACCCACTGGCTGCCCCAACCGGTCTCGCGCGTTATCGGCTCGCCCATGACCGCCAGCAAGAAGAACGAGCCGCCCCAGACCAGAATCTGCAGCATGCCCAGGCAAAAAATGCCAGGGGCCCCAGGTAGACGAGCTTCGGCGTGCACGATAAACCTTCAACAAGACGAACGAATCAGTGCGCGGGACGCACGCGCCTAGTTTAAGGCGATGCTGCGAGCGGTGCTAAACCCTCTGGGCATAACAGCTATTGACCCCTGCACCTGCAGGGGTCAGCACAATGCCACTTAGGACTTGCGTTGCAAGGTGTGGTAATTCAGCGCTTCGCGCGCTTGCTTGAGGGTGCGCCCTTCATTGATCAACGCACGGATATCCGCTTCGACTGCTTCGATCTGACGGGCAACCTGGGCAACTTCTTGCGCCCGCTCACGCGGCACTACAACAACGCCGTTGGCATCGGCAACGATGATGTCACGGGAGCAGACACGGGCCTGGCCGATGGAAACCGGCTGGTTGACCGATTCGACCTGGACGCGGTCCTTGCCTGTGCGCATGAAGCGCCCCTGGGTAAACAGCGGATAGCCATCGCCCAAGGCCTTGTTCACATCGCGGCAGACGCCGTCGATCACCGTGCCAGCAATTTTCCGGGCCCCGGCATACTGGGTCATGATATCGCCCCACACGGTGCAGTCGGTGCGGCCATCATTGTCGATCACCACGATGTCGCCCTCAGCGACCTCTTCGATGAAGTCACCAACGGTGCCCGGTGGCACGCTCGCCGACACGTACTTCACCGTGAACGCCGGCCCCACGACCACCTGTTTGTAGTTGTCGAGCGGCATCACACCAAAGCAATGGCCAGGCAGGCCGAGCTTGTCCAAGGCATCCGAGACGCCGGGCGTGTCCAGCCCTTCGAACAGTGCGACCAGCGCTTTATCTTCTGCGTGCATCTTTAGCTCCTTTCAAACAGACGGATTGATCACAACGGGTGACATCACAGGCCGTGAGGTCACGCCTTTTGGGTCTTCGGCACCGGCTCCAGAATCGTCAGCAACAGCACAAAGCTGGCGAACGAACCAATCGCAAGGTAAGAGAACACGTAGTTCCAGCCATAACTGTCAAGCAACAAGCCGGTCAAAAACGGCGTCGCCGCGGCACCTAGCTGCCCGACCATGTTGACGATGGCGTTGGCGACGGGGAACGTCTGCTTGGTCGCCAGTGCCATTGGGTAAACCATGTAAGAAGAAAACCCGAAGCTCAGCACGATGCCGGTCGCCATCAGCAACAGGCCATACGAGAACGGGTCGGCAGGTGAATGAATCAACAGGTACATCATCACCGAGGTACCCAGCGCTGAAAGCAGCATCCCAGGCTTGCGCCGCCCGCCCAACCAACGGTCCGAGCAATAGCCGCCCAACAGGTTGCCCAGCACTGCCCCTACCCAAGGCGCAGCCGAGACCAGCCCCATATTCATCAACGAGAAGCCTTTGACGGTGATCAGGTAGGTGGGGATCCAGGACAACAATACGCTGGAAACACCCAGCTGGAAGCAGTACGCCAGCGCACTCCCCCAGATCAACCACGAACCGAAGACCTGGCGCTTGGTCTCCAGCGCCGCTACCTCGCGCCGCCGAATGAAGAAGTCCAGGCGTTCAAAGCCTCGCCCTGAGGTCGTCTGCACGGTGGGTTCAGTGCTGGCGACGTTGTCGCGCGGCGTTTCGTCAGTGATGTAATCAAGCTCCGCCTGATTGACGAAGCGGCTTTTCGAAGGGTGGTCGGCAATCAGAAAGTACCAGGCGATCGACAGCAAAATGCCCGGCACGGCGAAGAAAAAGAACACCTCGCGCCAGCCCCACACCGCGATGATCACGGCACACAGCGGCGGTACGATGACCGGGCCGAACTTGACCGCAGACAGAAAAATGCCTGAAGCAATGCCCTTTTCTCTCGGCGGAAACCAGTTGTTGATGGTGGTGGTCATGCTGATCGGCAGCGGCCCTTCGGCAAGGCCCAGGCCGAACCGATAGATTTTCAACGCCAGCAGTGAGCCTGCGGTACCTACCAACCCGGTCAGCACCGACGTCATGACCATGGCGGTCGGCAAGATCCGGCTCACGCCCAGGCGGCTGAAGGCCAAGCCTGCCGGGATTTGCGCCAAGGCATAAGCCAGCAGGAACAGGCTCATCAGCCCACCCGCTTCGGCGTTGCTCATCTCGAACTCTTTGCGAATAAAAGGCAACGCCACGCCGAGATTGGCGCGGTCGGCGGCAGCGATGGTGTAGATCGAGAAGATCATGCCAGCCACGATCCACCGGTAACTGCTGCGCCCTTTGGCATAGGCAACTTCAGCGATCGACATAGGTACATACCTTTGTTTTTGTAATTCGGCGGTAATCTAGGCGCCGCAAAGGTAGAAAAAAAGCGACAAATACTCACCACTTATCATCACTTTTAGTGGACAATCGCTTTCACTAACCTGCCTTGAAATCTCTTCGGGGCCGCTCTGAAACGGGCTTTTCACACCTGGAGCACGCGATGATCACGCTGAAGCAAATCGAGGCCATCTACTGGATTGTCGAGCTGGGCAGCTTTGAAGCGGCTGCCGCCAAACTCAACATGTCTCAATCGGCGATCTCTAAACGCGTGCAAGAACTCGAGGATGCCTTTGGCGTAGCCATCTTCGACCGCTCGAAACGCAGTGCCCGGCTGACTCAAAAGGGCTTAGAGCTACATGGCTGCGCCGTTGAAATGTTGCGCCAGCGGGATAACCTGCTGGAGCGCATCAGCTCGAAAGAAACGCTGGTCCGACGCTTCAGGCTCGGCGTAACGGAACTCACGGCGCTCACGTGGCTGCCGAACCTGGTCGATCAGATTCACCAGACCTACCCCAAGGTCGATCTGGAACCCTCGATCGAGTTGAGCACCGACCTGTTGCGCCGGCTCGAGGCTGACGAGCTTGACCTGATCATCGTGCCTGACATCTTCCGCGATGCACGCTTCATCAGTACCCCGCTCGCGTCTGTCGAGAACGCGTGGATGTGCTCACCCTCGCTCTACCCGAGTGACGCGCCCATGGACTTGCAATCGCTGTCGTCGTTTACGGTACTTACCCAGGGAGGCAGCTCAGGCACCGGAAAAACCTACGAACGCTGGCTGGCGGAACATGACGTGCGGCTGACCAAGACGCTCACCAGCAACTACCTGGTGGCACAAGTCGGGTTGGCGATTTCGGGTGTCGGGCTCAGCTACCTGCCCAGGCAATGCATGAGCTCGATGATCGAGCAGGGCCGTTTGAAGGTCGTACAAACCGACTTGCCACTGCCGCCGATCAGCTATGTCTGCGTGCACCGGGCAGACCGCTACCAAGGGCTCAGTAATGAAGTGGCGCGGTTGGCGCAACAGGCCTGCGACTTCACCCGGCTTATCATCACCTGAGGCGATGTTTTTTGATCAATAAATATCGCTAAAAGTAACGGCAGTTCTCTCCTACCATCGACCCATACCCCACTGGGTCAAGCCATTCAGGAGATTGTCATGCTGTTACCCGGGTCTCGTATCCTGCCGTCGCCAACACTCGCCCCTGCGCATGTGATCGAATCGTTCCGATCGGTCGTCACGCCGCACATCAGCGACAACCTGGGTCGACACATTGGCGCGCGAGGGCTTACCCGCTACAACACCTCGGGCAAGCTGGTCGGGACTGCGCTGACCGTCAAAACGCGCCCCGGCGACAACCTGTTCATCTACAAGGCACTGACGCTGCTCGAACCCGGTCACGTACTGGTCATCGATGCCCAGGGTGACACCAACAATGCGGTCATCGGCGAGTTGATCAAGCTCTACGCAGAGCAGCGTGGCTGCGTTGGTTTCATCGTCGACGGGGCGATTCGCGACGTTGAAAGCTTCAAGACCAGCCCTTGCTATGCACGGGCTGTCGTGCACTGCGGCCCTTACAAGAGCGGGCCAGGCGAAATCAACGTGCCGGTTTCGATTGGTGGCATGCTCGTCTTACCCGGTGACATCATCGTTGCTGACGAAGACGGCATCGTCGCCTTCCCCCAGAACCTGGCTGAACTCGTGCTAGGCAAAGCGCGCGAACACGAAGCTCACGAAGAGGCCGTCAAGGCAGAGATTGCCACGGGTGCACTGGACCAGTCGTGGCTCGATAAGGTGCTGGATAAGGCAGGCTTGTCGAACTGAAGTGGACTACTCCAGGTCAGTTGGGGCCGCGCAGCGGACCCTTTGGCCCTCACCGCCTACCCCAACAACTGGCTCAACACCGCCCGCAACCTCCCCGGTTTGACGGGCTTGTTCAGCAGCGGCGCGCCAAGCTTCTGCAAGGCGCGCCGGCACTGATCGCTGCGGTCCGCGGTAATGATCACCGCTGGAATGGCGACGGCAAAATGCTCGCGCAAGTGCCTGACCACCTCGCAACCCACAACGCCGTGGTCCAGGTGATAATCCGCCAGGATCAACTCCGGCGCCTGCCCCCGCAAGGCCGCCAGGGCACCGGCCTGGTCGGTCGCAGTCACCACCTCACAGCCCCATTGCCCAAGCAGCGCGCCCATGCTTTCGAGGATGCTCACTTCGTTGTCCAACACCAGCAGCCGGCGGCCGGGTAACGGGTTTCCAGCGCTGGCTTGCGGCATAGCCGGGTGAGCAGGCAGCGGCACTTCTGTGCCGATCGGTACCTCGATGCTGAACATCGAGCCACGCCCCGGCCACGACCGTACCTGGACGCGGTAACCGAGAATCTTGGCGATCCGCTCGACGATAGCCAACCCCAGGCCCACGCCTTTGCGATCGGCAGCACGGCCGACGTCCAGTTGGTTGAACTCAAGGAAAACAGCTTCCAACCGATCTTCGGCGATGCCCCGCCCGGTGTCCCAGACCTCCAGGCGCAAGTGGCTGCCGCGACGCCTGGCCCCGAGCAAGATCTTGCCTTCGTCGGTGTAGCGGCAGGCGTTGCTGAGAAAGTTGCGCAAAATCCGTGTCATCAGCCGCAGGTCGGTGTTGATGGCATAGTCGCCAATGTGCGCCCGCAGCTTCAGCCCTTCAGCGTCCGCCACCGAATTGAACTCCGAGACCAGCGGGCCAAACAGCTCGTCGAGGCGGTACAAGGCCACGTCGGGCTTGACCGCCGCCTGATCGAGCCGGGAGATGTCCAACAGGTCGGTCAGCAGGTCTTCGGCGCCCTCCAGTGCCTGGTGGGTGCGCTCCACCAGCACCTGCTCCGCCTCCGGCAACTGCCGTTCGCGCAGGGTCGAGATCAGCAGGCGGGCGGCATTGAGCGGTTGCAGCAGGTCATGGCTGGCAGCAGCCAGGTATTTGTCCTTGCTGCGGTTGGCGGTTTCGGCGGCGTCGCGGGCATCGCGCAGGGCGCGGGCAATCGCTTTACGCTCGGTGATCTGCTGCTGCAGGTTGCGGTTGGCCTCGAGCAGTTCATCGGTCCGCGCGGCGACCCGTTGTTCGAGTTCGTCGTTGAGTTGCTGCAGGTGCTGCTGGGCCTGCTTACGTTCGGTGATGTCGGCGACAAAGCCTTCGACCAGCCCTTCGTGGCCAGGCTTTAGCAGCAGGTTCATCAGCACATCGAGGTGGCTGCCGTCGCGGCGCCGCAAGCGGGTTTCGTAGCCGTGCAGGCTGTGTTCGCGCGCGAGCGTCGCAGTGATCGCATGCAGCTCTTCGGCGCCGCCAACAAACAGGTTGGCGGCCAGGTCCGTCAGGGAAAACAACACCGCCTGCGGGCTGTCGTAGCCAAGCATGCGCGCCAGCGCGGGGTTGGCGGCACGCATGCCTTCTTGCAGGCTGGCCTGGAAAATCCCGTGGACGGCATTTTCGAACAGCCATTTGTAGCGGTTGCGTTCGGCCTCCAGCTCGTCCAGGCGGGCTGCCAGCTCCGGGTAATGGCTCTTGCGCGCCGAGTGGTCGCCCAGCCCCAGCAGCCCGGCGAGCGCCCGCTGCTGCTCGTCAGAGGGCCTCGCCATAAACGACCTCGACATCACGCTGGCTCGACTCGCGGGGGTTGGTGAGGATGCACGGGTCACCCATCGCATGTTGCGACAGGAACGGGATGTCGGACGTACGCACCCCATGCAGGCCAAGGGTTTCGTGGAAGCCGATCGCGTGCTTCAGGGCAATCAGGTGCTCCACCAAGCGCCCGCAGATCTGCCGGTGGTTAAGCCCGCGGCAGTCGATGCCGAACACCTCGGCAATCACCTTGAAACGCTCGGGTGCCGAGCTGTAGTTGAACGCCACCACGTGTTCCACCAACACCGCGTTGCACAAGCCGTGGGGCAAGTCGAGGAAGCCGCCCAGGCTGTGGGACATGGCGTGGACCGCACCCAGAATCGCATTGGAAAACGCCAGCCCGGCCTGCATGCTGCCCAGCATGATCTTCTCGCGCAGGGCGATATCGGTCGGGTTGGCGATCATCTGCACCAAATTGCCATTGATCAAGCGCATGGCTTCCAGCGCATGCGGGTCGGTCAACGGCCCGTGGCCGGTGGACACAAACGCCTCGATGGCATGCACCAGCGCATCGATGCCGGTGCAGGCAGACAGGAACGGGTCCATGCTCAGGGTGGTTTGCGGGTCGATCAGCGAGACGTCGGGCACCACCGCCTTGCTGACGATGGAGAACTTCATGCGCTCCTGCTGGTTGGAAATGATCACGAACTGCGACACGTCCGCCGAGGTGCCGGCCGTGGTGGGGATGAGGATCAACGGCGGGCTGGGCACGCGGATCATGTCCACCCCTTCGAACTCGAGAATACTGCGCCCGTGGGCGACCACGATGCCGATCGCCTTGCCGCAATCCATCGGGCTGCCGCCGCCGACGGCGACGATCACGTCACAGTGGTTTTCCCGGTAGATCTCGGCGCCGAGCATGACCTCTTCGACCCGCGGGTTGGGCGAAACGGCCGTGTACAGGCAGTAGTCGATGCCTTGGGCCTGCAGGCTGGCCTCGACATCCGCCACCCAACCCGCAGCAATTACGCCGGGGTCGCTGACCACCAACACCTTGCGCGCACCGAAGGTCTTGGCGTAATTGGCGACGTTGTGCCGGCAGCCGGCACCAAAGATGATTTCAGGCGAAACGAACTTGCGAAGCGGGCTGAAACTCTGGCTCATTGGAAAGCCTGTTCTTATTGTTCTGGAAGGTAATCGCCAGCGTAAAGCATCCCGCAGCGAAAGCAACCAGACCAAAGCGGGGCCCCGGCTTAGCCACGAAAAATCAGCCGCGACGCCTGCTCGTTGCGCAGGGTCAGCTGCGCCATGCCCTGCCCTGCGGTCTGCGCTTGCTCCCGGGCCTTGAGGATCACCCCATGGTGCGGCGACTTGCTGCACACCGGGTCGGCGTTGGCGGCATCGCCGGTGAGCATGTACGCCTGGCAGCGGCAGCCGCCCAAGTCCTGGTGTTTTTCATCGCACGAGCGACAGGGCTCCTTCATCCAGTCATTGCCACGGTAGCGGTTGAAGCCAAAAGAATCGTTCCAGATGTGCTCGATGCTGTGCTCGCGCACGTTGGGGAAGGCCACCGGCAACTGGCGGGCGCTGTGGCACGGCAGCGCAGTGCCGTCTGGGGTGATATCGAGAAACAGGTTGGCCCAGCCGTTCATGCAGGACTTGGGGCGTTCTTCGTAGTAGTCCGGCGTGACGAAAATCAGCTTGCACGGATGCCCCTGGGCCTCCAGCCGCTGGCGATACGCTTGGGTAATGGCTTCGGCCCGCTGCAATTGCTCGCGGGTCGGCAGCAGGCCGGCACGGTTGAGTTCGGCCCAACCGTAGAACTGACAGGTCGCCAGTTCCACGAAGTCCGCCTGCAACGCCAGGCACAGCTCGATGATGTCGGCAATCTGGTCGATATTGTGCCGATGGGTCACGAAGTTCAGCACCATCGGGTAACCCTGGGCCTTGACTGCCTTGGCCATCGCCAGCTTCTGGGCGAACGCCTTGCGCGAGCCGGCCAGCATGTTGTTGACCGCCTCATCTGCGGCCTGGAAGCTGATCTGGATATGGTCGAGCCCGGCGACCTTGAAGTCGCGGACTTTCTGTTCGGTCAGGCCGATACCCGAGGTAATCAGGTTGGTGTAGTAGCCCATGTCCCGCGCGGCCTTGATCAGCAGCGCGAGGTCCTGACGCACCAGCGGTTCGCCGCCGGAAAAGCCCAGCTGCGCGGCGCCCATCGCCCGCGCTTCGCGGAACACGCGGATCCACTCGTCAGTGGTCAACTCCTGGCCATGTTGGGCAAAGTCCAACGGGTTGGAACAATACGGGCACTGCAACGGGCAGCGGTACGTCAGCTCCGCCAGCAGCCACAGCGGCGGCCCCGGGCGCGTGTCATTCGATCCAGTGCTTGCCACGGGCCACCTCCAGAAACGCCAGCACATCCTCATCCAGCCCCTGTGCATCGGGGAAGCGCTGCGCCAAGCCGTCAATGATCGCCGCCACGCACCGTTGGCCGTCCAACAGCTCCAGCACCCAACCGGCGCTGGCATTGAGCTTGATCATGCCCTCGGGGTACAGCAGCACATGGCAATCCTGCCGCGGCTCCCATTGCAGGCGGTAGCCGCGGCGCAACCCCAGCACCTGTTCGCCATCGATCAGTTTCACAGGGCGATCCCCCGATGCCAGACATTTTCCTGGGTCACGCTGTGATAAGGCGGCCGCTCCAGCTCATACGCCATGCTCATGGCATCGAGCATGCTCCAGAGCACGTCGAGCTTGAATTGCAAAATCTCCAGCATCCGCTGCTGGCCGGCACGCGTGACGTAATACGCCAAGGTGATGCGCAGGCCATGTTCGACGTCGCGCCGCGCCTGGCCCAGGCGCGTGCGGAAGTAGTCGTAGCCGGCGGCATCGATCCACGGGTAGTGCTGGGGCCAGCTGTCCAGGCGCGACTGGTGGATCTGCGGCGCGAACAGTTCGGTCAGCGAACTGCTGGCAGCCTCCTGCCAGCCTGCGCGGCGGGCGAAATTGACGTAGGCGTCCACGGCAAATCGCACCCCAGGCAGGACCATCTCCTGGGAGAGGATGCGCTCACGCGTCAGCCCGACCGCCTCCCCCAGGCGCAACCAGGCTTCGATGCCGCCTTCGCTGCCCGGCGCGCCATCGTGGTCGAGCACCCGTTGCAACCATTGCCGGCGCACCTCACGGTCTGGGCAGTTGGCGAGGATTGCCGCGTCCTTGAGCGGGATGTTGACCTGGTAGTAGAAGCGGTTGGCAACCCAGCCCTGAATCTGCTCACGGGTCGCACGCCCGGCATACATCGCCTGATGGAAGGGATGGTGGATATGGTAATAGGCGCCCTTGGCACGCAAGGCCGCTTCGAATTCAGGGGGTGTCATGGGGGTGTCGGTCATTGCGGTTCTCCAGGGCACGCGGTGCCAGCCACTACAGCGTGATAGACAAGCCGTCGTACGCCACTTCAATCCCCCGCCGATCCAGCAAAGCCCGTTCGGCCGAGTCTTCATCAAGGATCGGGTTGGTGTTGTTGATGTGGATGAGGATCTTGCGCTGGCGGCTGAAGCCCTCCAGCACGTCGAGCATGCCACCCGGGCCACTCTGCGCCAGGTGGCCCATTTCACTGCCCAGGCTTTGGCCGACTTCGCACACCCGCATCTCGTCGTCACGCCACAGCGTGCCGTCCAGCAGCAGGCAGTCGGCATGGCGCATCCAGCTCGCCACCTCGGCATCGACCTGCCCCAGGCCCGGCGCGTAGAACACCGAGGCACCACTGCGCCGGTCCTCGATGAGCAGGCCAATGGTGTCGCCCGATTGCGGGTTGCCGCGGTTGGGCGAATACGGCGGCGCGTTGCTCAGCAACGGGACCGCGCGAAATTGCAGGTTTGGGCAGGCAGCGATGCGAAACGGTTCGCGGTCCAGGCCGATGCATTGCCACTGCAAGCCACCGTTCCAGTGCTTGAGCAGGGTGAACAGCGGGAAACCGCTACTCAGGTCTACATGCACCCGCTCGGTGCACCACACCGTGTGCGGGCAGCCTTCGCGCAGGCTGAGCAGGCCCGTGCAGTGGTCAATCTGGCTGTCCAGCAGCACCACCGCGCCAATTGCCGTGTCGCGCAGGCGGCGCGCCGGTTGCAAAGCGGGGAAGCTTTCGAGCTGGGCGCGGATGTCGGGTGAAGCGTTGCACAGTATCCACTGCTCGCCATCGTCGCTCACCGCGATCGAAGACTGCGTGCGCCGCTGCGCCCTCAGGCTGCCATTACGCACACCGGCGCATTGGCGACAGTTGCAGTTCCACTGCGGAAAACCACCGCCAGCGGCGGAGCCGAGAACACGAATGTGCATGGACAACGATCCCCAGAGAAGAAACGGCCATCGCTACGATGGCCGCAGAGCCATCAACGATTGGCGAAATACATCGTCACTTCGAAGCCAATGCGCAGGTCGGTAAAGGCGGGTTTAGTCCACATGGGGCAGTCCTCTTCTTGTGCCGGGCAATTCCGGTAGAGGCATTAATGCACGGGGGGCCGCGGGGCCGAATGCTACTTTGGAACGAGCTCGCGGGGTGCGTTGGTAGGGGGTGACGCGGGCCTTTACCCACGGGTGACGCACGCGGGGAGGCGCCCACCCAGAGCCCTCCCCACGTGCGTCTTTGCATCCAGGCCTGGCGGCACCCTACCGCCGGGCCTGTGTGCCCTTAGAAGAAGCCCAGCGGATTGATGTCATAGCTCACCAGCAGGTTCTTGGTCTGCTGGTAGTGGTCGAGCATCATCTTGTGGGTCTCGCGGCCCACGCCGGATTTCTTGTAACCGCCAAACGCCGCATGCGCCGGGTACAGGTGGTAGCAGTTGGTCCACACGCGGCCAGCCTTGATCGCCCGGCCCATGCGGTAGGCGCGGTTGATGTCACGGGTCCACAGGCCTGCGCCCAGGCCAAACTCGCTGTCGTTGGCGATGGCCAGCGCTTCGGCTTCGTCCTTGAAGGTGGTCACGCCCACCACCGGGCCGAAGATCTCTTCCTGGAACACGCGCATCTTGTTGTGGCCCTTGAGCAGGGTCGGCTGAATGTAGTACCCGGTCGACAGGTCACCGTCGAGCCGTTCGGCAGCGCCGCCGGTGAGCAACTGCGCGCCCTCCTCCTTGGCAATCTGCAGGTAGGAGAGAATCTTGTCGTATTGCTGCTCGGAGGCCTGGGCACCCACCATGGTGTCGGTGTCCAGCGGGTTGCCACGGGTGATCTTGGCGATCTTCTTCATCACCTCGGCCATGAACGGCTCGTAGATCGATTCCTGGATCAGCGCCCGCGACGGGCAGGTGCACACCTCACCCTGGTTGAAGAACGCCAGCACCAGGCCTTCGGCGGCCTTTTCGATGAACGCAGGCTCGGCCTGCATGATGTCTTCGAAGAAGATGTTCGGCGATTTGCCGCCCAGCTCGACGGTAGACGGGATGATGTTCTCGGCCGCGCATTTCATTATGTGCGAGCCCACCGGGGTGGAGCCGGTAAAGGCGATCTTGGCGATGCGCTTGCTGGTGGCCAGTGCCTCACCGGCTTCACGGCCAAAGCCCTGGACAATGTTCAACACACCTGCTGGCAGCAGGTCGGCGATCAGCTCGGCGAAAATCGTGATCGACAACGGGGTCTGTTCAGCGGGTTTGAGCACCACGCAGTTACCGGCGGCCAGGGCCGGGGCGAGCTTCCAGGCGGCCATCAGCAGCGGGAAGTTCCACGGGATGATCTGCCCGACCACACCCAGGGGTTCGTGGAAATGGTAGGCCGTGGTCAGCGCGTTGATCTCTGCCGCCCCACCTTCCTGGGCACGGATGCAGCCGGCAAAGTAACGGAAGTGGTCCGCCGCCAGCGGCACGTCGGCATTGAGGGTTTCGCGCACAGCCTTGCCGTTGTCCCAGCTTTCGCTGACGGCCAGCACTTCCAGGTTTTGCTCGATGCGGTCGGCGATCTTCAGCAGCACCAGGGCGCGGTCTTGCACCGAGGTTTTGCCCCAGGCGTCGGCAGCGGCATGCGCGGCGTCCAGGGCGTGGTCAATGTCCGCGGCGGTGGAGCGTGGGAATTCGGCAATCGGCTGGCCATTGACCGGCGAGCTGTTGGTGAAGTACTGGCCACCGGACGGCGGCACGAACTCGCCGCCGATGAAATTGCCGTAGCGGGGTTTGAACGACACGATGGCGCCTGGGGTTCCGGGTTGTGCGTAGATCATGCTGAGCCTCTGCGGGTCGATGCCTGTCCAACGACAGGCGATGGACCGATGGTAAAAAGCCCCGCGTGCCAGACGTATGCATCGTTGGCAGCGGAGCTCTCGTCATTTGGTAGTAGGGCCGCAAGCGGCCCGGTGTCAGCTTTGCGGCTTGGCGCTGGGTGCTGGCGCCTCGGCACTGGCCGCTTGCTGCAGCTGTTTAGGCAACTTGAAGGTCCAGAGCATGCCGCCCTGGTTGAAGTCCTTCACCCGCTTGGCCACTTCGCCGCCCCACAGCGGCACCGCGCCGCCCCAGCCGGACAGCACCGAGACGTACTGCTCGCCGTCCATTTCCCAGGTCACCGGCGAGCCAAGTACGCCGGAGCCCGTCTGGAACTCCCAGACTTTCTCGCCGGTCTTGGCGTTGAACGCCTGCAGGAAACCTTCCGGCGTGCCGGTGAACACCAGGTTGCCTTTGGTGGTCAGCACCCCGCCCCACAATGGCGCGAAGTTCTTGTGGCGCCACACTTCCTTGCCGCTGACCGGGTCGATGGCGCGCAGCACGCCGATGTAGTCTTCGTTGAGCGGTTTGATGGTGAAACCGGCCCCGAGGAACGCCGCGCCTTTCTTGTAGGCGATCCCTTCGTTCCAGATGTCCATGCCCCATTCGTTGGACGGCACGTAGAACAGCCCGGTATCCCTGTTGTAGGCCATGGGCATCCAGTTCTTGGCGCCGAGGAAGGCCGGTGCGACGAACACGGAACTGCCCTTGGCCTCAGTGCCCGGTGCCCCTGGCCGGCTGGCCTCGTTGTAGATCGGGCGGCCATTCTTGTCCAGGCCGGTCGCCCAGGTGATCTTGTCGACGAAGGGGAAGCCGCGGATGAATTTGCCGTTGGTGCGGTCCAGCACGTAGAAGAAGCCGTTGCGGTCAGCGGTTGCGGCAGCCTTGACCTCCTTGCCGCCGTCCTTGTAGTTGAACGAGATCAGCTCGTTGACGCCGTCGAAATCCCAGCCGTCATGGGGCGTGCTCTGGAAGTGCCATTTGATGGTGCCGTCGTCCGGGTTCAGGGCCAGGCGCGACGAGGAATACAGGTTGTCGCCTGGGCGCAGGTGGGAGTTCCACGGCGCCGGGTTGCCGGTGCCGAACAGCAACAGGTTGGTTTCAGGGTCGTAGTAACCGCCCAGCCACGGCGCTGCGCCACCGGTCTTCCACAGGTCGCCGGGCCAGGTCTTGCCCGCCTCGCCGCCCGAGATACCGTTCTCGATGGCCTTGCCGTCTTTGTAGACGTAGCCCATGTGCCCTTCCACGGTCGGCCGCATCCACAGCAGCTCGCCGTTTTCCGGGTTGTACGCCTGAATCTTGCCCACCACGCCGAACTCGCCCCCGGCCACACCGGTGATCAGCTTGCCGTTGACGATCATCGGCGCGGCGCTGATGGAATAGCCTTCCTTGTGGTCGGCGACCTTCTTGCTCCAGACCACCTTGCCGGTGTCTTTGTTCAGGGCCACCAGCTTGGCATCCAGGGTGCCGAAGAACACCAGGTCGCCGTACAGCGCCACGCCGCGGTTGATCACGTCACAGCAAGGGCGGATGTCATCTGGCAGGCGCGCATCGTATTGCCAGAGCTTTTTGCCGGTACGGGCGTCGACGGCGAACACCCGCGAGTAGGAGCCGGTCATGTACATCACGCCGTCCTTGATCAGCGGCTGGGCCTGCTGGCCGCGCTGCTTCTCACCGCCGAACGAAAAGGCCCAGACTGGCCGCAGTTCCTTGACGTTGCCGACATTGAGCAGGTCCAGCGGGCTGTAGCGCTGGCCCTGGACCCCCAGGCCATTGGTCACGATCTGCTGCGGGTTTTTCGGGTCCTGGAGGATTTCTTCATCGCTGACAGCGGCCTGTGCCGCGCCGGACAGCAGCATGGCGCTGAGCACCAGGCTCACGGCGAACAAGGGACGACGTGGGGATCGGGTCATGACGGCTACCTTTGGTTTTTTTGTTGTGCCCGGGAAATTTTCCCGGTGTGCCGAGAATTCTTGTGCCCGACCTGCTTGCCAACAATTGCCCGCAATGTGGAGTTTTCTAGTTCCTTGGTACAGGGGCTTTCATAGAACAGCGCATAGCTTGTTGAGCTAGCAGGGACTCTGTGGGAGCGGGCTTACCCCGCGAACACCGGCAAAGCCGGTGCCAAGCACCGCGTAGCCCCATTCGCGGGACAAGCCCGCTCCCACAGCCTGTAGGCTGCTTCTTCGGGTCAGAGAGGCGGCTTGCCGTCGATACGCTGCAACCGCAAACGCTCATACCGCGGGTACAGGTGGCTGACGCTGCGAATCAACTCATAACGGGTCAGGCTGATACCGGCAAACCGCTCAGGGATCGGGCTGCGGATCATCTCGACCATGTCATCCCCACGCGCTGCCCCCTCGCGCATCAAGCCATCCAGCCAGCCCAGGTAATCACGCATCTGCGCAAAAGGCTTAGCATCGCTGGCCACCGGCCCATGCCCCGGCACGAGCTGCTTCCAGGGCAAGGCCTGCAAGGTGTCCAGGTCCTTGAGCCAAACGTCCAGCCCTGGGCTGTTGGGGGTGGTCAGGGCGCGCTCGTAAAACACCAAATCGCCGGCAAACAGCACGCCAGTCTTCTCATCGAGAATCGCCAGGTCCGCACCGGTATGCCCGCCCAGCGCCAACAGCCGCAACCGGTGCCCCCCCACCTCATGCACACCCGGTTCCAGCACCCGGGTCGGCAGCACCACCTCGGTGCCGCGCATCCAGTCACCGACCAGGCGGTACATGTTCTCGGCCATCGCCTCGCCCTGCTGGCGCAACAGGTCGCCTGTGCCAGCCAGGGCACCGATGGGCACGTCGGTAAAGGCCTGGTTGCCCAGCACATGGTCGGGGTGATGGTGGGTCAGCAGCACTTCGACCACCGGCTTGTCGGTGGTGGCGGCAATGGCTTGGCGCAGGGCCTCGCCGTAACGCTTGGACGGCCCGCTGTCGATCACCACCACGCCGCTGTCGGTGACGATGAACGCGGTATTGACGATATTGCCGCCATTGGCCTTGGCGAAATTGTCGGTGCTGCCCTCCAGCAGCCAAGTGCCTTCCGCGATTTGCCGGGGCGTGAGTCGATAGTCCAGGTCCGCCCAGGCCGGCAGGCCCAGGCACAGCAACAACAGCAGCATCCAACGCATGACAGGCGCCTCTGGTCAGGGGGTGAAGGCAAGCAACGCGCTCACGGCACCGCCGCTTCGAACTGGTTACCGCTGTTGTCCCGCAACAGTAGCCGGGTAAGCCCGGGGCCCTGGATATCGAACCCCAGGTTGGGGTTCTCGCTGACTGCCGGATACAGCGCGAGGCTGGCCAGGCGCTGGCCATCCGCGCCTTGCAATTCGGCATGTTCGAGGAAGAACTCAGGGATGCCGCTGACCAGGCCGTTGTCCATCGGGTGGGACACCTGCAGGCGCAAGCGGCTGCCATCACCGCGCGGGTAGCGCCCGCCCAGCACCTCACCGACATGCTCCTCCCAGCCAGGCTGGGTGCGCACCACGCTGGGCGCGGTACAACCACCGCCGGCCGCATCGATCAGGGTTGAACCGACATGCCACACGCCGTCACGCGTCAGCACCGCAGCGCGCAGCGGCGTGGCCTGTTCGATGCGGATACGGATCGACAGCCACGGCAGCACACGTTCGCCAGGCTCGAAGTCGACAATACGCGGCAGGGGGTTGAGTTCGGCCCAGGCAAGAATCCGTACCACGTCGCCCGCGAATGCGCGGGCATCGATCTCCAGCGGCACTTGCCGGGCGTCCTCGGCAAAGGGCGGCGCCAGCAGCTTGACCCGCTCATCGAAAACGAACGGTGCCTGCCCCAGCAGTTGCTTGTGGTAGAAATCCCACATCACCGAGGGCACCGGGTCGGTCTTGCTGCTCGGTTCACTGGCCTGGGCTGCCCAAGGCATCCAGCAGGCCAGCAATAAAGTCGCTCGCCAGTTCATTGGTACATCTCCGGGACCTCGTAGCGCAGGCCGTAGGTGGCGTACAGCGCCTTCAGCCGGCCATCGCGGATCATCGCCTCGAGGGCTTCCTCCACCGCATAGGCCAACTGCCGGTTGCTTTCATGCACTGCCATGCCGATGTCCCATGCTTGCTTGCCCAGGTTCGGGTAGGCGTTTTCCGCCAGGGCCAGTTGTGGGTCGGCGGCCTGATGCAACTGCCAGTCAACCTCGCCGCGCATCGCCATCACCGCGTCCACCTGGCCGGCCTGTAGCGCGCTGAACGCCTGTTGCACGCTGGGGTAATGGTGGGTGTTGGCGCTGAGCATGCCGTTGAACACCGAGGTCAGGTAGAACGACGGCACACTGTCCACCTCGACCCCGATGGGGTGCTGCTGGAACACCGCGACACTGGCCACCGAGGGCAGGCGGCGGCGGTCATAGGCCATCTGCCAGCGCTCCTCCTGATAGGGCCCGAACATCACCACCTGGGCGTTTTCCAGCTCGCCCAGCTCGTTGCGCTTCTGCGCGTAGGCGTGGTCGTAGGGCACCCGCATCATCAGGTCGGCCAACTGCTGGTGGCGCAGCGGGCTGCCGCGCCAGATGTAGTCGCGCAGGTCGTCGTCGAGCTTTTCCCCTGGCGGTGCCCAGATCAATTGCAGGTGCACCCCCAAGGCCGTGGCCAGCGCTTGCGCCAGCTCCACATCGACGCCACGCGGCTGGCCGTGGTCCTCGAAGCTGTAGGGCGCGAAATCCTTGTACACCGCCACCTTCAATTCACCGGCAGCGATGATCGCGTCGTAGTTGCGCACCTGTGCCTGCACTGCCGCGCAGCACAGCAGCAGGCCACTCAACAGCACGGCCGACAGACGCATGGCGATCACTCCTCGACGTGCACGCTGTCCAGGTAGGTGCGTACCGCCCACAGGGCTTCCTGGCTCAGGTAATCGGCCATCTTCGGCATGTACACCCGCCCGTCACGCACCGCGCCGTGGCGCACCCGCTCGACGAACCACTCATCCCCGGCCTCGCCCACATCGAGCAGGCGCAAATCCGGGGCGATACCGCCAGACTTGGCTTCCAGGCCATGGCAAGCAGCGCAGTTCTGGTTGTAGGCCGAGGCGCCGATTTCTACGGCTTTGTCGTGCTCGGGGGAGGTGCGGTACGGGTTGACCGCGGCCCAGCCGTCACCGTCCAGGCTTACCCCGGCATCTTTGATCGGGGTCAAGCCCTGGGTTTCCACCGCCTGGGGCACCACATTGCCATGAGCCCACACCGTGCCCGTCAG
This sequence comes from Pseudomonas sp. PAGU 2196, assembly GCF_022179005.1. Lineage (NCBI taxonomy): Bacteria > Pseudomonadati > Pseudomonadota > Gammaproteobacteria > Pseudomonadales > Pseudomonadaceae > Pseudomonas > Pseudomonas sp. PAGU 2196. The sequence goes on along the minus strand of NZ_BNTL01000014.1, from coordinate 54,904 downwards.
CAAAGCACCGGCCAGCAGGCCTGTAGCGAGCAAGACGTTGCGTTTTTTTGTCATTGTTATGCCCTCAAGATTGCACGCAAGGCCTCAACCACAGAGGCCGTGCCGCCATCTTAGAAACAGCCCGCGCGCGGCCGTATGCTGCTTTGGTGGCCGGGCCTTACTCCCTTGGTAGTAGGGCTTGTGGCGAAGGGCCAAATGAGGTGCCGCCCGGGAACTATTCCCGGCAAGGGCGGGACTTTTTCCGTATCCCCAGCCGCCGTCCCGCCGCCACCCTGTGCAGGCCAAAACCTCCACAGGGAACTGCAACCATGACAATAAGATCGCTACCCGCCCTTTCCCCTCTGGCCCTCAGCGTGCGGGCCCTGCTGCTGGCCGGTAGCCTGGCCCTCTGCACGGCGGCCACCGCGGCCACCGCCCCCGCTGCACCTGCCAGCAAGAACGTGACCTGGGAAGACATCGCCAACGACCACCTGACTACCCAGGACGTGCTGCAATACGGCATGGGCACCAATGCCCAGCGCTGGAGCCCACTGGCCCAGGTCAACGACCAGAACGTGTTCAAGCTGACCCCGGCCTGGTCCTATTCTTTCGGCGACGAAAAACAGCGCGGCCAGGAATCCCAGGCCATCGTCAGCGACGGCGTGGTCTACGTCACCGGCTCCTACTCGCGGGTATTTGCCCTCGATGCCAAGACCGGCAAACGCCTGTGGACCTACAACCACCGCCTGCCAGACAACATTCGCCCGTGCTGCGACGTGGTCAACCGCGGGGCGGCCATCTTCGGCGACAAGATCTATTTCGGCACCCTCGACGCCCGCCTCATCGCCCTCGACAAGCGCACCGGCAAGGTGGTGTGGAACAAGAAGTTCGGCGACCACAGCGCCGGCTACACCATGACCGGCGCCCCGGTGCTGATCAAAGACAAGACCAGCGGCAAGGTGTTGCTGATCCACGGCAGCTCCGGCGATGAGTTCGGCGTGGTCGGCCAGTTGTTCGCCCGCGACCCGGACACCGGTGAAGAAGTGTGGATGCGACCCTTCGTCGAAGGCCACATGGGCCGCCTGAATGGCAAGGACAGCACCCCGACCGGCGACGTCAAGGCGCCGTCCTGGCCAGACGACCCGACCACCGAGACCGGCAAGGTCGAGGCCTGGAGCCACGGCGGCGGCGCACCCTGGCAGAGCGCCAGTTTCGACCCCGAGAGCAACACCATCATCGTCGGTGCCGGCAACCCTGGCCCTTGGAACACCTGGGCGCGCACGTCCAAGGACGGCAACCCCCACGACTACGACAGCCTCTACACCTCGGGCCAGGTCGGCGTCGACCCCAGCACCGGCGAAGTGAAGTGGTTCTACCAGCACACGCCGAACGATGCCTGGGACTTCTCCGGCAACAACGAGCTGGTGCTGTTCGATTACAAAGACAAGGACGGCAAGGTGGTCAAGGCCACCGGCCACGCCGACCGCAACGGCTTCTTCTACGTGGTGGACCGCAACAACGGCAAATTGCAGAACGCCTTCCCCTTCGTCGACAACATCACCTGGGCCAGCCATATCGACCTCAAGACCGGGCGCCCGGTGGAAAACCCCGGCCAGCGGCCAGCCAAGCCCCTGCCGGGTGAAACCAAGGGCAAGCCGGTGGAAGTCTCGCCGCCGTTCCTGGGTGGCAAGAACTGGAACCCCATGGCCTACAGCCAGGACACCGGCCTGTTCTACATCCCCGGCAACCAGTGGAAGGAGGAGTACTGGACCGAAGAAGTGAACTACAAGAAGGGCTCGGCCTACCTGGGCATGGGCTTCCGCATCAAGCGTATGTATGACGACCACGTCGGCACCTTGCGCGCCATGGACCCGGCCACCGGCAAGCTGGTCTGGGAGCACAAAGAGCACCTGCCACTGTGGGCCGGCGTACTGGCGACCAAGGGCAACCTGGTGTTCACCGGCACTGGCGACGGCTTCTTCAAGGCCTTCGACGCCAAGACGGGCAAGGAACTGTGGAAGTTCCAGACCGGCAGCGGCATCGTCTCGCCACCCATCACCTGGGAACAGGACGGCGAGCAGTACATCGGCGTGACCGTGGGCTATGGCGGCGCGGTGCCGCTGTGGGGCGGCGACATGGCCGAACTGACCAAGCCGGTGGCCCAGGGCGGCTCGTTCTGGGTGTTCAAGATCCCAAGCTGGGACAACAAGACCGCGCCGCGGTGATCGCCTGCGGGGAGCGCCCAGCGCCCTCCCCGCACCTGCCCTCCATTCACCGAGAGTCTTCGAACATGAATTACCTGCCCTTTGCCCTGCTGTTGGTCCTTGCCCCTGCCCTGGCTGTGAATGCCGACGACAACGATGCCCCCTTGACCGTCAACGGCTGCGTAATTGCCGAAGGCAGCCAGTGCCCGGGTGCCAATATGCGTGGCGCCAACCTGGCCAACCAGGACCTGCGCAAGATGAACCTGGCCGGCGCCGACCTGCGCGATGCCGACCTGCGCCATGCCCGCCTGGACCTGGCCAACCTGGAAAAGGCCCGCTTGCAGGGCGCCAACCTGACCCGCGCCAGCCTGCAGCAAAGCAACCTGCGGTTGGCAGACCTGAGCCATAGCACGCTGATTGCCATCCAAGGCTGGGGGTTGTTTGCTCAGGGGGCGCAGTTCCAGAAGGCCGACCTCAGTGCGGCGTACCTGCAGTTCGCCAGGCTTTCCGGGGCGAACATGCACCAGGCCAACCTGCGGGCGGCGGACCTGGAGATGGCCTGGCTGAGTAAAACCGACCTGCAAGGGGCCAACCTCGGCGATGCCAACCTGCAGGAAGCCAAATTTGGCCAGAGCAACTTGGCGCAAGCCGATCTGCGTGGTGCGCGGCAGCATTATGGGAATTTTCAGGAGGCCAACATGGAAGGGTGCAAGGGATGCCCTGAAACCTGGGACAAGTGAGCGCAGCCCGTCTGCAGCGACTCGCTCCCAAAGGGGCCCTGCTAAATCCATGAGTCATGTGTTTGTCCGAGGCCCGGACAACCACCACAAAACCTCACCCCGCCACCCGCACCACCCCCAGATCGATCCCCAGGTGCACCAGCTCAGCATGAGAACTCACCTGCAACTTGCTCTTGAGCAAGGTCAGGTGATTGGAAACGGTCTTGGCACTGATGCACAGCTGTTCGGCAATCACCCGCACCGGGGTGCCCTTGGCCAGCATCACGAAAATCTCCAACTCGCGCTGGGTCATGCGCTGCAAGCGCGGGTCGCTGGCGTTCTGTTGCGGTGTGCAGGCCAGTTGTGTGGCTAAAGGCTGCTCGATATAGGCATGCCCGGCCAACACCCGGTGCACCGCCTCGATCAACACCTGGGGCGCCGAATTCTTGGTCAGGTAGCCCGAAGCCCCCGCCTCCAGGGCCTGGCGCACCAGGGGCAGTTCATCATGCATGCTGAAAAACAGCACCCGTAGCTGCGGCAGGCGCTGGCGCAGCCGGCGGGTGGTCTCCAGGCCGCTGATGCCGGGCAGGCCGAAGTCCATGATCACCAGGTTCGGCACTTGCTCCTGAACCCGCACCAGCGCCTCTTCGCCACTAGCGGCCTCGCGCACTTCCATCGCCGGCAGCACCGCCCGCAACAGGCTGGCATAACCCTGGCGCACCACGGCGTGGTCGTCCACCAATACGATATTCATCAGGCCTCCATGGGAATGTTCAGGGCCAACGCCCAGCCGGCACCGGGGCGACTCAGGATGCGTAATTCGCCGCCCAGGCTGCGCGCGCGCTCGGCCATCGAATGCAGGCCTACGCCGGGCCGCTGGGGCTGGCTCGCGCCGCAGCCGTTGTCACGCACCAACAGGCGCAAGCCCTTGGCACTGCGTTGCAGGCGCACCCGCACCTGGCTGGCGCCGGCATGCCGGGCAACGTTGGTCAACGCCTCCTGCAGCAGGCGATACAAATGCGTTCGGCTGGGCCCAGGCAGCACCGGCAGGCGCTCACCGACCCGCAAACGGCAATCGATGCCTTGGCTGGCCTGCCATTGGCTCACCAGCACACCAAAGGCTTCGGCCAATGGCACGTGTTGCAACGCCACCGGATACAAGTCGTGTACCAAGGCACGAAAGCCTTGCTGCAGGCGTTCGCAATTAAGCTCCAGGGCTTGCGCGGTCTGCTCCACCACCGTCGGCTGGCCTGCCACCATTCGCAGCAGGCAGACCTGTGCGCGGATACCCGCCAGGTACTGCCCGAGGTCATCGTGCAGGGCCTGCGCCAGGTGGGTGCGCTCCTGTTCCTGTACCGCCAACAGGGTTTGGGTCAGCTGCGCATTGTCAGCCCGGGTCTGCTCCAGGGTCGCGGTCATGCGGTTGAAATGCGCCGCCAACTGGCGTGCCTCCGGCAGTCCGGATTCGCGCAGGCGAGTGGTCAGCTGCCCACCCGAGACCTGGCGCAACGCACGCAGCAGTTCATCCAGCAGGCCCATGCCACGCCGCACCGCCCAGCGGATGGTCAACAGGCTCACGAGCAAGGCCAGGCCACACAAGCCCAGCAACTGCTGCAGGGAATCCCGGACTTCGTCAATTTCATCCCGCGCATCCACGGCGATCAGTACCCGGCGCCCCTCGCTCAAGTCCAGCAAGCGGGTGCTGTGGCGGCGATCACCGAATAGTTGGCGCCCCAGCCAGGCATCCAGGCCGGCCTCCCGCGGCATCTGCGCGGTTTCGCCCGCCGCCAGCCAGTGCACCCGCACGTGGCGCAGGCTCTGGGTCAGCCGCGGTTGCAGGCTCGCCGGGTCGCGTTCGACCGTGTCGGCGAGGTACGCCACCACAGCTTCGGCAGACTGCAATTCGCGCTCGACATCGGCCACCGCCTGGTGCAGCAGCAACCCGCCACAGGCCAAGGTGACCAAGGCGAAAAAGAACGTGACCCACAGGTTGATCCGCCACTGGGCCGACAGGTTGATGAGGCGCATTGGGCAGTTTCCTCCAGTTGCACGCGGCCAGGGCTGCGACCCATCGTAAAACCGAGGCCTTAGCGGTGATTTACTACCTTGGTACCGGCCGAGCGCTACTTTCTGCATATTTCCCCCTCCCGGCCGGCTTCCTATGCTGGCGCCATCTGCCGTGGAGTGCGTTTATGCGCCAGCCTGCCCCTCTTGCCCTGACCTGCCTGCTGGCCCTGGCCACGGCGCTGTGTTCGGCCTTCGCATCGGCCGCCCCGCCAGAGCCGCAATTACAGGTGCGCATCGGCTACCTGGGCTATCGCCCCGACCCCGGCCCGCTGCTGTCCAACATCATCCCCGAGCCCGCCGACGCGGGGCTGCAGGGCGCTGAGCTGGCGGTTGTCGACAGCAACAGTACGGGGCGTTTTCTCAAGCAGGCGTTCACCCTTGCCAGCACCCACGTAGACAGCCCCGAGGCCCTGCTGCAAGCCGCCAAGGCCCAGCATGACCAGGGCCTGCGGCTGTTCGTGGTGAACGCGCCGGCCGCCAGCCTGCGCGCACTGTCTGCTGCCTTGCCCGACAGCCTGCTGTTCAACGCCGGCAGCCCCGACGACAGCCTGCGCAGCAGCCAGTGCCTGGGCAATGTGCTGCATAGCCTGCCCAGCCGCGCCATGCTGGCCGATGCCCTGGCGCAGTTTCTGGTGCTGCGCAAATGGCAGCGGGCGTTGCTCGTCGTCGGCCAGACCGAAGACGACCAGGCATACGCCGCGGCCCTGCGCCGGGCGGTGAAGCGCTTCGGCGTGCAGCTGGTGGCGGAAAAAACCTGGCGCTTCGACAACGACCAGCGCCGCAGCGCCCAAGCCGACATGCCCCTGTTCACCCAGACCGCCGAGTACGACGTGGTGCTGGTGGCCGACGAACGCGGCGACTTCGGCGAATACCTGCCCTATCAGACCTGGTACCCCCGCCCCGTGGCCGGCACCCAGGGCCTGACCCCCACCGGCTGGCACAAGACCGTGGAAACCTTTGGCGCAGCGCAGTTGCAAAAACGCTTCGAAGCCCAGGCCGGACGCTGGATGAACGACCGCGACTTCGCCGCCTGGATGGCCGTGCGCAGCATCGCCAGCGCCGTCAGCAAACTGCGCCAGGCCGAACCACGCGCCCTGCAGCAACTGCTGCTCAGCGACCAGCTGCCGCTGGATGGCTTCAAAGGCCGCAAGCTCAGCTACCGCCCATGGAACGGCGAACTGCGCCAACCCATCCCGCTGGTTCAGCCCCGCGCGCTGGTCAGTACTTCGCCCCAGGAGGGCTTCCTGCACCCCTTCAACGAAATGGACAGCTTGGGCTTCGACAAGCCCGAAGTGACCTGCGGCTACCCCTGAAACCGATAATCACAAAAAAAGGATTCCGCCATGCGTCGCCCCCTTTGCTACCGGCCTGTGCTTTTCCCCACCCTGCTGGCCGGCGCGCTGGCGCTTGCCACCGGGCACGCCAGCGCCGCCACCGCCTGGGTCTCGAACGAGAAGGACAACAGCCTTAGCCTGATCGACCTGCAAAGCCTGGAAGTTACCGAGACCCTGCCCGTGGGCCAGCGCCCACGTGGCCTGCTGCTGTCCCACGACAACAAGCGGCTGTACATCTGCGCCAGCGATTCGGACCGGGTGCAGGTGATGGACGTGGCCACCCGCAAGATCATCAAGGAGCTGCCCTCCGGCAAGGACCCCGAGCAGTTCGCCCTGCACCCCAATGATCGCTGGCTGTATGTGTCAAACGAAGACGACGCACTGGTAACGGTGATCGACACCGAAACCGACAAAGTACTCGGGCAGATCAACGTCGGCATCGAGCCCGAGGGCATGGCGGTAAGCCCCGATGGCAAATGGGCGGTCAATACCAGCGAAACCACCAACATGCTGCACTGGATCGACACCAGCACCCAGACCCTGGCCGACAGCACCCTGGTGGATCAACGGCCGCGCTTCGTCGAATTCAACCAGGATGGCTCGCGGCTCTGGGCCTCGGCAGAAATCGGCGGCACGGTGACCATTCTCGACGTGGCCACGCGTCAGGTGCTGAAAACCCTGAATTTCCAGATCAAGGGCGTGCACCCGGACAAAGTCCAGCCGGTGGGCATCAAGCTCAGCGCCGATGGCCAGTACGCGTTCGTCGCCCTGGGCCCGGCCAACCATGTGGCGGTGATCGATGCCAAGACCTACGAGGTGCTGGACTACCTGCTGGTTGGGCGGCGGGTCTGGCAGCTGGCGTTCACCCCAGACCAAAGCCAATTGCTGGCCACCAACGGGGTCAGCGGCGACGTCTCGGTGATCGATACGAAAACCCTCAAGGTGCTCAAATCGGTAAAGGTCGGGCGCTACCCCTGGGGCGTGGTGGTCACGCCATGAATACCCTCGACGTCAGTGACGTGAGTTTCGCCTACGGCCAGCGCGAGGCGCTCAAGCACGTGGGGTTCAGTGTGGCGCCTGGGCGTTTTGCTGCGTTGCTGGGCCCCAATGGTGCCGGCAAGTCGACCCTGATCGCACTGCTCACCCGGCTTTACGACGTGCAACAGGGCGACATCCGCGTCTGCGGCTGCTCGTTGCGCAACGCGGCGCGCCCGGCGTTACGCCAGCTGGGCGTGGTGTTTCAGCAAAGCACCCTGGACCTGGACCTGAGCGTCGAACAGAACCTGCGCTACCACGCCTCGTTGCATGGCCTGTCGCGGCGCCAGGGCAACCTGCGGGTCGAGGCCGAACTGGCCCGCCAGGGCCTCGACGAGCGCCGGCGCGAGCCCGTTCGTGCGCTGAATATCGGGCACCGGCGTCGGGTGGAAATTGCCCGCGCCCTGCTCCACGAACCGCGCTTGCTGTTGCTCGACGAAGCCAGCGTCGGCCTCGACCCGGCCAGCCGCCTGGCGCTCAACCAACACCTTCGGCACCTGTGCCGCGAGCAGGGGCTGAGTGTGCTCTGGACCACCCACCTGCTGGATGAGGTGCAGCCCAGTGATGACCTGCTGATCCTGCACCAGGGGCGCCTGGTGGCCAGTGGCACCGCTGATGCCCTGAGCCAAGCGCACGGCGGCGACCTCGACAACGCCTTCGCGCGCCTGACCCGCGCGCCTGGCCCCACCCCAGGAGTGAAGGCCTGATGAACGCCTACTGGCAATGTTTCAACGGCATCCTGCTGCGCGAATGCCTGCGTTTCGTGTTGCAGCGCACGCGCTTTCTCAGCGCCCTGGTGCGCCCTCTGCTGTGGTTGCTGGTGTTTGCCGCCGGGTTTCGTGCGGCCCTGGGCATAGCGATCATCGAGCCCTACGACACCTACATCCCCTACGAGGTGTACATCATCCCCGGCCTTGCCTGCATGATTCTGCTGTTCAACGGCATGCAGGGCTCGCTGTCGATGGTCTATGACCGCGAGATGGGCAGTATGCGCGTGCTGCTGACCAGCCCCTTACCGCGCGCGTTTCTGCTCGGCAGCAAGCTGCTGGCGACCTCGTTGATTTCCCTGCTACAGGTTTATGCGTTTCTCGCCATCGCCTGGCTGTATGGCGTGCAGCCCCCAGCTGCGGGGTTGTTGCTGGCGCTGCCGGCCTTGTTGCTGGTGGCCCTGATGCTCAGCGCCCTGGGGCTGTTGCTGTCGAATGCGATTCGCCAGTTGGAAAACTTTGCCGGGGTGATGAATTTCGTGATCTTCCCGTTGTTTTTCCTGTCCTCGGCGCTGTACCCGCTGTGGAAGATGCGCGAGGCCAGCCAGTGGCTGTATTGGCTGTGCGCCCTGAACCCCTTCACGCACGCCGTGGAACTGGTGCGTTTCGCGCTGTACGAACGCTTCAATCCGCTGGCGCTGGCGGTTTGCCTGGGCCTGACCGTGCTGTTCACCCTGCTCGCGATACTGACCTTCAACCCCCAGCACGCAGCGCTGCGCAAGCCGCGCTGACAGCTTGCGCTGTCACGCAGAGAACAAGGGTCATTGTGGGAGCGGGCTTGCCCCGCGAATGAGGCCACGCGGAGCATGGCACCGGCTTCGCCGGTGTTCGCGGGGCAAGCCCGCTCCCACAAGATGCTCCTCAAGCGCTTGACCACCTACTACTTTAGTACTGGCTTTACTGTCTATCGTCGCATTCACAAAGCACCGCCGCTGGCATGTAATGGGCCTATAACAAAAAGGATAAACCCCATGCCTCGTGCCCTGCCCAGGCTGCCACGTGCTTTGCTGGCAGCCCTTTCGCTGAGTCTGCTGCTGGGCGTCGCCCAGGCCGGCACCACGCCGCTGTTTTCTGCCGAGGGGTATCGCACCACCCTCTACCGCAGCCCGACACCGCACCAGGTCGAGGGCGCCCAGGTCATCGACACCGCCACCTTGCAAAGCCTGCTGGGCCAGCACCCCAAGCCGGTGCTGGTCGATGTGTACCGCCGGCAATGGCTGCAAGGCCGCTTCATCGAAGACGAACCCCACGCCAACCTCCCCGGCAGCCACTGGTTGGCCAACGTCGGCGACGGCGAGCTGAGCCCGGCCTGGCAAGACTACTTCGTGCGCCACCTGCAAAAAGCCACCGCCGGCCGCCTGGAGCAACCGCTGGTCTTTTACTGCCGCTCCGATTGCTGGTTAAGCTGGAACGCGGTAAAACGCGCAGCATCCCTGGGCTATAAGACGCTGTATTGGTACCGCGACGGCCTGGACGCCTGGGAAGCTGCCAACCTGCCACTGCAGCCGGCCCAGCCAGAGCCCTTCCCCTGAACTCACCACCAGTAAACGCGTGCGCGCCCCATCCAATAAAAACGAGGTGAAAAGGCCATGTACAAAATTCTGATTGCCGACGATCACCCACTGTTTCGCGAAGCCATCCACAACGTCATCAGCGATGGCTTCCCAGGCAGCGAAGTCATGGAGACTGCCGACCTGGACAGCGCCCTGGCGCTGACCCTGGAGCATGACGACCTCGACCTGATCCTGCTCGACCTGAACATGCCCGGCATGCACGGCCTCAATGGCCTGATCACCCTGCGCAACGAGGCACCGACCACACCGGTGGTGATCGTCTCGGCCGAACAGGAAAAACAGATCGTGCTGCAGGCTATCACCTATGGCGCCGTGGGTTTCATCACCAAGTCCTCGCCACGCTCGCAGATGATCGAAGCGATCGAGCAGATCCTCACCGGCAATGTCTACCTGCCACCCGACATCATTCGCGCCAACAAAAGCAGCACCAGCCGGCGCCAGAGCGATACCCCAAGCTTCCCACCCGAGATGCTCCAGGCCCTGACACGCAAGCAGTTGCTGGTACTCGAGCGCATGACCAAAGGCGAGTCGAACAAGCAAATCGCCTACACCCTGGACATCGCCGAAACCACGGTCAAGGCCCACGTTTCGGCGATCTTGCGCAAACTCAACGTGCACAACCGTGTGCAGGCCATCCTCAGTGCTGGCGATATCGACTTCGGCGACTACCTGCGCCGTTAAAGCGGCTGAACGGGGCTGTTGGCCAGCAAATGGCTCATCGCCGCTTTGAGTTTCATTGGCCGCACCGGCTTGTGCATCAGGGTGTGGCCCCGCTCGCGGATCTGTTGCTTGAGTTCGTTGCTGTAGTTGGCGGTAATCATCAATGCCGGAATCGGCACGGCGCGGCGGGCACTGATCCGCGCCACGGCATCGACACCATTGCAGTCGTTGTCCAGGTGATAGTCGGCGATCAACAGGTCGGCGTCGGCGTGGTAGTTGTCCACCTGCCGCGCCAGGTCTTCCTCCGACAGCGCAGTGACCACCCGGCAACCCCACCCTTCCAGCAGGGTACGCATGCCGGCGCAAATCGCCGCATCGTTATCCAGCACCCACACCCGCGCACCGCGCAGGCGTTCGAGCATCGGCTCGCTAATGGCCAAGCTCGGCGGGGCCTTGGGCGCGGTTGCGCTCAGCGGCACTTCGACGGCGAACACCGAGCCTTTGCCGAGCCAGGAACGCACCCGAATCCGATGGCCGAGGATGCCCGCGATCTTTTCCACGATTGCCAGGCCCAGGCCCAAGCCACGGTCTTGGTCCGGGCGCTGTACATCGCCCCGTTTGAACTCCTGGAACATTTCGTCCAGGCGCTCTTCGGCGATGCCGATCCCGCTGTCCCAGACTTCGATCCACAGGCCCCGGCGCTGGCGCCGACAGCCCAGCACCACGCGGCCGGTGCGGGTGTAGCGGATGGCATTGCTGAGCAGGTTGCGCAGGATCCGCGCCAACAGCTGGATGTCACTGTGCACCAAGGCCGAACAGCCCACAAAGTGCAGTTCCAGCCCTTCGCTGCGCGCCACCTGGGCGTATTCGGCGGCCAAATTGTCCATCAGCTCGCTAAGGGCGAAGGGCGCGATATCGGCCTTGATCACCCCGGCGTCAAGCTTGGAAATATCCACCAGGGTGCCTAACAGGTTTTCCACGTCCTCCAGGGAATTACTGACGTTGCGCACCAGTTGAACGCTCTGGTGCGGCTCGCGGCGTTCGAGCAACGCGCTGGTGAACAGCCGCGCCGCGTTCAGGGGTTGCAGCAGGTCATGGCTGACCGCAGCGAGAAATTTGGTCTTCGACAGGTTGGCCTGCTCGGCCTCGCGCTTGGCCTCGCGCAACCGTGATTCGGCCCGGCTGCGCTCATCGATCTCGCGCAGCAATTGGTCGTTGAGGCTGGTCAGCTCGGCGGTGCGCTCGCGCACCCGTTGCTCAAGGTTCTGGTAAGCCTGGTGCAGCGCCTCGGCGCTCTTGCGCCGCTCGGTAATGTCGCGGATCAACACGAAAATCCCCACCACTTCGCCATTGGCCAGGCGGTTGGGGACGTAGGAGCGCAGCATGTAGCGCTCCTGGCCGTTGATGTTGTTTTCGGCAAACTCGAAGGTCACGCTCTCCCCCGCTAACGCGCGCGCCACGTAGGCCTCCAGGCGTTGGTAATGCGACTCGCTGTGGGCCTCGCGCAGGCTTTGGCCCAACATCACACCGCGGGGCCAGCAGTACCACTCCTCATACACCTTGTTGGTGAATTCGTAGACCAGGTCAGCATTCAGGTAGGCGATCAGCGCCGGAACATGGTCGGTGATCAAGCGAATCAGTTGCGATTTCTGCGCCACCGCCTGCTCGCGGCGCAAGGTCTCGCTGAGCTTGACCTCGGTGATGTCGGTGAACAGGAACACCCGCCCACCTTCGCAAGTGGGCCGTTCGCTGACTTGCAGCCAGCGCCCGTTCTGCAGACGGTACAGCAGGTGCTCATCGGCCGGCCCGCGGGGCTCTTCGGTGAACACCCCGCTGGCGGTCATCAGTTGCTTGACCTCGGCCAAGCGCATGCCGGCGATGATCCGCACCCGGCTGTTGGCCCAGAACGCCTTGAAACGGCTGTTGCACAGCACGATGCGCTGGTTCTGGTCGAACAGCACGAAGGCGTCGGAGATGCTTTCGATGGCGTCGATCAAGTGTTGGTGGGCGGTCTCGGCCCGCAGCCGCGCTTCGCTGAGCAGATGGTTACCGGCCTTGAGCTCGGCCATGGCCTGGCTGAGGGCGTCGGTGCGCTCGCGGACTTGCTCGGCCAGCACCACCGAGTGCTGAAATGCCGCGTAGGGGTCGTTGCCGCGGGTCACGCCCGACTCGACGCGTTCGATCAGCGCAGTGTTGATGCGCTGCAGCTTGCGGTTCTCGTGCTGCAGCCGAACGACCTCGGCCTGCAGTTCAGCGGCTGACGGGTGGCCGGTTGCGGGCAATGGCGACCCCGGTGAAGGTCTGGTTGATATGCATGCCATTGAACTGTTCTCCATAGGTGTTGAAGCCCATCACCCGCTGCTCGCGCAAAAACGCGCCGACCTGCTCCAGGCCGTCGTGGGCTTCCAGTTCCAGGCGCCGCAGGAAACAATCGCAGCCAATGGTCAGCAGCAAGGGGCCCAGGCGCTGGTGCAGCCCGTCGAACAGGGCGTGCAGCTTTGGCAACAGCGGGCCCGGTGTCATGGCCGTGAGCACGATGCCGTTTTCCACCGCACAGTAGAAACTCAGGCTCAGGTCCGGGTGCACCTGCTGGATTGCCCGAACGTAATACTGATCGTGAATCCGCACCGCCAACGGGTGGGCAGCGAATACCCGGTGATCGAGCTCGGCCACCGGCACGCCGATGTGCCGGGCGTATTCCTCGGCAGCGGGTTCGGCATTGAGTTCGAAGACCCGCCGCTGAGCGCTGTCGGCGCCGGTCACCACCAGCTTTTCATCGCGCGGCAGGATGTGGTGCGTGGTGAACACTTCAAAGTCGAGCCAGGTATTGACCAGCACCACTACCGCCGCGCCGCTGTGGAACGCCCCGCCGAAGTACACGTGGGTACGGGTCAGGTAGTTGTCGTCGCCGGCCGACCCGCCGAAATGCGGGATGTCCCCCAATGCCGCGCTCAGGGCGCCAAGGAACATCTCCTCGCGGCTGGACAAGCCGTCGAGCAGGGTCAGGGCAAAGCTGTGGCCTTTGATCGGCGCGAGGGTATTGCTGCGGCAGGTGCCGACCAGCCGTTCGACCATCTGCTGGGCGTCGATCAGGCTGAAGCGTTCCATTTCATCGATCAGTTCGGTGGCGATGGAAAACTGCCGATGATCGAACCCCAGCGCCGTCACGCAGTTACGGCCGTAGCCTAGCGGGGTGATTTCGCCGGCACTGGTGCAGCCCGCCAGGCGAATACCGCCGAAACCTTGTTCCAAGGCCTCGCCCAATTCCTGCAGGTCATATTCGGCAGAACAGAAGAACAGCACGAACCCCAGGTGCGGGTGCAGCAGCTGCCGCGCCAGGTCCTGGGCTGCAAGCCGCGCATCGGTTGCCTGGGACATGGCGCTGACCACACCGTCGTTCTGGGCCTGCTGCATCGTGGTCTCCGGCGCGGGTTGGCTGAAGGTTGAGTGTACGGAGGACGTCCTGGAGGGCGAATGCTACTTGGGTAGCGGGTAGGCGGTTCCATAGGAGTATGGGTTTCACGTGCAATTGCTGGGGCCGCTTCGCGGCCCCAGCGGTCTACCAGGTCAGCACCGCGCCCAATGCAAGGGTATCGGTGTCTTCGTTCTGGTCGCTGGTGTCATGCCCATCAATGGAAAACTGGTTGTACTCGGCCACCAACGTGAGGTTGTCATTGACGTCATGGAACAGCGCCACACCCCGCGTCTCGTAATCCGCGCCGCTGCCCACCACGCCGTTGCCATCGTCCTTGGTCTTGCCGTAGGACAACGCCAGGCGGTTTTTGCCGACCTTGTACGAGCCCTGCAGCAGGTAGCCGTCGCTGTCGACATTGCGCAGGGTCGGTTCGCCGGCGTTGTTGGTGAAGAACGGGTTGATACCCTTGGCCTGGAAGCCGGAGCCGGTGAGCGACAGCCCGCCCATCTTCGCCTGCACGCCATAGCCGACACCTTTGGAGGTGATCGACTTGACCGTCGAGTCGGTGTTGTCCGAGGTCTGGTAGCTGCCATTGATCCAGCTGTAGATCTTGGCGCCGGCAAGGTCGAACTGGTAGGTGATCTCGCTCTCGGTGCGGGGGTTTTCCTGATAAGCCTTGCCGGTCGGGCTACTGTCGTTGGTGTCCACCGGGTCCATGATGCCCACTGCCACGCGCAGGCCCTCCATCACCGGTGTGCGGTAGGTGATCTGCGAGGTGGGGAACGGGTACGGGTAACCGCTGCCGATGTTGCCGAACGATACCCCGCCGCCGTCCACCAGCCCCAGGCTGTCACTGACCTGGCCGTAACCGGCAAGCAGTTCGTCCAGCAGAATGTTGGAACGCGCAAACAGCCCGAAGTCCTTGCCGATCAGCACCTCGCCCCACTCGGGGTTGGCCACGGTGCCGTAGAACTGACGCACGTCGATGGCGGTGTCGGTGCCGTTGGTTTCGCTGTCGTTGATGGTCACCCAGAACGAGGCACGCGCCCCGAGCTTCAGGTCATCCACCTGTTTACCCATGTTGAAGCCCAGGTAGTTGGGCAAAAAACCCATCTTCACCCGTGACTGGCGGCGGTCGAATTGATCGCCCGCCCGGTCGACATCACTGTTGACGTAAAAGGCATTGATGTAGCCGTCGGTGGAAAACGTGGTCTGGTCCTTGTCGTACAGCATGATCTCGGCCTCGGCGACGCCGCTCAGGCCCAGGGTCGAAAGGCTGGCGATGACAGCCGTCAGAATACGAGGCGATAGTTTCTTATTGTTGTTGTGCATGACGCGCTCCAAAAACGTGGGCTCGGTGTTGGAGGCGATTATCAGAAGCGGGCATACCGCTCGGTACGCTGCCTTGGAGGGGGTTGCAAGCTGCTTTGGGCCGGCGCGCGTGGCGCGATGATTAAGGCCCGAGACCGGCTTAGGCCAGGAGGCAACACCAAGGGTGTACGCCTGATGAACAGCCAGGCACCCAGTGTGTCATCATCCGCATGCCCCCTTTCGAAATTGCAGGATCATCCATGCTCTACGTCGTCATGCTCGGCGGACGCCACCCCCGCGCCAGCATCGAAGTTCACGATGTGGTATTTGCCCAGGCCGACTCGCTGGAGCAAACCTACCCCCTCTTGCGCAACGCCTGGTTCGGCAGCCCAAAAGGGTTGCACATCGACTCCTGGCTGGAAGTGCACGGGGTGGATGGGTATCGCATCGCGTTCAGCCAGGCTGCGCCACCGCCAGGGGCCATGCGCCTGTTCTTCCTGAACCTGGGGGGTTACGAGCGGCAGGTGTTTGGTGAAGCTCACCGTTACCTGCTAGTGGCTGCTACTGACAAAGCCGCCGCCAAGCAACTGGGGAAGCAGCGTATGGCGGCAGGTTGGTTGAAACCCCATACCGACGCGGTGCTCGATGTCGACGATTGCTTACCGATTGATCTGCTGGAAGGGCGCTATGTGCACCTGGTTGAGGGGGAGCATTACGGCATTGTGCAACGTAGCGATTACATTCTGATTTGAGTGACAGGTCATCAACGCCTGTACATTCCGTGCAGATGACGCGCGACTAACAGGGGATCACATAGTCTCTTCGATTGTTCTGACCGTTATCGTTTTCGCGAAGAACAGCCGATTGGTTAACACATTCGCGCGGGTTTTAGCGTTTTCGCTGCCTCTCACCAGCGCAACAACCGGGGCCCTGCCAACGCCCCCACCAGCGTCGGTACCAGCATGCCCAACAGGTACCAGGTCCCCCAGAACGGCACCTGCATTTCCGGGCAGTGCAGGCAATACGCCAAGGTCGCAGTCGAACCGGCGAGTAGCCCTGCGGCAGCGCCGGCCTGGCGCAACCGTGTTGGGGCCAGGCCACGCACTGCCCAGAACACAGCGATGAACACCGGTACGCTCAGCAGCGAGATATTCAACGCGCAGGTGCGCCAGGTACGGCCGAAGATCAACTCGGCACGGGCCTCGACCGGGGCGCCCGACAGGCTGATCGCCGCCCCCAGCCAGACCACCAGCAACGGCAGCCCCAGCAGCCCCCAGGCCAGCCCACCCTTCACACCCGGCCGGGCCAAACGTTGCGTGAGCCATAGCGCAAGCAGCGCGAGGCTGCCAGGCAAGGCCAGCTTGGCCCAGAACAACGGCGTGCGCGCCACGTCGGCAAGGTCACTGCGCACGCCATAGAGGGCCACTGTCATCAGTACTGCGGCGAGCAGGCCCGCGAGCAACGCCTGGGCCATGCGCCGCGCCAGGGCATGGCGGTCCACCGGCCCTTCGCCAGCGGCCAGCAGGGTAATCAGTTCATCGGTTTTCATCGTCTTCACTGCCTCGAATCAGCCTGGCCAAGGCCTTGAGCCCACGGTGTATGCCTACCTTGACCGCCGAACTGGAGAGCCCGGTGATACGCGCGGTTTCCTCCACCGACAGGCCCTCGAGCTTGACGTGGACGATCGGCAAGCGCTGGCGCTCCGGCAACTGCCCCAGCAGTTTACCCAGGTCTCGGCTGGCCTGGGCTGGCGCTTCGTCGCTGGCGGCGAACAGGTCACTGTCGTCGTCCAGCAGGTCGTGCAGCGCATCGTGATGCGCGTAGCGGCGCAGGTAATCCGCTAGTTTGTAGCGGGCAATCGCCTGCACCCAGGCTGTCAGCGGCTGTTGCGGCTGATAGGTTTGCCGCGCGTTATGCACGGCCAGCAACACTTCCTGCAACAGGTCTTCGACCTCGGCCGGGCGCTGTTGCAGGCGCCGCTTGAGAAAACCCCGCACGTGCAGCGCCAGTGCCGCGAGAAATTCGCGGTAGGCCTGCGTATCCCCCGCCAGCCCGCGCAGCAGCAAACCCTGCAACTGCGTCTCGCGAGCGGCGAGGAGGTCCTGTGGGTTAGTTCGTTGCATTGGGCGCCAGGGTTACACCGTCGGAAGGTTTCTTTTATCGAACCTTAGATGAGCCACAGCCACTGGAAAAAAAATTTTGTCGGCCTGTAACCCGGGCAGCGATCGCCGCGAACTACTCAATGAGCCTTCGGTACAACACCCTGGCCCCATCCTCTGGAGACACCCTCATGAAAACCCTCGCCCTCGCCACCGCCGCCCTGGCCCTCGCTTCAATGGCCAGTGTCGCCTTCGCCGGCACCACCGCCGGCACGGGTACTGCCATGGAAAAATGCTACGGCGTCGCCATGGCCGGCAAAAACGATTGCAAGGCCGGCGCTGGCACCACCTGCGCCGGCAGCGCGAAAAAGGACTACGACGGCATGCACTGGAAGAACGTCCCGGCCGGTACCTGCACCTCGATCAAGACCCCCAACGGCATGGGGTCGCTGACCCCGATCAAGTCCTGAGCAGAGGTCGCCGACCATGAACCGGAACTTACCGCTGGGCGCTGGGCTAGGGCTCAAGGCCGAGCACTATGCCCAGGCCCTGGCGTGCAACGCCGAAGGCCTGTGGTACGAGGTCCATCCGGAAAACTACATGGTCGGCGGCCCGCGCCTGGCCTGGCTGCTGCGCATGGCCGAGCGCCATCCGCTGTCGCTGCATGGCGTGGCACTGTCACTGGCAGCGGACGCCGAGCCGGATGCCACCCACCTGCGCCGCTTGCGCACGCTGATCGACCAGGTTAAGCCGGCGCTGGTGTCCGAGCACCTGGCCTGGTCCACCTGGCGCGGCCAATACCACCCCGACCTACTACCGTTTCCCCGCAGCAGCGAAGCGCTAACGCGCATCAGCGACAATATCCTGCGCACCCAGGATGCACTGGGGCGGTCAATCGCCCTGGAAAACCCCAGCCACTACCTGCAAGTGCAAGGGCATGACTGGGACGAGATCGATTTTCTCGACGAACTGGTGCGCCGCACTGGGTGCACCCTGCTGCTGGACGTCAACAACGTGCATGTCAGTGCGCACAACCTGGGTTTCGACGCCGCAGCCTATCTAGACCGCTTCCCTGCCCAGGCCATCAGCGAAGTGCACCTGGCCGGGCACAGCCACGACGCGCAGGGCGCGCTGCTGATCGACTCCCACGATGCCGCGATTGCCGAACCTGTATGGGCGCTGTTCCGCCGCTTGATCGCACGAATCGGCCCGCGCCCGACGCTGATCGAGCGTGACGGCAACCTGCCGGCGTTCGACGACTTGCTTGGCGAACGCGCCATCGCCCAAACCACCCTCACGTCTGCGGGAGCCTTGCCATGAACATGCCCCTCGGCCAGTTCCAGGACGCCTTCATCGACGCGCTTTACCAGCGCCCGGCCCCGGCGCTGCAAAGCCTGACCGGGCAAGCGGCGTTCGCGGTCTACCGCAATACCGTGCTGGCGGGTTGCGTCGACGCGCTGCGGGCCAACTTCCCCAGCGTCGAGACCTTGGTCGGCGCCGACTGGATGCAGGAGGCCTCGACCGCCTACGCCCAGCAGTCCCCCCCGGACGATGCCCGGTTGATCCACTACGGTGCGGGCTTTGCGGCGTTTCTGGAACAGTTGCAGGCCAGCCATGGGCTGCCCTACCTGGCTGATGTGGCACGCCTGGACTTTTACTGGTGTGAAGCGTTCAGCGCTACCGAAGACCCTTGCCTGGCGCTCACCGACCTGGCCGGCATGACCGCCAGCGACTTGATGCACAGCTACCTGGCCCCCCGCCAGAGCGTGCGCTGGCAGTGGTTCGATCCGCACCCGGTGCTCAGCCTCTGGCGCTGCAGCCGAGAAGGCCTTCCGTGGTCGGGCGCGCAACCGTGGGTGGCCGAAGGCGTGCTGCTCAGCGGCGGCTTTGACGGCGTCAGCCATCAGCCGCTGGAAGCCGGTGGTTGCGCCTTTCTCGATGCCTGCGCGGCAGGCCACACGCTGGAAAGCGCTTCGCAATGCGCCCAGCAACGCCAACCCGACCTGGACTTCAGCGACCTGCTCGGCCGCCTGCTGCAAGCCCGGGTCTTTCGCCCACTCTCATTCGCATGAAGGAATGGCCATGGACACCCTGCGCCCCACTGCCCCGGCAATCAGCCTGCGCCAACGCTGGAACAGCCTGGCCGAACGCCTGCAATTGCTGCTCAACGACACCGTGCTGTGCCTGGTCGCGCGCCTGGGTATCGCCTCGGTGTTCTTCATGTCTGGCCGGACCAAGGTCGAGGGCCTTCTGAGCATCACGCCCAGTACCTATGAGTTGTTCCAGAGCGAGTATGCGCTGCCTCTGGTTTCACCCTGGCTCGCGGCCCACCTGGCGACCTATGCCGAGCACCTGTTCCCGCTGCTGCTGATGGTTGGTCTGTTTACGCGGCTTTCGGCGCTGGCCCTGCTGGGCATGACCACGGTGATCGAGGTGTTCGTCTACCCGGACGCCTGGCCTACCCACCTGTCTTGGGCGGGCCTGCTGCTGTTGCTGGTGGCCAAGGGCGCTGGCGCGCTGTCACTGGACCGCGTGTTGCGGCTGCGCTGAACGCCGCCTAGTAGGCTCTGTACGAAAAGTTATGTGGGAGCGGGCTTGCCCCGCGAATGGGGCTCCGCGGTGCATGGCACCGGCTTCGCCGGTGTTCGCGGGGCAAGCCCGCTCCCACGTGCGTCAATTTTTAGAAATTGCGCAACAAAGCCTAAGACCTAGGGCAACCCGACGCACTGGCTCGCACGGCGCTGGCGAGCTTCTGCAGGTTGGCCTGCTGGGCGCCAACCAGGCTGCCGACGCTGTTTTGCGCGGGGGTCTGTACGGAGGTGCGGCAGGTGATCTCGTCCTGCCCAGGGCGCTTCAGCCGCCACACCGCCTCCAGCAGTGCGTACTGGCCAGGGACTGAGTCGAAGCGCTGCACATCCACCCGCAGCAGTGTGCTGGGCGTGCCGCCCACCGGCCCGCCTAGCTGGTCCTGCAAGGCGCTGCGGAACTCATCAACCAAGTTGGCGCCCCACCACTCGGTTTCGAGGATCACCAGGCTGCTCGTGCCCTGGCGGATCACCAGCTGCGGGCGGTCCACCTGCGGCGGCATACTGACCCGCTCGACCAGGATCTTCTCGCCCGCCGCGTGGCTGGGCTGCGCTGCGACCAACGTGTGGTAGTTGTTGGGCGCGCTGCGACAGCCCACGGTCAGCACCACCAGCGTGGCCAGCAACAGGGTAGGCAACGTGCGCATCGGCTCTCACTCCTTGGGCGTGGTCAGGGTTGCACGTCGTCCGCGCCTGCCGCTTTTGGCCGGCCGCGAATGAGCGATTCGGGATGACGGCCGAGGTAATCCGCCAGGTCCCTCAGCGAACGGGACATACGCTCCAGCTCTTGCAGCGTGTCACCGAGTTTCTCCCGCTGCGGCGAGTTCTCGGAGATCGCCGAATTGGCCGTGCGCAGGGTTTTCTGTAGTTCATCCAGCGTGGTCGCGACACCCGGCAGGGTCTGCGCATCAACGCGCTTGACCGTGCTGCGCAGCTGGCGCAGCGTACCGTCCAGGTTGCCGGCAATGCTTTCGAGCGGCAGCTTGCCGATGCGCTCGACCACCCCTTGCAGCTGTTCTTGGAGTTTTTCCAGGCTGCCGGGCACGGTGGGGATGACGATGGGCTCGGCGCTCATGTCGAAGGCCACTTTCGGGGCCTCCGGGTAGAAGTCGAGCGAGATGTACATCTGCCCGGTGATCAGGTTGCCACTGCGCGCCTGAGCGCGCAGGCCGTGTTCGACGAAGGTGCCTATCAAGCGTCGGGCACCGGCGGCGTCGCCTTCTGCATGGTTGAACACCTTGAGCATTTTCTGGTGCACCGGCCCCAAACGTTTCGGGTAGATCGCCGCATCGACCACCACGGGAAAAATCTGCTTCTTCGGATCGTAATCCAGCGTAATCGATGTCACCTTGCCGAATTCGACCCCTTTGAACTCCACCGGCGCCCCCACCGTCAACCCGCGCATCGACTGGTCGAAGCGCAGGCGCAAGTACTGTGGGCTGCCAGTCGGCGGAGCAAGGGCCGCATCGCGGTCGACGAACAGCTCGAACGCCTGCTGGTCGGCGGCGGGCTCGGCTGCAACGGCATATTCGGGCGTGCCGAAGGCCAAGCCGCCCATAAGAATCGACGATAACGACTGGGTCTCGACCTTCAGCCCGTTGGCGCCAAGCTGCATGTCGATGCCGCTGGCGTTCCAGAAGCGCGTGTCGAGGGTGACGAACGCGTCATAGGGGGCCTGCACGAAGATGTCGATGTCCACGCCCCTGCCATCGGGCTGCAGCGCGTAGGACACCACCTCGCCCACTGGGATCCGGCGAAAATAGATCGACGAGCCGATATCCAGCGAGCCGAGGTCATTGGCGCTGAGCACGAAGCGCTTGCCCTTCTCGCCATAGGTTATGGCCGGTGGTGATTCCAGGCCGACGAAGGTCTTCGCGGGCTTTTTCGACTCACCGGCATCGGCGCCGATGAAACTTCCCGAAAGCAAGGTGTCGACCCCGGATATGCCACCGGCGCCGATACGCGGGCGCACCACCCAGTAGCGGGCGCTTTCGGTGGCAAACGACTCCGCCTCTTTTGACAGTTCGACCTTGGCCACCACGCTCTTGTGGTCCGCCGCCAGCTCTACCGAGGTGACTTCGCCGATCACCACGCTGCGGTAGCGCACCTGGGTCTTGTGCGCCACCAGCCCCTCGCCGCTGCGAAAGGAAATCGAGATCACCGGCCCCTGCTCCATCCAATTGCGCACCACCAGCGAGGCGCCTACCAGCAGTGCCAAAATCGGCACGATCCACACCAGCGAAACGTTGAAGCGGCGTGTCCGCACTTGGGCCTGGCCGGGCCCTGCGTGGTTCTCAGTCTCCAGCGCCATCGTGATGCTCCCCGTCGTGTGGATGGTCGTCCCAGATCAGGCGTGGGTCGAAGCTCATGGCCGAGAGCATGGTCAGTACCACCACCAGGCCGAAGAACAGGATGCCCGGCCGTGGCTCGATGGTGCCCAGCCCGCGTAGTTGCACCAGCGCGGCCACCAACGCCACCACCATGACGTCGAGCATCGACCAGTAGCCGATCAGCTCGACGAAGCGAAACAGTTGCGAACGCTGGCGGCGCGCCCACTGGCTGCGGCGCTGGGCAGTGAACAGCAACAGGCCAAGGGACATGAACTTGATCGCCGGCACGCCGATGCTGGCGATGAAGATGATCAGCGCGATGTCCCACGCGCCCGCCTCCCAGAACTCCAGCACCCCGCCAACGATGGTGCTGTCGCTGCCCTGGCCGAGCATCTCGGTGCGCATCACCGGCAGCGCATTGGCCGGCACGTAGAAGATCAGCGCGGCAAACAGGTATGCCCAGCCCCGTGCAATCGGGTTGGCCTTGCGCCGGTGCAGCGGCGCGCCACAGCGGTCGCACTGGTGCTGGCCTTGGCGCAGGTCGCAGGCCTGGCCGCAGCCGTGGCACAGGCACAGGTGCAGTTGGTCGGCCAGCGCCGGGGCGGTCATACCTGCACCCACAAGTCGCGAATGTCGCGGCCCGCGATGAAGATCAGCAAAACACTCAGCGCTGCAAGGGCCATCAGCCCGATCCCCGGGATCACATCAAGCAAGCCCGCTAGCTTGATCACCGCGACCATGGCACCCAGCAGGCACACCTCCAGCATGCTCCAGGGCCGCAACCCCTCCAGCGCCCGCATGCAGGCGGCAAAGCCCGGCGCGCGGCGCCTGCCCAGGGCAAACCCTAACACCCAGCACAATAGGGCAATCTGTAGCACCGGGGCAAAGATGATCGCCAGCGCCAGTACCAGGGCGATGAAGGTGATGCTGCCTTGGCTGAGGATCTGCACCGAATCCCACAAGGTCGCCGAATTGCTCAAGCCGCTCATGCTGATGGTCATCACCGGGTAGGCGTTGGCGAAGACCAGCAGTACCCCACCGGTGATGCACAACGCCAGACGCTGCTGAACATTCAGTGGATTGTGGCGATACAGCACGCCGCCGCAGCGCTGGCAGCACGCACTTTGATGACGCTGCAAAGGCGTGCGCCGGTACACGGCGTCGCAATACTCGCAAATGATCACATCATCCGCCTGGGCCATGCATGCCCCCCCGAAATGGCGCTTACCTGGCAGGCAAGATTAGCCAACTGTCAGGCAACCTGCTTTTTCAAGCTGTACACATTTGATGACAGGCTTGGCAGCCTTGCGCGGCAAACGGTGTCGTCTAAAGTATCAAGTCGGGCAAACAGCCTTTGCTTCTCATTCAACACTTGATGCGATGTCGCGAAATGAGAAGGCTGTTCACCCGCTGCTTCATTTCGACACAGCTACCCTGCTTTGCTAGCACATTGTTCGCTGGCAGTTACCGCCCGTCGGTACAGCGCTTCTGACTGAACAAGGAGCGTGTGATATGGACTACCGCCCTCGCCTGTCGGGCAAACTGGCACTCGCAGTCGCCTGTGCGGTACTGCTGCATGGCACCACCACGTGGGCCGGCGGCATCCTCATCTACGAAGCAGGCCAGGAAGGCAATGGCCTGGCCAACGCAGGCGCTGCTGCACTGGCCAACGACCCCAGTGTATTGATGAGCAACCCGGCCGGTATCACCCAGCTCAGAGGCACGCAGATCAGCGCCAATGCCCAGGTGATCCTCGGCGACCTGCGCTTCTCGCGGGCCAGCAATAACCAGTTCGACGGCAACGAGGGCGGCAATGCCTTGCAGTACCTGCCAGGCACCAGCCTGTTCATCAGCCACCAGCTGGACGAGCGCTCTGCCATCGGTTTTGGCATGTACGGCAACTTCGGCTTGGCGCTGGACTATGACGATGACTGGGCCGGCCGCTACTTCACCCAGGAAGCCGCAGTCATCGGCGTTTCGATGCAGCCCACCTTGGCCTACAAGTTCACCGACGACCTGTCGATCGGCATCGGCCCGCGCATCATGGTCGGTTACTACCGCACTGAAATGGCCATCAACAACAACCTGCTCGGCCTGGCCGACCGGCCGGACGGCCAGCTCGAATACAAAGACACCGACGTCGGGGTTGGCGTCAACCTCGGCCTGCTCTACCAGGTCGATGCCCGTACACGCGTCGGCCTGGCTTACACCAGCAAGGTCAAGCTGGAGTTCGAAGACAAGCCGCACCTCAAGGACATCAGCAACCCCCTACTCAATGTCGCGCTGCGCCGCCTGGATGTGGACGCGCTGGAACTGGACCTGAACGTGCCGCAGACGGTGACCTTCAGCATCGCCCATCAGCTCGACGACCAGTGGACCTTGCTGGGCAGCCTGAACTGGCAAGACTGGAGCGATTTCGGCGACGTCGGCGTAGACGTCGACAGCAACGCCGGCGGCACCAGCCGCACTGTAGACCGCCAGTACAAAGACACCTGGCACGCCTCGCTGGGCGCGCAATACCAGGCCACCCGGCAATGGCGCTGGAGTGTCGGCCTGGGTTACGACAGCTCGGCCGTGGATGACAAGGACCGCACCGTCGACAACCCCATGGGCGAAGCCTGGCGGTTGGCAGCCGGGGTCAATTACCAGGTCGAGGAAGGCTTCGACCTGCACCTGGCCTATACCCTGGTGTGGCTCGGCAACATGGATGTCGAGCAGACCAAGGCCCGTTCCGGCAATACGTTGTCCGGCAGTTACGACAACAGCGCGCTGCACATCGTCGGTGGCGGCGCGACCTGGCGGTTCTGAGGCCCCTGCGCGCAAGGGGGCACGGTTCATTGTGAGAAGGAGAAGCTGCATGAACACCAAGACGTTGGCTGCATCGCTGTGCCTGGCAACGCTCATGCTGCAAGGCTGTGCCAGCAAGTACGTGGAATCCGACCAGTACTCGGGGTTTCTCAAGGACTACAGCGTCCTCAAGGAAGACAAGTCGCCGTCGGGGGCGCCGGTCATGCGCTGGATCAAGCCTGGGGTCGACGCCAAGCGCTACACCAGCGTCTACATCGAACCTAGCCAGCTCTATCCCAAGCCGCAACCGACCGAAAAGGTTCCACAATCGACCTTGCAAGGCATCACTCAGTACTACGACCAAACCCTGAAAAACCACTTCTCCCAGGTACTGCCATTGGCCACCAGCCCAGGAAAGGGTGTGCTGGTAGTGCGCCCGGCGATCACCGCCGTCAGCGCCCAGACTAAAAGCCTGCGGCCGTATGAAGTGATCCCTATCGCGCTGATCGCCGCTGGCATCAGCACCGCAACCGGTATCCGTGACCAGGACACCAGTATTGCCACCGAAGCCGCGTTCCTCGATGGTGAAACCAATCAGGTGGTGGCTGAGGTAGTGCGTAAAGGTGCAGGGACCGAACTTGATAATTCCTCACAAGTGATGCAGGCCAAGGATGCCAAGGCGGTACTCGATGGCTGGGCAAAAGACATGGTCGGCTCATTCCAAACCTTGAGAAAGTGAGCCGTTCACCCCGCTGCGGGGCGGAGCCTGCAGCGGGGTGTGTTGAACCGATCCAGTAACAACGGAGGCGCGATTCTATGGAGAGCATTCGCGGCAGCGCGCTGCTTCAATTCGACCAACTGCTGGCCGAGCACGGTGCAGTGCAACAAGATTTCCTGGTCCCGCTGAAGATCGGCCTTGAGGTAGTTGGGAATTATGGCAAGACATTGCCTTACCTCAACCTTGTGCGCTTGTTCGAGGGTAGCGCGCATGCCCTGAGCCTTCCCCGCTTTGGCCTTGAACTGGCCATGCGCCAAGGCTCAACGCTGGTAGGCCCCTTGCAACACCTGGCCAAGTCAGCCCCCACGGTGGGGCATGCGCTGATAGCGGTGATCCGCTACATGCGCCACTACAGCCCTGCGCTACATTATCGCCTGGAGCAACGCGCAGGGCAGGCGCTGCTGTACTTCGACAACGGCCTGCCCTCGTCCGAGCAGACGCCACAAATCATCGAAAAGTCGATAATGGGCGCAAAGCTGTTAATCGCTGAACTGCGCGGTGTGCCGCTGAGGCCCAAGGCAGTGATGTTCCGTCACAGCGCGTTGGGCGATGCCAAGGGCTATGCACGTTATTTCGACTGCCCGGTGCTGTTCGGGCAACATCACAACTGCCTGGTGCTGTCAGCGGATGTCTTGCTGGAAGGGTCTGTCAGCCATGACCCGACCCTGCACGCCATCGTCCGCCACTACCTGGAAAACCAAGCGGTAGCTTGTGACAGCCTGCGTGCACAAGTCGAACGTAGGATCCAGATGTTGCTGCCGAACCAACGCTGCAGCCTAGAGCAGGTGGCCCTGGCGCTAGAACTCAACCCCCGGACCTTGCAGCGCCGCCTGGCCAGTGACGGCATCGACTTTGAAGGTTACCTGGACGACCTGCGTCGTCAACAAGCACAGCAGATGCTGCGCAGCACCACCTTGTCGGTAGGGCAGATTTCCAGCGAATTGGGCTATCGCCGCACCACCTCCTTCTGCCGCGCCCACCTGCGCTGGTTCGACATGACACCAATGGAGCACCGGCGCCTGCACGGCGATCCGCTGACTGCCGCGCTTTAACCGACGCTTCCCACTTCCTCAGATGCCATCGCCATCCCCGTCCGGCCTGCGCGCCGGCGCTGTGAACCACTTCTCGCGCGGCACCCACTTCTCCTGCTGCGGGTCACCCAGGTAGTGCGGCGACATGATCTGTACGCCGTGTTCGTTGAACACATCCTGAATGTTGGCATGCAGCAGGCTCAGCAACTCCGCCCGCGGCCGAGGCGCGCTTGGCACGGCTTGGGCCACCAGGCGGTATTCGGGGTAGAAGTCCGATAGCCCAGTCTGAAACACTTGCGGCCTCGGTTTTTCGAGGATGCCCTCGGTGCGCTCGGCAGCCGCCACCAGCATCGCCTCCACCTGGCGCCAAGGTGTGTCATAACCGATGGTCACCACGGTATCGACGATGTAGCCCTGGCCCTGCACCGCACGGGAGTAGTTGCGCGTCACGGCGCCGGTGATCATCGAGTTGGGCAAGGTCAGCACTTCGCCCAATCCGGTACGGATCGTCGTATTGAACATGCCGACTTCGGTCACCGTGCCTTCGTTGTCACCGACCCGCACGTACTCGCCAGCCTTCAACGTGCGCGAATAGGTCAGGATAAGCCCCGCCGCCGCCTGCCCCACTACACTGGATGCGCCCAGTGAAATCATCAGCCCCAGCAGCACCGACAGGCCTTTGAAGGCATCGGTGCCCGAACCCGGCAAGTACGGGTAGGCCATCACCAGGGCAAACAGCCAGATCGCCAGCGAGGTCAGGCGCATGGTGGGTTGCAGCGTCTCTTCGGTCAGCCACTTGAGCGTGCCTGGGCGCGCCATACGCTGCAGCACGCGCCGGCTGAAACCACTGATGCCACGGGCGATGAAGAAGATCGTGATGGCCACAACAATCCCGGGGATGGCCTGCAGAATGCCGTCAAGCAAGTAGCGCAGCAGGTCGAGCAAGTGCACGTTCAGGCTTTCGCCCCACGGCCGGGTATAGGGGAACTGCGACAGCACGAAGCTCAGCCACTGGTAGCTCAGCAGCACCACCACCGCCCAATACAGCAGGCGCAGCAGGCTGTCGATCAGCCGGTACACGTACTGCATGTCGAACAACGGCATTTGGCCGACACGAATTTGCCGGGCACGTTCGCGCATCAGTTGCGGCAGCCGCCCACGCAGCTTGTGCCGGGCCAGGTGGGCGCCCTTGAGCAGTGCCACATAGATCAGCGTGGCCAGGGCCGACAAGCCCAAGGCCTTGAGCAGAAAATGCAGGTTGCGCGCCTCGCCAGACTCCTCGACCACCTGGCGCAGCACCGCCGCTGCCTGCTCGGCCGCTTCGCGGGTGTCAGCGCCGCTGATTTCAAGGTCCTGGGGCGCGACGATGAACGCGCGCCGGCCGCCCAGCAGCACCAGGTGGCTGCTGAGAATCGGGTCGACGCTGACCTTCAGATCGTCGGTGCCGCGCAGGGCCTCTTCGATCACTGACGTAGCCCGCTGCGCTCGGGCAACTGGCGTCTCCCCCAGCAAGGTCGCGTGGAAGGTGAAAACGCTGCGGTTGGCGATCACCAGCTCGGCTGGTTCGGCAGGGATGCCTTCGGTGGCGATGGTGGCGGCGTCATTACCCTGCCCCACCATGGGCAAGAAGGCCAACAGCACCATCAACACGCGAAACAGGTGATTCATCGCTCACTCCCCAGCCTTCGGACGGACGGCATCCTTGTAGTGATAGCACAGCTGTCACTGGCCGCCTGCTGCCCCTAGAAACCAGTGAAAGTAAGGGTTGTCGCCGTCACTGCGGGCCAGCTCACGCGCCTCGCGGGCCCAGGCTTGGCGATTGCCGTTGTAGGCATGCAGGCTAAGGCTGTAGAAGCGCGCCAGCGTGTTCCATTGGTCATTCACCGCACTGGCGAAGGCGGGCTCGCCCCCTTGCAAGGGCGGTGCCCTGCGCAGGGCCAGCAAGGCCGGCAGCACACGGGTGATCTCCCGCGGTCGCACCCAGTTGGCGTACTCGATGCGGGGCTGGTCATCGGTGACCGGCAACGCGTCCGCTGCGTAACGCTCAAGGCCGGCACGGTCGGTGATCCAGGTGGCCAACAGCGCCTGCGCCGAACCGATGCCCACCTCGGCCAGGGCTGCGGCGACGGCGGGTTGCGCAAGGCGTTGACGAATGCGCGGTACGTCCAGTTGCAGCGGCTGCAGCGAGCCAATCAGCAGCATCTCGTGAAACTCAGTGGTCCACAGTGAGGCATGCGGGAACACGTCGATGAAGCTGCGTACCAGCGCGCGGCTGTCCTCATCGTTCTGGGTCGGCAAGGGCAGCCATTGGGCCACCAGCCCGCCAGGCTGCAGGCGCGAGGCGGCCAGTTGGTAGAAATTACGCGAATACAAGTTGACCACCCCGGCCGCCGAAGGGGGCGGCGGCTCCAGCGTCACCAGGTCGTAGCGCTGTTCGCTGCGCAGCAACTCGCGGCGGCCATCGCGCAAGCGGATTTCCAGCCGCGGGTCGACGACCGCTGCATAGTTGCCTTTGAACAAAGGCGCCGCCTGCAGGACTTCAGGCAGCAGTTCGGCGACCACAGGGCGCTCCAGCCCGGCATAACGCAGCATGGCGCCAGCGGTGATGCCGGTGCCAAACCCGATCACCAGCGCCGAACGTGGCTCACCGCTGTGGATCAACAGCGGCAGCAAGGCTTGCAGGCGCATGTAGCGAAGCGACGGCATGGCATCGCCCGTGTTCGATACACCCTGGATGTAAAGCCGGCTGAACGTCTTGCCTTGGCGCCCCTGAGTAACCACCGCCACGGTGCCGCCCTTGCCTTCGTGGTAATAGGTGAGCTGGCCGTTACGCGCGCCAGGCAACAGCTCGGCCAGGCGCTGTGGAGGTGTGAGAACGGCTACCAGCAGAGTCGCCACTACCACTACACCCACAACAATGGCCGTTGGGCGCCGCACGCCAGGCCCGCGCCAGACAGCAACCAGACCTACCATTGCAGCGACGCCGGCCAGCACGCCCAAAGCGCGCACCAAGCCTACCTGCGGCACTAGTACGAAGCCGGTGAGCAGCACACCGGCGATGCCGCCCAAGGTATTGAGCGCCACCACAGTCCCCACGTCACGGCCGACATGGCCGCTGTCCACCGCCAGGCGCAGGGCCAGCGGAAACGCGGCGCCGAGCAAAGTCGTCGGCAGCAGCACCATGCACACAGCGGCCATGGCGAAGCGCGCGCACATGCCCGCCAGTTCGCTGCCGAACAGTTGCAGGGCAACGGCTTCGGCTTGGGTCTGCAGCAGCACCAACCAGCGCCCAAGCCCAGCGATCTGCAGCAATGCCAGCAAGCCGGCGAAGGCAATCAACAGGCCGAACAGGCCCCAAGGGTCACGGATGCGGTCGGCACGCCGCGCATACACCGCGCTACCCACGAGCAGGCCGCCGAGATAAGTCGCCAACACCACTGCGAAGGCAAAGGCACGGGTGCTCATGAACGGCACGATCGACTGGCTCCAGACCACTTCGTAGCCCAGCGCCACGCCCCCGGCAATGCAGTACAGGCCGATGGCAAGCCGTGCTTGTGCGGTACGGGGCGCCGAAGACAGGTTGCCAGGCGCTGGCAAGGCCGTGTCGCGATGGCGCGCCAGCCACGCGCCCGAGGCAGCTAGCAGGTTCAACATGGCGGCGACGCAGGCGCTGCCGGTCACGCCTAGGCGCGGCAGCAACACGAAGGCGGCCAGCAAGGTGCCCGCAATGGCACCGGCGGTATTCGCGGCATACAGGCGCCCACCCGCCTCTGCCAGTTGCCCCGTGGCCGGCGCCAACGCGCGCACCAGCACCGGCAAGGTGCCGCCCATCAAGAGCGCCGGCAACCCGACCAGCATGAACGGCAAGGCCCAGGCCAGCAGGCCCGCGCTGGCCTCCAGGCGGGCGAACGGGCCAGCGGCTTGGGCTAGGCCAAGGGTGGCGGCGATTCCGAGCAGGGCGACGGCCAACTCCAGGCACACATAAAGCCGCACCGGGCGCCGCAACCGGTCGGCCCAGCGCCCGAACAGCAGGCCGCCCAGCGCCAGGCCGGCGAAGAAGGC
Source organism: Pseudomonas sp. PAGU 2196 (assembly GCF_022179005.1). Taxonomy (NCBI): domain Bacteria; kingdom Pseudomonadati; phylum Pseudomonadota; class Gammaproteobacteria; order Pseudomonadales; family Pseudomonadaceae; genus Pseudomonas; species Pseudomonas sp. PAGU 2196. The sequence continues at coordinate 24,167 of NZ_BNTL01000014.1, read as the reverse complement.
ACTGATGCCGGTGGCCACGGCGTGCACTTCGACGCCGACCACCAGTGACAGTTGCTTGATCCAAAGTACCTGATAGACAAGGCCGGCAGCACCAGAGAAGAACAGCAGCGTGGCCGGCAAGGCCCACAGCATGCGCGCCTTGGAATGGTCTTTATCGATAACAGCGCGGGTTGCTGCGGATGATGCCATGCAGGGATGCCTTGTCGGGTAGAGAGATGCCGAGGCTGCCTTGCAGCCCATCGCCGGCAAGCCGGCTCCTATAGGGAGCCGGCCGCATCGGTGTTACTGGCTCTTCATCCTTTCTTCGATCTTTTTGTCTACGTCAGCACGGATCTGGTCGATGCTGAAGCTGGCCGGCCGCTGGCTAGGTGGGTACTCCACGAAGGTCTGCAGGAATGCCGCTGCTTTTCTCACACCGTTGAAAACCAAGAAGTCGTTCTTGGTCAGCCAATCATAGTACTGATCAGACACGATATCGGCCCGTTCGTACGGGTCCATGCGCAGGTTGAACATTTTCGGTACCCGCAGGCACACGAACGGCTCGCTCCAGACCTGCAGGCCGCCGGGTGCACGCTGCTCGCAGAACACAATCTTCCAGTTGTCGTAGCGCATGCCGACCAGGTCGCCGTCGTCGCTGAAGTAGTAGAACTCGTTGCGCGCGCTCTTGTCGGTCTTGCCAGTCAGCATGTCCAGCTGGTTGTAGCCGTCCAGGTGCACCTTGAATGTCTTGCCACCCACGTCGGCGCCTTTGAGCAAGCGGTCTTTGATGTCGGTGTCACCCACGGCCGCGAGCAAGGTCGGGAACCAGTCCAGGCCCGATATCATCTGGGTGTTGACGGAGTCTGGCTTGATCTTGCCTGGCCAGCGAATCATGGCAGGTACGCGGAACGCGCCTTCCCAGTTGGAGTTTTTCTCATTGCGGAAGGGCGTGGTCGCGGCATCCGGCCAGGACCACTGGTTGGGACCGTTGTCGGTGGTGTAGACGACGATGGTGTTGTCGGCGACTTTCAGGTCATCCAGCGTCTTGAGCAGCTTGCCCACATCACCATCGTGCTCCAGCATGCCGTCGGCGTATTCATTGCCAACCATGCCACTCTGCCCCTGCATGGCCTCGCGCACGTGGGTGAACGCGTGCATGCGTGTGGTGTTCATCCAGACGAAGAACGGTTTGTCTGCCTTCACTTGCTTGTCGATGAAGTTGATCGCGGCCTGGGTGGTCTCGTCATCGATGGTCTCCATGCGCTTCTTGGTCAGCGCACCGGTGTCTTCGATCTTGCCGTCGGCACTCGACTTGATCACACCGCGTGGCGATGCAGCCTTGACGAACTCCTGATCGTCCTTGGGCCAGAATGCCCGTTCCGGCTCTTCTTCGGCATTGAGGTGATACAGGTTGCCGAAGAATTCGTCGAAGCCGTGGTTGGTGGGCAGGTATTCATCACGGTCACCCAAGTGGTTCTTGCCGAACTGCCCGGTGGCATAGCCCTTGGCCTTGAGCGCCTGGGCGATGGTTACGTCACGCGCCTGCAGGCCCACCGGCACGCCCGGCATGCCGACTTTGGACAGGCCTGTGCGCAGCGTGGCCTGGCCGGTGATGAACGTCGAGCGCCCCGCCGTGCAGCTGTTTTCGGCGTAGTAATCGGTGAACATCATGCCTTCCTTGGCGATGCGGTCGATGTTAGGCGTCTGGTAGCCCACCACCCCTTTGCCATAGGCGCTGATGTTGGTCTGGCCAATGTCATCGCCGAAAATCACCAGGATATTCGGCTTGTCCGCCGCGCTGGCAATGCCGGCGCCGAGGGTCGTCGCGGCCGTCAGGGCGACCGCAGACAACCAGGTTGTACTGGACTTCATAGCTATGCTCTCCGTATGCACTCACTGCTGTAGTCCACGACTTCGGGCACACCGGTAGCGGCCGGCTTGCTGTGCTCCTGCGGCTTTGTTTACCAACTGGAATGGTCACTGCGAATCGAAGGGATAGACCCGGCGCCATTCCCGCGCCATGTCCACCACGGTCCAACCCTGGGTTTGCGCCTGGTCGAGCGCCTTGTCCAACCGGCCGAAATGGCTCTTGCGGTCATAGGCCCACTCGCGGCGCTGGTCAGTGTGGTGCACCAGGCCTGCAAAACGCGCGCCTTGGCCGGCCATGGTCCATTGCAACATCTGCAGGTCGCCGTCCGAGTTGCCGAACGCGAGGATCGGCCGGCGCCCAATGACGGCATCGATGCTGACCGGTTTACCAGGGCCATCATCGTTGTGCTGAATACTGGGCAGGCGCTGGATGCTCAAAGTACCGGCCTGGTCCTCGAATTTGGCGCCCAATGTGGTACCGATGACCTGCTCGGGTGGGATGCCATAGACCTCTTCGGCGAAGGCCCGCATGAAAGCCACCTCACCGCCCGAAACGATGTAGGTTTTGAAGCCATTGGCGCGTAGGTAGCTCAGCAGTTCGAGCATCGGCTGGAACACCATCTCGGTGTAGGGCCTGCCTGAACGCGGATGGCGGGCGCTGGCCAGCCATTTGCGGGCAACTGCGGTGAACTGTTCCGTGCTCATGCCCGAATGGGTGGCGGCGACGATTTTCAGCAAGCCGTCCATACCCTGGGCGGCGAGTGCCTGTTGATCGTTCTCCAATACCGCCTTGAACGGCTGCTCGTTGCGCCATTGCGGGTGCTGAGGGGCAAGGCGCTTGACCTCGTCCAAGGCAAACAGCAGTTCGAAATACATCGGCTGCTCGCTCCACAGCGTGCCGTCGTTGTCAAACACAGCGATGCGCTCGGCAGGTGCGACATAGCGCGGGCCGCCTTCAGTGGTGACGTCCTTGACAAAGGCGACGATGGCCGTGCGTGACGGGCCCTCGCGCCAGGCGGGCAATGGATCGGCGGCCTGGGCAAGCAGGGGCAGCAGGCAGAGTACAAACCATACACTGCGCACGAACCGCAGATCGCGCTTGAAGTGATACATCTGGCCCTCCTTGAGCTGTATTCCACATTTCAGGGATTAAGGTCACGCAGCCCATTTCTATCGGGGCGTGACTGTGGGTGCGTACCGAGTTGCTGGCGCAGGGCCGACATCAGCCGCCGCCGGGCATTGGTGGTAAGCCCCTGGCCGCGGTGCGGACCATAGGCAGCCTCGAAAAAGGCTAGCAAATCCTCCCCGCCAGGAGGATGTTCACTTGACGACAAGGTGCGCTGCCCGCTGGCCCGCCGATACCACAGATACAGGCCATCGAGGCGAGCAGGCTCATGGCCGCATTGCTGCCGCGCCTGGCGCCAGGCGTAGCCTTCAGACGCCAGCCAGGCGTGCCGACGACGCAGCCGCCAGGCGCGCAGCCATTGCCAGCCTGCCCGACCATAGGCACGCCCGGCCCAGGCCAACCCACCCAGAAGCAGCAATGCCAGTGCCAACAGCAGCCCGTGGCTTGCAATGCTGACCTGGGCGTTCTGGCCCAGTGCGCGCAGGTCTTCGGCAAGCGAGAACGGCGCCTGGTACACGCCCTCCTCTGCCACCAGCTCCACCGCAGGTACCGAAACACTGTGCTGCTCACCCGTGGCCGCGTCCCACCACTGCAGGTCGATGGCGGGCAAGCGATAACGGCCAGCTGCCGTGGCTACGTAGCTGGCGCTGTCGTCGCGCTGGCCGCCCAGCGTGCCGCCACGCCCATCGCTGAGCGGCTTGATGCTAGGCGTCTGCAGGTAACGCTTGAGTCCGTCGACCTCGGCGAAGGTCGGTGCCGGCAGCAGCATCGCCTGCGTGCCTTCAGCGTCGACATGCACGTGCCGGGTCACGCTGTCACCCACACGCAGCGGCTGGTGGGAATACTGGATCGCCTGGCTGAGGTGCACGCTGCGCGCCACCAGGCGTTGTTCGCCACTGCTGCCCGCCAGGCCCTTGGCCTCAAACGACAGTGGCTGGCTGGTGACCGCCTGCGGCCCGCCACTGGGGCCAGGCTGCACGCGAAAGGTCAGCGCCGGGATGTCGAAGCGCTGCGCCTGTGTCGGGGTGATCGCATAGCGGTAGCGCAGGCCGAAGAACGCCTTGCCCTCGCGTTTTTCGTTGAGGTGCTGGGCTTCGCCACTCGGTGGGCTGACGACCGCACCCGGCAGCTGCAGCATGGGCACTACGGGGGCATCGGTGAACCAGGTGTCGACCAGCAGGTCGACTTCCAGGCTGAGTGTGGCGCCGGTCATGACCGTGGTGCCTGGCACCAGGCGCGCTTCCACCCGCACCTGTGGGTCATCCGCTACCGCCCAACCCGCCAGGCAGCACAACAGCAAGGCCCCGCGCCTCATGGCGCCTCCTTCGCCGCCTGCTGGCGGGCGGCGTCCTGAATGGAAAACTTGCGCTTGAGAAACTGCGCCGGTGACGTGGTCAGGTTATTCAGCCACAGCTGGTCCGAGGCAGCCTGCTGGGTGTTCTGTTGCTGCGTCTTGCCGCCCGAGGGCGTCTGGTCTTCGACGACCTTGTCGGGCTTTTCAGTGGGCGGGCCTTGTTCCTGTTGATCCTCGTAATCCTTGAGCAAGGCCTCGGCCAACGCCAGGTTGGCCTTGGCTTCGGTAAACGACGGCTGCAGGCGCAGGGCCTGCTGGTAGGCGGCAATCGCCTGTGGGAACTTGAACAAGCGTACATAGCTGTTGCCTTGGTAGAACCAGGCAGGGGCACTATCGACCTTGCCCAAGCTGACCAGCGCGGCCTCAAAATCAGCCGCCTGGTATGCAGCGATGCCTTTCCAGTAAGGGTCGTGGAACCGCGTTGCCGCCTGCGGATAGTGGCCCTGCTCGAACGCCCAGCGCCCTTGCTGGTCGGCCGTGAAAAACGCATCGGCCAGCGCACCGGCCCTTGCTGGCTCAGCATTGCCACCCAGCAGCAGGGCCAGCAACACGCCAGGCAGCCAGTTCACTCGCCAGCCGCGCCGCAGCGTCGCCAGCACCACCAGCAGTAACGGCCAGCACAACCAATAACCGGCGTCCTTCCAGTGCAGTTGGGCATCGTCGCCCTGGGCAGCCTTGAAGTGGCGCTGCGCATGCAGCTCGACCCAGTCCAGGTCGTCATCGTTCAGCGACAGGCTGCCTAGGGGCGCACTGGCCGCCTTGGCGAGCCCCTTCAGGCCCTGCTCATCGAAGCCTGCCGCAGCCGACTGACTGCCAACCGCCAACACCAATACTTGCAAGGGCGAGCCTGAGACGCGTTTAGCAATCGCTGGAAATTGGCTGGCATCACCGCCATCGGTCAGCAGCACCAAAGTGCCCGGCGTCTGCTCAGCCGCCAGCAGCTTCAAGGCCAGGTCTATCGCGCCCAAGGCATCCTTGCCCGGGGTGCTCATCAGGTCCGTGGCCAGTGCCTGGATGAAGGTATCGAGCAACGCCGGATCCTCGGTGACAGGAAGCACCAAGTGGGCATTGCCGGCATAGACGATGAGTGCGGTACGGGCGCCCGCACGGCGCAGGACCAAGTCGTGCAGGGTGTGTTTAGCAGCCGCCAGCCGAGTGGGCGGCACATCGTCGGCATCCATCGACGGCGACAGGTCCACGGCGATGATCAAAGGGGCGCGGTCATCGAGAAAGTCGGGGGTGTCCTGCACCCAGGTCGGCCCGGCAGCGGCCAGAGCTCCAAGTACCAGACTGGCCCCCAACAGGTGCACCGGGCGCAAACGCCGCTGTTCCTTTGGCGTGATCATCAAGTGCTCGACCAGGTGAGGCGCGATGATGCCCTCCAATTGTCGGCGCAGATCATGCCGGCGCAGCCACAGCACAGGCAACAGCAGGCCCGGCACGATCAGCAGCAACCACAGCGGCCGCATGAAATGGAACGCAGCGGGGTCGAAGGTCATGCCGGCGGTGCTCCGGGCACTGGCCGGCGGCCGACCAGGCGGGCGCGCGCCAAGGCCAGCAGGTGGGCCACCAGCAGCAACCCTAGCGCCAGGCCCAACGGCCAAACGAACAAGTCACGCTTGGGTTGGTGGCTGAAGGTCTTGACCTGATGCGGGGTCAACCGGTCCAGGGTCGCGTATACCTGCTGCAACGCCTGGCGATCATCGGCGCGAAAGAACTGCCCGCCGGTAGTACGCGCAATCTCCTGCAGAGCGCCCAGGTCGACCTTGTCATCGCCCGTCGCGGTTGGGTCACCGATACCAATGGTATGTACTACGATACGCTCTTCATGGGCCAGGCGAGCCGCGTGCTCGGGGGTGATGGCGCTGCCAGTGTCGTTGCCGTCAGTCAGCAGGATCAGCACCTTTTCCTGCTCGGGGGTGTTGGCCAACGCCTTGATGGTGAGCCCGATCGCATCGCCCAGTGCGGTGTTCGGCCCGGCCATGCCGATGCCGACTTCATCCAGCAGCATCAGCAGGCTGGCGTGGTCGAGGGTCAAGGGCGCTTGAGGGTAAGCGCCGGTGCCGAACACGATGAGGCCGATGCGGTCGTCCTTGCGGCGCGCGATGAAGTCGCGCACCACCGACTTCACCGCAGTCAGTCGATCGGTTCGCTCGCCGTTGGCGTTGGTGTAGTCGTTGGCCTGCATGGACTGGGAAATATCAATGGCCAGCATGATGTCGCGGATCGGCCGCTCCCATTCAATCGGCCGCTCCACCCATACCGGCCGTGCACAGGCCGCCACCACAAGCCCCCACACCAGCAGGTTCAGCCACAATTGCCAGCGCCCGCCCGCTGCACTCGCCTGCCCCGGCTGCTGCCCGGTGGCGCGGCTCATCGCCGCAAAAAACGGCACCCGCAATGCACTGCGGCTTTCGCTATAGGGCTGCAACAGACGATAGGCCAGCCAAGCAGCCGGCAACAGCAAGAACACCCACGGGTAATCAAACTGCCACATGATGCCCCTCGATCCAGCGTCGGCTGGTGCTGTACAACGCCGCGACCTGCTGCGCGTCGAGCGCGAGCAGTTGGGCGTCGGGCGCATAAGCGACCGTTTGCAGGGTTTGCACAAAACCGGCAGGTAACGGCTGACCGGCACGCTGCTCAAGAAAGGCCTGCCACTGCGCGCCGGCCAGGCTGGCCACAGGCGGCGCATCTGGCAGCGACAGCGCCACCCGTTTCAGCAGCACGGGCACTTCCCGCAGGGCGGCCAGGCGCTGATTACCCTCGGCCTTGGCCAGCAGGTCAAGATACTGCAAGGCTTGGCGACGATAGCGCTCACGCGACCAACGCCGCCAGCGCAGGGCCGCCCAGACCAGGAGCAAGGCCAGCATCACCAGCCCCAACACCAACCAAGCCCAGGTATGCGGCAGGTAACTGAACGGCGGCGTGCCGGGTGCCAGCTCGCGCAGCTGATCGATTGACGGTATGACAGCAGTGCTCATCGCGGCACCTGGGCCAGGCGGCCCAGCTCCCTGCGCAGTTGTTCAAGGCTGTCCCCGGCGGTGCTGATCAGCATCAGCGGCACCTGGCTGCGGCGCAGCAGCGCTTCTACATCGCGCAGGCGCCCGGCGAGAAAATCACCCAGCGGTTTGCTAACCCGGCGCTTGCCCACTTCCAATTCCACCTGCTGCGCACCCTGGGTCACGTTCACTCGCCCCCTGTCGGGCACTTGAAGTGCAATGGGGTCGTACACCTGCAGGGCGATCACATCGTTGTGCTGGCGTAACTGGCGCAGCAGCGGCAAGGTGTGCTCGCTGATACCCGCAAAGTCGCTGATGATGCAGATCAAGTGATCATGGCCTGCCGAGGCAACGCAGGTGCGCAACACCTTGTCCAACTGGCCATCTGCGTCTTCGCTGGCGAACGCCGTCAGCGCGTGGTTGGCCCTGACCACTGCACTGCACAGGGCCTCGACCCGCGCGCGACTACGCAACGGCCGCACGTGCTCTACCCGCTGATTGCCGAACACCAGGCCACCGACCCTGTCACCGGCGTGAAACGCCATCCATGCACACAACGCCGCCAACTGCGCCGCAGTAACCGATTTGAAATAGCGCTGGGAGCCGAAATACATGCTCATGCGCTGGTCCACCAGCACCAGCGTAGGCCGGTCGCGTTCTTCGGTGAAGGTGCGCACGAAAGGCTTGCCGTAACGCAACGAGGCACGCCAGTCCAGGTGGCGCAAATCGTCGCCGGGGATGTAGTGACGCAGCTCGTCGAAGCTCAACCCGCGCCCGCGCAGGCGCGAGGCATGGTTACCGGAAAGAATGCTCGACAGTGGCTGCCGGGCGACGAAACTCAGCCCCCGCGCGCGCGCGTCCAGCCCCACCAGTTCGGTGAGCGAGGCGTAGACAAAACCGTCAGGCGTAGCGCTATTAGCGGGCATGAGCGTGTCCGTCAGGCCGGAATGGCCACCTTGTCCAACAGCCTGTCGATAACCTGGTCCGCCGCCACGCCATCGCTGACCGCGTCGTACGACAGTTGCAGCCGGTGGCGCAAAACCGGGTGCACCACCGCGCGCACGTTGTCCGGTGAAACAAAGTCCTGGCCGTTGAGCCAGGCATGCGCGCGCGCCACCCGGTCTAGGCTGATGCCACCGCGCGGACTGGCACCGATGGTGATCCAGCGCGCCAGGTCGGTATCGTAGTCGCCTGGGTGACGGGTCGCGTTGATCAAGTCGATAAGGTAACGGTCGATCGCCTCGGCAACATGCACCCGCGCCACCTCGCTGCGGGCATCGAAGATCACTTGCTGGGCCAGCCGCACCGGTTGCACGGCCCCCGCATCGCTGGCCTGGTCCTCTGCACGTACCAGGCGCAGCACCTGGGTTTCGTCATCAGGGTGTGGGTAATCCAGTTGCAGCTTCATCAAAAACCGGTCCATCTGTGCTTCAGGCAATGGATAGGTGCCTTCCTGCTCGATGGGGTTCTGCGTGGCCAGCACCATGAACAGCCCCGGCATCGGATAACTTTGCCCGGCCACGGTGATCTGGCGCTCCTCCATGGCCTCAAGCAAGGCCGCCTGGACCTTGGCCGGGGCACGGTTGATTTCGTCGGCGAGGATCACGTTGCCGAACAGTGGCCCGGGTTGAAAGCTGATTTTGTTGCCCTCGGCCGACTGCTGCAGGATCTCGCCGCCGGTGATGTCCGAGGGCAGCAGGTCGGGGGTGAACTGGATGCGCCGCATCTGCGCTTCCAGGTGCGTGGCCAGGGCCTTGACCGTGCGCGTCTTGGCCAGGCCCGGCAGGCTTTCGAGCAGCACATGGCCGTTGGCAAGCAGCCCCAGCAGTACATGGCGAATGGTCTCGGCCTGGCCGAGGACCTTCTCGGCGACCGACGCTTCCAGCGCTTTGACGTGTTCATGGGTGTTCACTGGCCCGGTCCCTGTCAGCGGTTGGCAATTGGGTAAATCTAGTAGTGCCAGGCCAGGGTGCAATGGGGTGTCGTGAAGAGAACATGGTAAGTTTCCGGCTTCACTTTCCTCCCCCTTCACCGCCCCTTCTGGTAATACGGCTCTATGGCCTGCAGCCGCGGATCATCTGGTGCCACCGCGCGCATCCGCTCGACATAGCCGTAAGCCTGCTCGCGCTCGCCAGCCAATGCATGCAGGTAGATCAGCGAATACAGCAGGTCGGCGTTTTCCGGTGCTTGCTCCAAGCCGCTGCGTAACGCTTGCAGGGCTTCATCACGGCGGTTCATGCGCGACAGCAGCAGGCCCTGGTTGTAACGAATGCGCGTATTGCCCGGCAGCGCCACGGCGGCCTGCTCCATCCAGCCCAGCGCCTCGTCAGGCTTGCCGCGCTCGACCAGCAGCAAAGCCAGCATGTAGGCCAGGTTGCCACGGTCGGCAGCGGGCATCTTGTCCAGCGCCACCCCCTCGCGCAGCAGGCTCTCAGCATCGTCCAGGCGTTGCGCGCTGCTGGCCAGGGTCACCAGGTTAACCCGCGCCGGGACGAAATACGGGTCCATGCGCAAGGCTTGGCGATACTGCTCCACAGCCTGCTCGTCGCGGCCCTGGCGCTGCATAAGCACCGCCAGGTTGAGCCGCCCCCCTGGCAGGTCCGCGTTACTGCGCAAGCGCTGCTCGTAATCGTCAAGCAACGTTTTGAACGACTCGCGGCTGGCTTCAGGTAACTGTGCTGCCGGGACATCGGCCAAGGCCCGCACGGCTTCGTCGCGCACGGCCAAGGTGGGGTCTTCGAGCAGGGGCAGCAACGGTTTCAAACGCTGCTCGGGGGGCAGGCTGGTGAATCCGGCCACAGCGTAGGCGCGCACTAGCGGGTCTTTGTCCTGCAGTGCCCATTGCAAGTTGCTGGCCGCTGCGGGGCCCAAGTCTGCCAACTGGTCGGCGGCGGTGGCGCGGACGATGGCCGGGTTGCTCTTGTCCGCAAGCAGATAACCCAGGCGGCTCAGGATAGTGCTCGGGTCTTCGCGCACGGCGTGGAAGTTCTGGCCGTAATGAGCGGGGCGCTTCGGTGACCCGAACCAACCTTCAATGGCCTTGGCCGCCCACTCGGGCTTGCGGTCTTGGTGGCAGGTGGTACAGGCATCCGGGCCGTTGCCCTCTGCGGCAAGGTCCGGCCGGGGTATACGCAGGCTGTGATCGCGCCTGGGGTCGATCACCATGTAATTTTTGCTCGGCATGTGGCAATTGACGCACTGCGCACCTGGCGAGCCCACCGCGTGGTGATGATGCGCTGGGCTGTCATAGTCCTTGGCCTGCAAGCCAGTGAAACGTGCAGTATTGGGCTGGGTGTTATGGCATTGCAGGCACAGCCCGTTACCTTCTATGCGTACCTTGGTGGTATGGGGGTTATGGCAATCGGTACAACCGACACCGGCGGCGAACATCTTGCTCTGGGTAAATGAGCCGTACTCATAGACTTCGCCGTCGATCTGCCCATCGTCATGGTACAGGCCCGTGCGCAGCGTGGCGGGCAAGCTTTGGTCCAGCTGAGGGTGGCCCGGCATCTGGCCAGTGCCCAGGCTTTGTCGGCGGCTGTGGCAATAGGCGCATTGCTCTACCAGGCCCTTGCTGCCCAGCGCCTTGTAATCCACCGCAAGCCCTTGGGCAGGCGAAACGCCGGGGTGTTGGCTGGCCCAGTCAACATGGGCCTGGCCAGGGCCGTGGCAGCCCTGGCAACCCACGGTCTTTTCCTGCCAGGTACTGGCAAAACTGTCCTTCGCATCATCGTAATGCTTGACCAACCGGGTCGAGTGGCAGTCGGCGCACATGCCGTTCCAATTCTGGTAGCGGCCAGTCCAGTGCAGCGGGTCATCAGGGGCAAAGCGTTGCCCAGGGTACAGCGAGAACCAGCGCTGCCCGCCCTGCGCCGTCGGCCGGCTGTCCCAGGCGAGGGTCAAGGCCTGCAAGCGGCCTCGCGACAGTGACACCAGGTATTGCTGCAGCGGCTCGAAGCCAAAGGTGTAGAGCACTTGAAAATCAGCCGGCTTGCCATCCTCGCCGTCGATGTTGACGAAAAACCCATCGCCCTTGCGATAGAAGCGGGCCTTGACCCCATCCTGGTCGTAGCGCACGTCATTGAAGTTGCCCAGCACGTTGGCCGGGTTGGCATCGCGCAGCGCCCAGGCATGATCGGAGTGTTGCCACTGCTTGGCCTGTTCGACATGGCACGCCTGGCAACTGCCGGCTTCGGCGTAGCCCTCACGTTCAGTGGCCAGGGAAGGCAAGGCAGCCGCACCAAGGTTGGCGCTGCTCAGCAACAACCACACAACACTCAAGCAGGCCATTACCCGCATGCGTCGCACTACCTGTGCCCAGTGCCCCATTCGCTCGCTCCACGGTCAGTTCTGCCGGCCCTGTTGCGAGCCGATCTAACAGCACATTACCCAGCAATGCTTGACCCTAGTACACATGGATGGCCTTTGCGCAGCTGCAGAAACCAGTCGCGCATTTATGCATATACGACCATGCAAAAATGCACACCCCTAAGTTGGGCAAACGGAAAATTACTTTCTAGTATTAAGGCGTTGAATGATTTGCGTTGCGCTGCTCGATGTCTCTCAGCAAGGAATTGAGAATGCCGTTGACTGTCGTTGCACACCGTTACCTGCCTTTGTTGCTGGCCTTGGCCAGCGTTGCCACCCACGCCGAGCAAGAGCCAACCACCGAAGAACCACAACTGATCCGTGTCCTGCTGGCAGCCGAGCTGGAAACCACCCTGTCCAGCCAGATGAGCGGCACCCTGGGCGAGCTGAAGACCAGCTTCGGCGAACACGTGCCCAAAGGCGCAACCTTGGCGCGCTTCAATTGCAACGAGGCCCAAGCCCGCGGCAAGGTCGCCGTGGCCGAGCTGGCCATGGCCCGCCAGAACCTGGAAGCCAAGAAGCAACTGCGCAAGCTCGACGCCGTCGGCGATATCGAAGTGGCCGCAGCCAATACCGAAGTGCAGAAGGCTGATGGCGCCCGCGCCATGGGCGAAGCGCAAATGAGCTACTGCCAGGTGCTGGCCCCCTTCTCGGGCCATGTGGCCAAGGTTTACGTCAAGCCATACCAGACCGTCAGCGCAGGTACGCCACTGTTCGACCTGGTCAGCGACGGCGCATTGAAGGTGCGCCTGAATGTGCCCTCCAGCCAACTGAAAAGCCTAAGCCCCGGTCAGACGCTGCAGGTGACTGTGCATGAGACTGGCAAGACCTACCCGGCCAAGGTCAGCGTGATCAACTCAAGGGTCGATGCCGTGGCGCAGACGGTGGAGCTTGAAGCGCGCTTCGATCAGCGCTACCCCGAACTGATGGCCGGCATGAGCGGCACGGCGCGGTTCGACCATGACCGTGAATAGGCCACTGCCCCACCCGCAGCTGTTGCTGCAACTGGACGCTCTGCGCGATAAAGCCATGGCCGCCGAGACGCTGGGCGCGCTGGCATTCAGCATGGCCAACGACCTGTACCCGCTACTGCCCTTCCACCAGGCGCTGGTGTTCGAGCAAGGCAACAGCGGATTGGAGCTGCTGTGCGTGTCTGGCCTGGCGCGCCCCAGCGAAGACTCGCCCTACCTGGTCTGGCTCAGGCGCGCCAGCCGTTGGTTGGCCGAGCGCTTGGTCGAGCCGCAGCCCGCCTGGTTGACCCAGGCCAACGCTGCGCCACCTGAAGACATCGCCGAGGGCTGGGCCGAGTGGTGGCCTACCGGCCTGTGGTGCATACCCTTGCATGCCCCGACCGGCCAGCGCCTTGGCCTGCTGGTGTTGCTGCTGGAAGAAGCACCGCCGGCGGTGGTGCACCAGCAGCTGGATGGTTTGACGCGCACCTGGGCCTATTGCTGGCATGCGCTGACCCGGCGCCGGCGAATCGGCCGCTGGCGCCCCAGCCGCCGCCAGGTACTGATCACCCTGCTGGTGGCCGCCGGGCTGTTGCTGCTCCCAGTGCGGCAAACGGCGTTGGCACCGGCACAGATCGTGTCGCGCCAGGCACAGATCGTCAGTTCACCGATCGACGGCGTGATCGCCCAAGTGCTGGTGCGCCCGAACCAGCCGGTGGAAGCCGGCACCCCGTTGTTCACCCTCGACGAAACCACCCTGCGCAGCCGCGCCGAGGTACTCGGCAAGGAAGTCGCGGTGGCCGACGCCGAGCTGCTGGCTGCCAGCCAGCGTGCATTCGACAACCCGCAAAGCAAGAACGAGCTGACCTTGCTGCAAGGCCGTGCCCAGCAACGCCGCGCCGAGCTGGCCGCAGTGCAGGCGCAGTTGCGGCGTACCCAGGTACTGGCACCGCGGGCCGGGGTTGCCGTGTTCAGTGACCCCAACGACTGGCTCGGCAAGCCGGTGTCGACCGGTGAGCGCATCATGCACGTGGCCGACCCGGCGCAACCGGCCATGCAGATCCAGCTGGCCGTGGCCGATGCCATCGCCCTGGAGCCAGGCGCCGAGGTCACGCTGTTCCTCACCGCCTACCCACTCAGCCCGCTCAAGGGCAAAATCCTTGAAACCAGCTACCAGGCCAAGCCCAGTGATGACGGCGTGGTCGCCTACCGCCTGCTGGCCAGCATCGACGAACGCTCCGAGCATGCCCGCCTGGGCCTGCACGGCACCGCCAAACTGTACGGTGGCCGGGTAATGCTCGGCTATTACCTGCTGCGCCGGCCGCTGGCCACGGTGCGTGCCTGGAGTGGCTGGTAATGCTCGACCTGTCCGACCTGCCACTGCCCCCGCTGCGCGAGGACCTGCGCCTGTGCGAGGCCGCCGACAGCCGTGAAGGGGAACCGGCATGGATGATCCACGACACCGTGGTCAACCGTTTCTACCGGATTGGCTGGTTGGAGTTCGAGTGCCTGCTGCGCTGGGGCCAGACGCCGCGCCAAATCAGCGAGCAAGTGTCGCGGGACAGCGCGCTCAACCCCGATGTCGAGCAGGTGCTGGCGCTGCGCACGTTCCTCGAACACCACCACCTGCTGCGCCCCGGCCCCGAGCAATTGGCCAAACTGCAGGCCGCGAGCGAGGCGCGCACCTGGTCGAGCTGGCGTTGGTGGTTGCACCACTACCTGTTCTTCCGCGTGCCGCTGCTGCGCCCGCAAGCCGGTCTGCAGCGCCTGGCGGTAGCGCTGGGCTGGCTGTTCCATCCGCTTACCGGGGTGCTGGTGATCGGCCTGACCCTGCTCGGGATCATCCTGGTGATGCAGCAGTGGGACGCCTTCACCCATGCGGTGGTCGAGTCGTTCTCCACCGAAGGCCTGTTCAGTTTTGCCCTGGCTCTGGTGGTCGCAAAAACCCTGCACGAGCTTGGCCACGCGCTGGTCGCCACGCGACTGGGCTTGCGCGTGGGGCACATGGGCGTGGCGTTTCTGGTGCTGTGGCCGATGCTCTACACCGACACCGGCGAAAGCTGGAAGCTCAAGCGCGCCCACCAGCGCCTGGCCATCGCCTCGGCCGGCATCATCACCGAATTGTCCCTGGCGGGTTTGGCCACCCTCGGCTGGGCCCTGTGCGACGACGGCGCCCTGCGCAACGCGCTGTTGTACCTGGCGACCACTAGCTGGGTGCTGTCGCTGGCCCTCAATGCCAGCCCATTCATGCGCTTCGACGGCTACTTCATTCTCAGCGACCTGCTCGACTTCCCCAACCTGCACGAACGCGCCTCGGCGCTGGCGCGGGTGGCCCTGCGGCGCAACCTGCTTGGGCTCAACGAGCCGTGGCCCGAGCCGTTCCCGGTGGGGCAACGCCGCCTGTTGGTCGCGTTCGCTTTTGCCACCTGGCTGTACCGCCTGGTGCTGTTCCTCGGCATTGCCGCGGCGGTGTACCTGTTCTTCTTCAAACTGTTAGGGATCGTGCTGTTCATGGTCGAGTTGGCGTGGTTTATCGCACTGCCGGTGAAACGTGAGCTGAGCCACTGGTGGCAACAGCGGGCACGCATCCCGGGGCAGCGCAAACGGCTGTTCTACCTAGGCGCAGGCCTTGCCTTACTGGCGCTGGCGGTGCCTTGGCACAGCCAGGTCGACGCCGTTGGCGTGGCCCGGGCCGAACACCAGTTGCGCGTGTACACGCCCTACCCTGCGCGGCTGAAAAGCTTGCATTCGCAAGGCCAGGTCAAGGCCGGCGACGTGTTGGCAGTGCTCGAAGAGCCAGACCTGGATTCGCGCATGCGCAGCAGCCAGGCCAGCGCCCGCAGCTATCAGGCGCGCCTTTCTGGGCTGCTGGCCGACCCCGCCGGGCTGGCCGAGGACGCTGCCACCCAGCAACGCCTGAAGGTGCAGAACGAAGAAGCCCGCGCGGCACGCATCGAAATCGCCCGCCTCAACCTGCAGGCGCCATTCGCTGGCACCTGGCTGGACCTGGACCCGGACTGGCGCCCTGGCCAGTGGCTCAACCGCGAAGAGCCACTGGGCATGCTGATCGACCCCAGCCACTGGCAGGTCGATGCCTACGTCGCCCAGGACCAAGTGCATCACCTGGCCGTGGGCAATACCGTGAAGTTCTACCCCGAAGGCCAGGCCACCGCGCTGCGCGGCAAAGTGCTGGCCATTGGCAGCACCCGCGCCGGGCAGTTGGCCCACCGCATGTTGTCTTCGCACTTCGGCGGCCCGGTGCCGACCAGCGGCCAGTCGCTGGTGCCCAGCAACGCGCTGTTCCAGGTACTGGTCGCGTTGGATGAGCCGTTGGCCAGCGTGCGCGAAACCCGCGGCAAGCTGAAGATCGAAGGGGAAAAACGCAGCATCCTCGGTGAGCTGGCTAAATGGATTCTGGGGGTCGGGCTGCGCGAAAGCGGCTTCTGAAGACCTTCCGGCGCCTCACCCGGCACCCCGAAAAAATCGGACTAGGATTGATTTAGTTTCGGAAATGGCATCGTAACTTCTGGGCAGGATTGGAAATGGACATCAAGAGCAGAGCCGGCTTCGCCATGGTTTCGCGCCCTCGGTCGCAGACAGTTGCCCTTGAGCAACGCATCCTCTTCGACGGCGCTGGCGCAGCGGCTGTCGACCAGCAGCATCACAGTGATCCCGGTACAGCAGAGGCCAAGGACACCAGCCATCCTGCCCCCACTGCCAGCGAGGCGCAAACCACCGCAGCAGCGCCCGCACCACGCAACCTTGTGGTCATCGATGCCCGGGTGGAAAACCGCGACCAGCTGGCCGCCAACTTGCCAACCGGCACCACCGCGCTGGTGGTGGACCCTGGCCAGGATGCCATCGCAGCCATCAGCAATGTGCTGGCGCAGTTGGGCAAGGTCGACTCGATCCAAGTGTTCTCGCACGGCGCGTCTGGCCAGTTCACCCTGGGCAACCAGGTATTCACCAGCCAAACCGTCGAGCAGCTGGGCGACCGCCTGAGCGCCTGGCGCGGTGAACTCAACGCGGGCGCGGACATCCAGTTGTATGGCTGCGATGTCGGTGCCGGCAGTGCAGGCCAGGCGCTGGTGAACGAACTGGCGCGCTGGACCGGCGCTGACGTCGGTGCCTCCAGCAACGCCACCGGCAGCCAACTGGCCGGCGGCGACTGGCGCCTTGAGGTCAGCAGTGGCGATGTCGACAAGACCATTGCCCTGGCAGCAGCCACCCTGAACGGCTTCCAGGGTCTGCTGGCCGATGCCAGCCCCACCGCCAGCCTGGGCAGCGGCGGCGCCGAGGTGCAACTGGGAGAGCAATTCAACTTCACCGTCAGTTTCAGCAACCCCTCCACCCAGGAAGGCTACGCGCCGTTCCTCGATGTGTTCATGCCGGCCACCGGGCGCGACGGCGACGATGGCGCCACCTTCGTCTCCGCCACCTACTTGGGCCAGGCGGTGAACAGCTTCGTGATCACCTTCGATGCCAACGGCAATGCCACCCACCCGTTGGCCAAGGACGCCAGCGGCAATGCCCTGGTGATCAATGCCGCCAGTGTCGGCATGAAGCCCGGTGACCAGATGGTGGTACTGCAACTGCCTTATGCCAGCGTCACCAACGGCCAGCCCGCCATCGATGTGCAGATTACCGCGCAGTTGAGCAATCTGGCCGACACCCATTACTCCGACGGCACGCCTGACCTCACCATCAACGCCCGGGCAGGCTTCGAGTACGGCAACGATTCGCTGAACAATCCGGTGCAGGACCCAAGCCGGGTAGAAAGCGCACTACACAGTTTCATCGTCACCCCGACCCTGCTCAAGGTCACGCAAACGGTCAACATGCCAGAAGGCGAAACGGTAACCGGGCCGAACTTCACCCGTACCCAGACCGTGACCGTAACCCCGGCCCCCGGGCAAACGCTAAGCAATGTCACCGTCACTCAGACCGTGCCTGACCAGGTGCATGTCAGCGCCATCACGCCGGGGGCCGGCGGCACCCTGACGTCGGTCACCCTGCACGACGGCACGGTGCTGACCAACCCCCTGCTTATCGCTGCGGCATTGGCCAACCCCAACGCCTTCGTGGCCAGCTATGAGATCCATTACGACACCCTAAGCGCGGCCAGCGAAACCCAAGTCAGCTTCTACGTGCCGGAAATCGACGCCAACGGCCGGCCAGTGATCGACCCGACCACCGGCAACCCAGTCACCATCAACTTCGGCACCGCCAGCGTGAGCGGTGGCTGGAACCCGCTCGACCCACGCGACCGCCCCACCGACCCGGACGGCTACCCGTTCACCGAGACCGGCAACGGCCAGGGCGTGACCTTCGTCGCCAAGTCGATCACCCTGCTCAAGCAGGTCGACCTGCAGAACGACGTCGGCACACCCGGCCTTACCCCCGGCGACACTTTGCGCTACACCATGGACGTGGCCATTTCCGACTTCTTCGCCTTTGGCGAGAACATCCTCGAGCAGGGCCAGTTCACCCTGACCGACTTGCTTGGCGACGGCCAGACCTTCGACCCGAGCAACCCGCCTACGCTGATCATCCAGCAGCATGGTGGGTCCCAGGCGATTGCCCTGGTCTACACCCAGACGGTGAATGCCGACGGCAGCACCACGCTGGTCTTCGACATTGCCGAGTCCATTCGCCAGGCGATTGCCGGCCCCGGCGTGGCGGCACTGTTCGGTGACCTTTACGACGACACCCTGCAGGAAGGCGCCACGCGCCTGAGCATCGTCTACGACGCATTGATCAACCCCACCTACACCAGTGACCACCCACCCCACGACCAGCTCAACGAAGGTGACAGCGTCGGCAACAGCGCCACGGTGGATGCCACCGTGCTGCGCGATGCGGTCAACCTGGGCGGGACCCAGACAGACGGGTCCAGTACCACCAGCACCATCGCAAGCTCCTCGGTCGATATCGAACTCACCCAGGTCAACGGCGGCAACCCGCCGAGCAACGGCGAGCTGCGCCCGGGCGATGTGGTGACCTTCACCATTAGCTATGACTTGCTGGTGGCCGATTACGAGAACTTCAAACTTACGGCGTACCTGCCCTTGCCCTTGCTCAATGCCAGCGGCATCAACTGGAGCATTGGCAACGGGGTTGGCCAGTGGACGTTCGGCAGCGGTAATACCATTCTCGATGTGCCCGATAGCGTCACCACTGGCCCGGGTAACTCGATCATCTTCGACTTCGGCGATTTCGTCTCTGGCGGCCTCAGTGGCGGCACCGTGCAGGTACGCTTCACCATGGTAGTGGGCGACCAGCCGTATGCCGACCAACGAGAACTCGACGTGCTAGCGCAGTCGAGCCAGACCACCACGGTCGACAAGACCGTACTCACCTCATCAGATGTGGCGGTGATCCAGTCGGTCGCCGAGCCGGTGCTGGACATCAAGCACGGCGTGGTGTCCAGCAGCAACGGCACGGTCACCGGCACCACCGGCAGCTGGGCCGCCCCTGGCAGCAGTGGCGTGCCGTTCAGCGGCAGCGTGACCAGCCTGGCGGCGGTGGACGGCAATGTCAGCGGCATCGACGGTGCCGATAACCTTCGCCTGGCCACCGCCCTGAAAAACACCGGCGGCGGCGGTGCCTACGATGTCAGCACCAGCATTACCTTGCCCGCTGGCCTGTCGTTCGTCGGTGGCAGCCTGGGCGCGGCCAACCTGCAGATCTACCGCGGCGACGGCAGCGTGCTGGTGCAGGGCACCGACTACCGTGTCGACGGCAACGCCATCACCTTCCTCGACGCCAACGGCCAGGCCACCCTGCTGGCCGGCCGCGCCGGCACCGCCAGCGACCTGTCCGGGGCCAACGTGGTGGTGATCACCTACGACGTCAGCGTGGACAATGCCATCCTCGCCTCCAGCACGCTGCAGAGCACTGCCGCGCTGACCTACTACGCCAGCGTCGATGGCGGCCAGGACTTCACCCCCACCGACCTGACCGAGGTCGCCAACCAGCAAGTCGCCGCGCCGACCATCAGCAAGACCTACAAGGACGGTAGCCTGACCGAGGACGACTCCAGCGCCGGGCACACCACGGGCAGCAACCTGGTGATCGGCGAAAGCATCACCTATGACATCGTCGTCACCCTGCCCGAGGGTTCAACGGGCAGCCTGCGCATCAATGACCTGATCCCTCCGGGCCTGCGCCTGGACCCACGGTTCAATGGCAACCTAGGCTATGAAATCATCACCAGCACCACAGGCAGTGCCGCCCTCACGGCCGATTTCAACGGTGTACTGAACGTCAACCCGGTGACCCTGGACGGCAGCGACGGCGCCGACCTGATGCTGGTGTTCGGCAGCGCCGGGGCCACGGCCGACAACATCACTGGCAACAACAGCTTCGTCATCCGCCTGGTACTGGTGGCCAGCAACGTGACCGGTAACCAGCAAGGCACCACGCTGAACAACGGCGCGCAGCTGGTGTACAGCGACCCCGATGGCGACACCCCCAATGGCACCACCGCCGTGGATCGCAACATCAACAGTGCCGAACAGCCCGGCGTGACCATCGTCGAGCCGACCCTCAGCGTCACCCAGCAGATCACTTCGACTCCCTCGTTTGGCGGCTTCGACCAGGGCGATACCGTCACCTTCACCATCACCGTGGCCAACAATTCGGGCACCGACGCGTTCGACATCAGCCTGCTGGACGTGCTGCCGACTGAAATCGACAACCTGGTGATCAGTGGCACCGTCCAGTACAGCGGCGGCGCCACCAACAATGGCGGCGTTGATTTCGTCATCCTCAACGGTCAGTTGGTGACCGCCAATGGCGCCAACATCGACATCGCTAACGGCGGGAGCATCGTCATCACCCTGACCGGCGTGGTCAATGCCACGGCCGCAGGCGAGGCTGCGATCGCCAACAACGTCGTGGTTCGATGGAGCAGCCTGGACGGCAGCAGCGACAGCACCGATACCGTCAATGGCGAGCGCAGCGGCGACGATGGCCTGCTCAATTCAGGCGTGCTCAACGATTACAGGGTGCTGAGTGCCTTGCTGATCCCGGTCACCAACGGCATCCAGGTGTCCCGCGTCGGCGGCGTCACCGACACGCCCCCGGCCACCAACGGCAGCGGCGCCACCGACACTAGCGGCCTGCTGGAGACCGTGGTAGTCGGCGAAATCGTCCGTTACCGCGTGGCCGTGCTGGTACCGACCGGCGACAACCCCAATTACCAGATCCGCATCGAGCTGGCCGCCGGCCTGGAGTTCATCACCGCCGACCTCAACAACATCCTGATTGCCATGGTGTCGAGCCAGCTAGGCGGCTTGACCACCGACGCCACCGACCTGGTGCTCGGTAATGGCAATACGCTGTACATGACCGGCAACCAGAACAGCGAAGTGGCCTTGCCGATCCACCCCGATCTGGGCGGCGTGGCGCCTTCGGGTATCTTCGACGGTAACAATGGCCGACTGCAGATCACGACCAACCTAGACGGTAGTCAGACCATCACCTTCAACCTTGGCAACGTGACCAATAGCGAGGCTGCCGACAGCGATATCGAAGGCGTGATCCTTGAGTTCAACGTGCGCGTCAACAACGTGACCGGCAACCAGGCCAACACCCAGCTAGGCATGACCGTGTTCGAACACGTGGGCCCTGGCGATGGCGTGGACCGCGGCCGCAGCGATACGGTGTTCGAGCGCGTGGTGGAACCCAGCTTCACCAGCATGGACAAGTCGGTCATCGACGTGGCCCCGGGCGCCGGCACGACCACCGCCACCGTCTCGGTGAGCTTCACCCAGGATGGCGGTGCACCCGCCTACAACACCCACCTGACCGACCAGTTCCCCAATGGCAGCAACTACCAGGTGCAAAGCATCCTGCTCAATGGCGTGGCGCTGGACCTGGGCAACCTGCCCAGCGGTATCAGCTTCAGCGATGGCAGCGGTATCGTCATGGACTTCGCACGGCTTGCGCCCAACGACGCGATCCAGGTGATCTACACCGTCACCCTACCCAATGTGACCATCGCCGATGACACCGCCAGTTCCGCCGTGCTCACCTGGACCAGCCTGCCCACCGACTTCGAAACAAACGGCTGGGGCGGTTCGCTGCCGGCGGGCGCTGGCGCTGCCGACGGCGAGCGCACCGGCCAGGACGGCGCAACCGGCTTGAACAACTACATCCTCAGCGATGGCGCCGGCATGGGCGTGATCCAGGGCACGCTGTGGGACGACACCCGCAGCGCCACGGACAACGTCAGCCCGGACGGCCCCGGCCTGGACGGCATCGACGTCACCCTGACCTGGGCCGGTGACGACGGTCAGTTCGGCACCGCGGACGACCGCACGTTCAATACCGTTACCGCCAATGGCGGCCTCTACCAGTTCGCCCTGCTGCCCTCCGGCAGCTACCTGATCGCGGTGGCACAAGACCACCAGGTCAGCGCCAACAACAGCTTCCGGGTGCGTATAGACACCGACACGGGCGCTGCGGCTACAGGCCTGGGCAGTATCAACCTGGCACTCGGCGAAGGCGCAACTGGCACCGCTGACGCCGGCTACGTGCATGTTAACGAGGCGCCGGTCAACACGGTGTCCGACCAGCATGGCCAGGAAGACACGGTATTGCACATCGGTGGCCTGGCCATCAGTGACGTGGACGTCAACGCCGGCACTGCCGACGGCGTCATGACCATTACCCTGACCGTGGTACACGGGGTCATCTGGCAAACCGCCACCCCGCCGGCGGCCACAGCTACACCTCCTGCCGGCGCTGGGCGCAGCCTGGTCCTTACCGGCACCTTGGCCGAACTGAACGTGCTGCTGAGCCAGCTGTATTACAAAGGCGACCAGGACTTCAACACCTTCCGCGACCCGGAAACCCTGACCATGGTCACCAACGACCAGGGCAACTTCGGCGACGCACCGGTCAACGGTGACGGTGTGCCTGGGCAGAACCCGGCTGATGCGCTGACCGATACCGACGTGATGAACATCATCATCGACCCGGTCAACGATGCCCCGATCGCCAACGCCGACCTGGCCATCGCCGTGGAAGCCGGTGGCTTCAACAACGCCGACCCGGGCGTGAACCCCACCGGCAACGTGCTGGCCAACGACACCGATGTCGATATCCAGACCAACAATGACGTACTTACCGTCACCCGCATCGCCAACACCACCACCCCCGGTGGTGTCGCAGTGGCCGCCAATGGGGTCACGACCTTGCAAGGGCTGTACGGCACCTTGTCGATCACCGCCAGCGGCGGTTTCCAGTACATCGTCGACAACGACAACCCTGAGGTTCAGGCACTGCGCACCGCCGGCAACTTCATCAGTGATTTCTTCGGCTACGACATCGTCGACACCGGCGGTTTGACCAGCAGCTCGGTGCTGCAGATCAATATCCATGGCGCCAACGACACACCGGTGGCTCAGGGCGACATCGGCACCGCCATCGAGGCCGGAGGTACCAACAACGGCACCCTAGGGCAGGATGCCACTGGCAATGTGCTGGATAACGACACCGACGTCGACTCCGTGGCCTTGGGCGAGACCAAGCAGGTCAGCGCGGTGCGCTTCGATGGGCTGGGCGGCGGCCGGATCATTCCGGTGGTCAGCGGCCAATCGAGCAGTGTGCTCGCCGACTTCGGCAGCTTGACCATCAACGCCGACGGCAGCTACCGCTACGTCATCGACAACAGCAACGCCGCGGTGCAGGCACTATCCCCAGGGCAGACACTGGTCGAGCAGTTCACCTACCAGATGGTCGATGCTGGGGGCCTGAGTTCCGTGACCGTGCTGGTGATCACCATTCAGGGCGCCAACGATGCGCCGGTGGCCGTGGACGACCACGGCACCGCCAGCGCGGGTGCCAGCGACGGCAGCACCGTGCCGGTCAACGCCAGCGGTAATGTAATCACCGGCGATGGCGGCGTGGGTGCCGACACTGACGTCGACAACTTCGACCAGCCAACCGCGACACAGCTCAAAGTCGATGGCGTGCGCAGCGGCCTGGAAGTCACTGGCGGTACCCTTACGCCGGTAGCCAACGGCGCACCTGCAACCCTCACTGGCACAGTCGCCCGCCTGGCTGACAGCAGCCTGATCAGCGGCGACTTTGGCCAGCTGATTCTGAACGAAGACGGCAGCTACACCTTCGAGGTCAACAGCGCCGACCCGGCCATCCGTGCGCTAGCGGCTGGGCAAACCCTAGACGTGATCTTTACCTACCAGATCCACGACAGCGGCGGCCTGACCGACCAGGCGCAACTGGTGATCACTGTCACCGGCGTCAATGACCCGCCCGTGGTAAACCCGGTCACGGTCGATGCCATTGAGGCCGGGGGAGTGAACAATGGCCAGCCGGGGCTGGACCCGAGCGGCAGCATCCGCAGCGCGTATACCGACCCCGATGGCGACACCCTGATCGTCAGCGCCGTGGTCAACCCCAGCGGTGTCAACGGCACGCCTGGCCAAGCCCTGGCTGGCAACTACGGCAGCCTGGTACTCGATGCCCAAGGCAACTACCGCTACGTGGTG
>NZ_BNTL01000013.1:0-120732 GCF_022179005.1 Pseudomonas sp. PAGU 2196 | reverse complement strand
GGTAAACCCGCTCCCACAAGGTATTGCACCGCCCTCAAGGACGCAGGCGAACCTGTGGGAGCGGGTTTACCCGCGAAGAGGCCAGTAAAGACAACATAAATGCTAGGCAAAAAAAACGGGAACCCGAAGGTTCCCGCTTTTTCATTGCCTTACAAGCGAATCAGCGTGGAAACGCTGGCGGGTTCACACCGGCCATGTCTTCCATTACACGAACCACCTGGCAGCTGTAACCGAATTCGTTGTCGTACCAAACGTACAGCACAACGCGGTTGTCGTTGGCGATGGTCGCCTCTGCGTCAACCACACCGGCGTGGCGCGAGCCGACGAAGTCGGTCGAAACCACTTCCTGCGAGCTGACGAAGTCGATCTGCTTGTGCAACTCCGAGTGCATGGCCGTCTGGCGCAGGTACTCGTTGATCTCTTCGCGGGTGGTGGGCTTTTCCAGGTTCAGGTTCAGGATAGCCATCGAGACGTTCGGCGTCGGTACGCGAATCGCGTTGCCGGTCAGCTTGCCCTTCAGCACGGGCAGTGCCTTGGCGGCTGCAGTGGCGGCACCGGTCTCGGTGATAACCATGTTCAGCGGCGCGGCACGGCCACGGCGGCTGCCCTTGTGGAAGTTGTCGATCAGGTTCTGGTCGTTGGTGAACGAGTGAACGGTTTCGACGTGACCATTGATGATGCCGTACTGGTCGTTGACAGCCTTCAGCACCGGCACGATGGCGTTGGTGGTGCAGGAAGCAGCCGAGATGATCTTGTCATCGGCGGTGATTTCACCGTGGTTGATGCCGTGCACGATGTTCTTCAGCGCGCCCTTGCCAGGTGCGGTGAGGATCACGCGGGCAGCGCCCGGGCAGGCCAGGTGCTGGCCCAGGCCGTCGGCGTCACGCCATACACCGGTGTTGTCGACGATCAGCGCGTTGTCGATGCCGTACTGGGTGTAGTCGACTTCGCTCGGGTTCTTGGCGTAGATAACCTGGATCAGGTTGCCATTGGCGGTGATGGTGTTGTTGGCTTCGTCGATGGTGATGGTGCCATCGAACGGGCCGTGCACCGAGTCACGGCGCAGCAGGCTGGCACGCTTGACCAGGTCGTTCTCGGCGCCTTTGCGCACGACGATGGCACGCAGGCGCAGGCCGTCGCCACCACCGGTCTTCTCGATCAGGATACGCGCCAGCAGGCGGCCGATGCGGCCGAAACCGTACAGGACGACGTCGGTGCCTTTACGGGCCGAAGCGTTCTGTTGGCCAACTACGTCAGCCAGTTCTTCACGCACGAACTGCTCGGCGCTGCGGCCGTTGCCTTCCTGCTTGAACTTGTTGGCCAGCTTGCCCAGGTCAACCGAAGCGGCGCCCAGTTTCAGCTCGCTCATGGCCTTGAGCAGAGGGAACGTCTCGTGGACAGACAGTTCGGTCTCGTCGGTCTGACGATGACGCGCAAAGCGGTGGGCTTTGAGGATCGAGATAACCGAACGGTTGATCAGGCTGCGGCCATAAATCGAGCTCACCACGTTGTTGTTGCGGTAGAGCTGACCGATAAGCGGGATCATCGCTTCAGCCAATGCTTCACGATCAATCCACTCACCAAGACACTGGTCGGGCTTCTGAGTCACGGGAACCTTCCACATGTAGGGACAGAAAAAAGGGGCTACATTATGACGCCCCAACGCGGAACGGGCAATGAGCGCCTGTCGCGGCAGCCACAGCCAGTGTTCATGGCCTTTGGAGCCTGACAGCAGGCACCGGCACCGGTACAATCGGTGTCTTTGCCGCAACGCTTGGAGTGCAATCTCCCGTGTCAGTTCTGCGCCTACCGCAACTGTCGGCCACGGCCGGCAAACAAACCTGGGGCAACCTGCCCGGTGCCGCCCTCAGCCTTGCCATTGCCGAAGCCGCCAGCAGCGCTGGCCGCTTTACCCTGCTGCTGACCGCCGACAGCCAGGCCGCCGACCGTCTGGAACAGGAGCTGCGCTTCTTTGCCCCAGACCTGCCGGTGCTGCCCTTCCCCGACTGGGAAACCCTGCCCTACGACCTGTTCTCGCCGCACCAGGACATCATCTCCCAGCGCATTGCCAGCCTGTATCGGCTGCCGGAGCTGAGCCACGGCATTCTCGTCGTGCCGATCACCACCGCCCTGCACCGCCTGGCGCCGACCCGCTTCCTGCTGGGCAGCAGCCTGGTGCTGGACATCGGCCAGACCATCGACGTCGAGCAAATGCGCACGCGCCTTGAAGCCAGCGGCTATCGCTGCGTCGACACCGTTTATGAACATGGCGAATTCGCCGTGCGCGGCGCGCTGATCGACCTGTACCCCATGGGCAGCAAGCTGCCCTACCGCATCGACCTGTTCGATGACGAAATCGAGACGCTGCGCACCTTCGACCCCGAGACCCAGCGCTCGATCGACAAGGTCGACTCGGTGCGCCTGCTGCCGGCGCGCGAATTTCCGATGCAAAAAGAGGAAGTGACCCGCTTCAAGGCGCGCTTCCGCGAACGCTTTGACGTCGACTTCCGCCGCAGCGCGATCTTCCAGGACCTGGCCAGCGGCATCATTCCCGCCGGCATCGAGTACTACCTGCCGCTGTTCTTCGAAGACACCTCGACGCTGTTCGACTACCTGCCCAGCGACACCCAGGTGTTTTCCCTGCCGGGCGTCGAGCAGGCCGCCGAGCACTTCTGGAACGACGTGCGCGGACGCTACGAAGACCGCCGTGGCGACCTGAGCCGCCCACTGCTGCCGCCTGCCGAGCTGTTCCTGCCGGTGGAAGACTGTTTCGCCCGGCTCAAGCAATGGCCGCGGGTGGTGGTCAGCGCCGATGACGTCGAGGCAGGTACCGGCCGTGAACGCTTCCCGGCACGCCCCCTGCCCGAACTTGCCATTGAGGCCAAGGCCAACCAGCCACTGGCGGCGCTGTCCAGCTTCCTTGACCAGTTCCCTGGCCGCGTACTGTTTACCGCCGAGTCTGCGGGCCGTCGCGAAGTGCTGCTGGAACTGCTCGAACGCCTGAAACTGCGCCCGCACACCGTCGAAGGCTGGACCGACTTCATCACCGGCTCCGAGCGGCTGGCGATCACCATTGCACCGCTTGACGAAGGCCTGGTGCTGGACGACCCGGCCCTGGCCCTGATCGCCGAGAGCCCCCTGTTCGGCCAGCGCGTGATGCAGCGCCGGCGGCGCGACAAACGCGGCGAGACCGCCAACGATGCGGTGATCAAGAACCTCACCGAACTGCGCGAAGGCGCACCGGTGGTGCACATCGACCATGGCGTGGGCCGTTACCTGGGCCTGGCCACCCTGGAAATCGACGGCCAGGCCGCCGAGTTCCTCACCCTGGAATACGCCGAGGGCGCCAAGCTGTACGTGCCGGTGGCCAACCTGCACCTGATCGCCCGCTACACCGGCAGCGATGACGCCCTGGCGCCGCTGCACCGGCTCGGCTCCGAGGCCTGGCAGAAGGCCAAGCGCAAGGCCGCCGAACAGGTGCGTGATGTCGCCGCCGAACTGCTCGACATCTATGCCCGCCGCGCCGCGCGCAAGGGCTACGCCTTTGCCGACCCCGCTGCCGACTACGCCACCTTCAGTGCCGGGTTCCCCTTCGAAGAAACCCCCGACCAGCAGAACGCCATCGAAGCCGTGCGCGCCGACATGCTCGCGGCCAAGCCGATGGACCGCCTGGTGTGCGGCGACGTGGGCTTCGGCAAGACCGAAGTGGCCATGCGCGCGGCCTTCATCGCCGTGCACAGCGGCCGCCAGGTGGCGGTGCTGGTGCCCACTACCCTGCTGGCCCAACAGCACTACAACAGCTTCCGCGACCGCTTCGCCGACTGGCCGGTAACCGTCGAAGTGATGAGCCGTTTCAAATCGGCCAAGGAAGTCGCCAGCGCGGCGGCGGACCTGGCCGAGGGCAAGATCGACATCCTCATCGGCACCCACAAGCTGCTGCAGGACGATGTGCGCTTCAAGGACCTGGGCCTGGTAGTGATCGACGAAGAGCACCGCTTTGGCGTACGCCAGAAGGAACAGCTCAAAGCCCTGCGCAGCGAGGTGGACATTCTCACCCTGACCGCCACGCCGATTCCGCGCACCCTGAACATGGCCGTGGCCGGCATGCGCGACCTGTCGATCATCGCCACGCCGCCCGCCCGACGCCTGTCTGTGCGCACCTTCGTCATGGAACACAACAACAGCACGGTCAAAGAAGCCCTGCTGCGTGAACTGCTGCGCGGCGGCCAGGTGTATTACCTGCACAACGACGTGAAAACCATCGAGAAGTGCGCTGCAGACCTTGCCGAACTGGTCCCGGAAGCGCGTATTGGCATCGGCCACGGCCAGATGCGCGAGCGCGAGCTGGAACAGGTGATGAGCGACTTCTACCACAAGCGCTTCAATGTGCTGATCGCCTCGACCATCATCGAGACCGGCATCGACGTACCAAGCGCCAACACCATTGTCATCGAGCGCGCCGACAAGTTCGGCCTGGCCCAGTTGCACCAGTTGCGTGGCCGGGTCGGCCGCAGCCACCACCAGGCCTACGCCTACCTGCTGACGCCAGCACGTCAAAAGGTCAGCAGCGACGCCGAGAAGCGCCTGGAGGCCATCGCCAACACCCAGGACCTGGGGGCAGGCTTCGTGCTGGCCACCAACGACCTGGAAATCCGCGGCGCTGGTGAACTGCTGGGCGAAGGCCAAAGCGGGCAGATCCAGGCGGTCGGTTTCACCCTCTACATGGAAATGCTCGAACGCGCGGTCAAGGCCATCCGCAAGGGTGCCCAGCCAAACCTCGAACAGCCACTGGGTGGCGGCCCGGAGATCAACCTGCGCCTGCCGGCCCTGATCCCCGAGGGCTACCTGCCCGATGTGCATGCACGCCTGATCCTCTACAAGCGCATCGCCTCGGCCGCCGACGAAGAAGGCCTCAAGGACTTGCAAGTCGAGATGATCGACCGCTTCGGCCTGCTGCCGGAGCCAACCAAAAACTTGATGCGCCTGACCTCGCTCAAGCTGCAGGCGGAAAAGCTCGGCATCAAGAAAGTCGATGCTGGCCCCAACGGCGGCAAGCTTGAGTTCGAGGCCGAGACACCGGTCGACCCGCTGACCCTGATCAAGCTGATCCAGGGCCAGCCCAAACGCTACAAGTTCGAAGGCGCCACCCAGTTCCGCTTCCTGGTACCGATGGAACGCCCCGACGAACGTTTCAACACCCTTGAGGCGCTGTTCGAGCGCCTGACCCCACAGCCTGCCTAAGGAAGATCCATGCGTGCCATCCGTTGCCTGACCCTGCTGCTGGCGCTGTTCGCGCCAGCCGCCTTCGCCGAAGGCCTGTATCAGGTAGAAATGATCCTGGTGCGGCAAAACAGCGTCCCCGCCTTCACCAGCCCGTTCGCCCCCGAAGACTGGAGTGCCGGTGCACCGCGCCTGGACAAGGCCGCCGAACGCCCACTGGGGCTGGACGATGAAACCACCCGCCTGCAAGCCACCGCCGACTACACCGTGCTGATGCACAAGGCCTGGCAGCAGCAGGTCGGCAGCGAGCCCAGCCGCATCGCTCTGGGCGAAGGCGAAGAGCAGTTCGGCCACTTCCCCATCGAAGGCAACCTGAGCATCGCCGAAGGCCGCTTCATCGCGGTGGAGGCCAACTTCTGGGTCAACCAGCTCGACGGCAACGGCAGCGTGCTGCGCAGCGAGCAATTCAAGCAGAGCAACAGCAACGTCAAGGGCGGCCAGCTGACGTTCCTCGACGGCGGGCACCTGGCGGTGCTGCTGAAAGTGACGCCGGCCGGGATGCGCAAGCTGCCAGAGATGGACCCGGAGATGATGGAGCAGTGATGTGAGCGAGACCGATGCGCAGTTCTTTATCCGGGGGCTTGACACCTGGAGGTTCGCGTTTGACCGCACTACGCTGCAACGCGGCTTCGACTATGCAGAGGAAGGCAGGAGCGAAATCGTATCGATCCTGGACCTGACCATCCGTGCGCAGTGCACAGGCTCTGGCGGCCGCGCCTACTATCAACGCATCACGCTGGACTTGACCCAGGAAGCCCTTGAGTGCGAGGGCACTTGCTCGTGCCCGGTCGGTAACAATTGCAAGCACTGTGCAGCGGCGCTCTATCTGCTTGAACGTGGCCCGGACTGGGTCGAAGGCACACCTGACGAACCCCTTGCCGTTACGCCAGCAGCGCAGCAGTCCCTAGAACTGCCCCCCGAACTCGCACATTGGGTCGAGGCCTTGGAAGTACCGGCAGCCCTTGCCACACAACCCGCCAAGCGCAAAGGCCCTGCACTCTACTATGTGGTGAGCAACAACCATGGCCAGTGCATGCTCAGCGTGTTCAAAGGTACCCGGCAGCCCGATGACAGCTTGAAGCTGGGCCGGCCCAGTTCGATGCCCGAGCTCATCTACTACACACCCAAGTACGTGACCGATGAAGACTTGCGTGCGCTGCGGCTGATCGATGCCCTCAGCAAGGATTACAGCCTGCCCGTCGCACGCCTGGAAGGCAAAAAGGGCGCCGAACTCTATGAGTATGCCCTCGCCACCGGCCGCTTGCTGTATGGCCAACAGCAGAAACCCCTGGCCCAAGGCCCCGACCTGCACGCCGAATTTCGTTGGGTTCGGCTGGACAACGGCAGCTACCGCGGCGCCTGGCACCATGCCGAAAATACCCACATGCTGGCACTGCCGGTCGACCCCCTCTATTACGTCGACCCACACAGCGGGCAGACCGGCAAACTGCTGCATGACCTTGACCCGTTCATTGCCAGCCAACTGGCCAGCGCCCCGACGGTTCCCGAGCACCTGATCATCCCCCTGAGCCATCGCTTGAACGCATTGAACCGCCAGGTTCCGACCCCCACCAAGGTCCGTAGCGAGCAGATCGACACGATCGAGCCTCGCCCTCACCTGACCCTGGGCAGCCTCGAGTACAGCGCCTACATGCCCAAGACCGGCCGCATGCAGCGCCAGATGCAGCACCGCGCCGCGCTGTCGTTCGACTACGACGGCCTGCGCGCCAGCGGCAACGACGACAAGCCGTTGACCCGCCTGGTAGATGCCACCAGCCAGCGCATTCGCCGCCAGCCCAAGGCCGAACAGGCGCTGCGCAAGACGCTACGCGACCTCGGCTTCAAGGCCGCCACCCGGCAGAGCAAGGCCCTGCCCGACAGTGCGGGCGAGATGCACCAACTGCCGGATGACGAGGCCTGGCTGCACTTCGCCCGCAATGGCTTGGCACAACTGCGTGAAGCCGGCTGGGTGATCGACATCCACCGCGATTTTTCCTTCAACCTGCACGAGGTGGACGACTGGTACGCCA
Source organism: Pseudomonas sp. PAGU 2196 (assembly GCF_022179005.1). NCBI lineage: Bacteria > Pseudomonadati > Pseudomonadota > Gammaproteobacteria > Pseudomonadales > Pseudomonadaceae > Pseudomonas > Pseudomonas sp. PAGU 2196. The sequence continues at coordinate 113,422 of NZ_BNTL01000013.1, read as the reverse complement.
GCATCGACGAAGCCCCCGGGCATGAATGGTTCGACCTGGAACTGGGCATCGTGGTCGATGGCCAGCGCCACAGCCTGCTGCCGATCGTGCTGCAGTTGCTGCGCAGCAACCCGGAGCTGCTGCGCGCCAGCGAACTGGCCCGGCGCAGTGACGACGAACACTTGCTGATCGACCTTAACCGCGGCCGCCTCGACAGCCCCGCGCTGCGCGTCGCCCTACCCTACGGCCGGATCAAGGCGGTGATGGGCACCCTTGGCGAGCTTTACCTGCATGAAGACGCCGCCGGCCCTTCACTGCGCCTGGACCGGGCCGATGCCGCGCGCTTGAACGCGCTCGATCACCTGCCGCTGCACTGGGAAGGCGGCGCGCACGTGCGCGACCTGGGCAAGCGCCTGCGTGACGCACGCGACCTGCAGGTCGAGCCGCCCGCGCAACTGAACGCGGCCTTGCGACCTTATCAGCAACAAGGCCTGAACTGGTTACAAGCCCTGCGCGAAATGGGCACGGGCGGCATCCTCGGCGACGACATGGGCCTGGGCAAGACCCTGCAAACCCTGGCTCACCTGTTGCTGGAGAAACAATCCGGCCGCCTGACCACTCCCGCCCTGGCAGTGATGCCGACCAGCCTGATACCCAACTGGCTCGACGAGGCCAGACGCTTTGCCCCCGACCTGCGCGTGGTGGCACTGCAGGGCCCAGGGCGCAGCAAGCATTTCGCCACGCTACACGACTACGACCTGGTGCTCACCACCTATGCCCTCGTGCCCCGCGACCTCGAACACTTGCGTACGCAGCACTGGCACGTGCTGGTGCTCGACGAGGCGCAGAACATCAAAAGCAGCACCAGCAAAGCCGCCCTCGCCGTCTGCGAGCTGCAGGCCGAGCAGCGCCTGTGCCTGACCGGTACGCCGATGGAAAACAACCTCGGCGAGCTGTGGTCGATCTTCCACTTCCTGATGCCGGGCTGGCTGGGCGACCTCAAGCGCTTCAACCAGGATTACCGCACCCCGATCGAACGCCGCGGCGACGCCGAACGCATGGCCCACCTGGTCAGCCGCATCCGACCGTTCCTGCTGCGCCGCACCAAGGAACAAGTGGCCACCGAACTGCCCGCCAAGACCGAGATGGTGCACTGGGTCGAGCTCAGCGATGCCCAGCGCGATACCTACGAGGCCGTGCGGGTGGCGATGGACAAGAAAGTGCGCGACGAAATCGCCCGCAACGGCGCCTCACGCAGCCAGATTGTCATCCTTGATGCCCTGCTCAAGTTACGCCAGGTGTGCTGCGACTTGCGCCTGGTGAAGGGCGTCGAGACCAAGGGCAACCAGGCCGATAAAGGCAAGCTCGGCGCCCTGCTGGAAATGCTCGAAGAGCTGCTCAGTGAAGGCCGGCGGGTACTGCTGTTCTCCCAGTTCACCTCAATGCTGGCACTGATCGAGCAAGAGCTGCAAAAGCGCAAGGTGCGTTACAGCCTGCTGACCGGCGACACCCGCGACCGCCGCACGCCGGTGCAAGCATTCCAGCAGGGTGACAGCGAAGTGTTCCTGATCAGCCTCAAGGCGGGTGGCACCGGGTTGAACCTGACGGCTGCAGACACGGTGATTCACTTCGACCCCTGGTGGAACCCGGCCAGCGAAAACCAGGCCACCGACCGCGCCTACCGCATCGGCCAGGACAAACCGGTGTTCGTGTTCAAGCTGATTACCCGCGGCACGGTGGAAGAGAAGATTCAGCTGTTGCAGCAAGAGAAGGCGGCCCTGGCGGCAAGCCTGCTCGATGGCGGGCAGGTCGGGCAGTGGCGGCTGGGGGATGATGAGATCGAGGCGCTGTTTGCCCCCTTGCCCGGGAAGCGCGGCCGCTAGCAGCCAGTGCCGGCCTCTTCGCGGGGCAAGCCCGCTCCCACAGAAAATGTACAGCCCTCAAGAGCGGTGCAGCCCTGTGGTGTACAGCCCTCAAGAGCGGTGCAGTCCTGTGGGAGCGGGCTTGCCCCGCGAAGAGGCCGGCACAGTCAATCGACCAACTGCGCCTCTTTCAACGCCCCCAACGCCTCCAGCCAACGCGGCTGCTGGCGATAATCGGTGCGCGCAAAGCCCTGCCCGCGCATCCGTGCAATGCGCGGCGAAGGCTTGACCTTCAGCCGCTGCGCCGCACTCAATGCCAGCTCTGCCGCCGCGCGGTCGTTGCACACCAGGCCCATGTCGCAGCCAGCACTCAAAGCTGCTTCGATGCGGTTGGCCGCATCCCCAACCACGTGCGCACCAGCCATGGACAGGTCGTCACTGAAAATCACCCCGTCAAAGCCCAGCTCACCGCGCAGGATGTCCTGCAGCCAACGCCGCGAGAAGCCGGCGGGCTGGTTGTCGACCTGCGGGTAGATCACGTGGGCCGGCATCACCGCTGCCAGCTGGCCGCTGAGCCGGGTGAAGGGCACCAGGTCCGCCTGACGCAACTGTTCAAGGCTGCGCTCGTCAGTGGGGATGGCCACGTGCGAGTCGGCCTCGGCCCAACCGTGCCCCGGGAAGTGCTTGCCGCAGGCCGCCATGCCCGCAGCGTTCATGCCGCGAATGAAAGCCGCCGCCAGCTGCGTGGCGCGCTGTGGGTCACCCTCGAAGGCGCGGCTGCCGACCACCGCACTGCGCTGGTGGTCCAGGTCGAGCACCGGGGCGAAGCTCAGGTCCAGGCCTACCGCCAGCACCTCGGTGGCCATCAACCATCCGCACTGCTCCGCCAGGTAATCGGCGTTGTCGTTGTCGGCCAATGCACGCATGGCCGGCAGGCGCACAAAGCCTTGGCGCAGCCGCTGCACTCGCCCGCCTTCCTGGTCGACGGCCAGGATCAAGTCCGGGCGAATCGCGCGAATGGACGCGCACAGTTCGCGCACCTGGCGCGGGCTGTCGATATTGCGGGCAAAGATGATCAGGCCGGCCACTTCAGGTTGGCGCAGCAGGTGACGGTCTTCGGCGGTCAGCCATTTACCGGCGATGTCCACCATCAAGGAGCCTTGCAGGCTGACGGTCATGGGAAATCCTTCATTGAAGACTTAAAGAAGCCCACTGGGGGCAAGCCGCCTCTTCGATGCGCACCCGGCAATGGGCCGGCACGCGGTCGAACAGGCCAAGCAAATCGGTGTTGTGCAGGCGTATGCAGCCATGGGACAGCGGCACGCCCAAAGGTTCGGTCTCAGGTGTGCCATGCAAGTAGATATAGCGGCGGAACGTGTCGACGGCGCCGAGGCGGTTGACGCCCGGCTCGCAGCCGCTGAGCCAGAGTATGCGGGTGAGGACCCAGTCCCGCCCGGGAAACCGCGCCTGCAGCTCAGGCGACCAGACCTCACCGGTCCAGCGCCGCCCACGCAACACCGCGTTCAGCGGCAGGCCCGCGCCAATCTTCGCCCGTACCTGATGCAGGCCACGCGGCGTGCAACCCGAACCATTGCGCTCGCCGGCGCCGTTACGCGCCGTGGACACCGCCAGGCGCAGGCACAAGCGTCCCTGGGCGAACCCATAGAGGCATTGGTCGGCAAGGGAGATGTGCAATAGATCGAGATCGGGCATGGGCGCTAGCTTAGCCGAAGCGCCCTGCCCCGCCCAGCCTTCAGGCCTTGGCGGTGGCTGTGCTGCTGGTCTTGCTGCGCGGGCGCAGTTGGGCGGCTGCCATCGCTTCGTCGGTGACCCCGCTGTCGGCGCGCATACCTGCTGCCAGGAACGGCACCATCAGGCGCATGACCTGTTCGATCGAGGTATTGATGCCAAAATCGGTTTCGGCGATGGCGCGCAACGCCTTGATGCCGGACATGCTGAACGCTGCAGCGCCGAGCATGAAGTGCACGCGCCAGAACAGCTCCAGCGGCGGAACCCGTGGCGCGGCTTCGTTGACCAGCAGCATATAGCGGCGGAACACCTTGCCGTACATGTCTTCCAGGTAACGCCGCAGGTGCCCCTGGCTCTGGCTGAAAGCCAGCCCCAGCAGGCGCATGAAGATAGACAGGTCATTATTGCTGCGCGGCTGCACGGCCAGGGCCTGCTCGACGAGCATTTCGAGCAGCTCTTCGAGGCTGGGCTTTTGCTCCGGGCGCGCCTGGCGACGCTCGAGTTCACGTTCGAGGCTGGCACAGAAAGGGCCGAGGAAACGCGAGAAGACCGCCTGGATGAGGGCCTTTTTGGAACCGAAGTGGTAGTTGACCGCCGCCAGGTTCACCCCGGCCTTGCTGGTGATCAACCGCAACGAGGTTTCAGCGAAGCCTCTTTCCGCGAACAGCTGCTCGGCAGCATCGAGAATGCGTTCAACGGTTTCCGATTGGGCCATGATTATTCCGCCAGACAAACAGGTGTTTGAAACATACGTTTCAGGCCTGCGTCTGTCAAGGCTCGGTGACTGGGCGGTCGCCATTTAAAAACGCCAATGACCGCGCTGCAAGCGCCATTCTCGCTGTTTCTTCGTACAGGGTGCTTGCAGCTCATCCAGTACTGTATATAATCCCAGTCACTGTATAAAAAGACAGAGCGCTCACCATGTTGAAACTGACGCCACGCCAAGCTGAAATTCTCGCGTTCATTAAACGTTGCCTTGAAGACAACGGCTTTCCACCGACACGCGCTGAAATCGCTCAGGAGCTGGGCTTCAAATCGCCCAACGCCGCCGAAGAGCACCTGAAGGCCCTTGCTCGCAAAGGCGCCATCGAGATGACCCCCGGCGCATCCCGCGGCATCCGTATCCCCGGGTTCGAGGCCAAGGCCGACGAAAGCGGCCTGCCGATCATCGGCCGGGTCGCAGCGGGCGCACCGATCCTCGCTGAGCAGCACATCGAGCAATCCTGCAACATCAACCCTGCCTTCTTCCACCCTCGCGCCGACTATCTGCTCCGCGTGCACGGCATGAGCATGAAGGATGTCGGCATCTTCGACGGTGACCTGCTGGCAGTGCACACCTGCCGCGAAGCCCGCAATGGCCAGATCGTCGTCGCCCGCATCGGTGACGAAGTGACCGTCAAGCGCTTCAAGCGCGAAGGCACCAAGGTCTGGCTGGTTGCCGAAAACCCCGAATTCGCCCCCATCGAAGTCGACCTGAAAGAACAGGAGCTGGTGATCGAGGGCTTGAGCGTCGGCGTCATACGCCGCTGATCCAGGAGGCGCCATGCAGCAGTTCATTCACGCACCCGAGCAAGCCCAGTTGCCATTGTTCGAAGCATTCCTTGCCCAGCCCATTCTGCCGGGCCTGAAGGCCAGCGAGCAGACGCGCAAGAGCAGCCACCCCGAGCTGTTCAGCGAGCTGTCACTGCGCGGCGCTGCCGAGCATTGCCAGAGCCTGTTGGCCCCGGTCCTGCGCGAACTGAGCGAAGAGGAAGACGCCCGCTGGCTGACCCTGATCGCCCCACCCTCGAGCCTGACCCAGGCCTGGTTACGCGATGCCGGCCTCAACCGCGAACGCATCCTGCTGCTGCACCCTCGTGGCAATCAGAGCCCGCTGCAACTGACCTGCGAAGCGCTGCGTCTTGGCCGCAGCCACACCGTGGTCAGCTGGCTTGGCAGCGTCAATGCCAGTGCACGTCAACTGCTGCTGCGTTCAGCCAGCACCGGAAACGCACAAAGCCTGAACATCCGCCTCGGCTGATGTTCAGGCTTTGCCTGTTACTTCAAAAGCACTGATACCACGCAACGCGATCAATGCAGAACGCGAGGGCCTTCGTCGCGTTCGAGCTCGCCGTCCATCAGGCGACCGGCCATCTGCACGCCGACACTGAGCATGGCCTTGGCCACTTCTACATGCTGACCCTGCAGGAACGCTTTGGCGTCTTCCGAGAAATCCAGGGTTACCAGAGAGCCCTCATCCTCCGCACGACGCAGTTCGATCCGGCCATCAGGCAACTCGACAATTTCCAGAAAAGACGTAGACATAAAAGGCTGTTCTCCACGAAAGGCCAACATTGTATCAGCCGCAGCGGCTATCAGCACTCACTCAACGCGTCACGGAAACGTCTCACCAAGCTTTTAAGGTTGCTGCGCCAGCTTTCCAGTTCTTCTCGCGACAGCGCAGGCTGCTCGGGTTCGTCGAGGTTGACGGCCTGAATCAGCGGCTGGGTGACATCGGTTTTAGGCGTTTTTTTCGCGACCGGTGGTCGGAACAAATCGGCATAAGCACTCAGCATTTGCGCCAGCCAGGTTTCGCGCTGACGGGCCAATTCCAGCAGCTCGGCCACCTCGGGGATAGCGATGCCATTCAGCGCATCGCCTTCAAGCAGTTGCTCGACACTCGACGCTGTTGGCAGGCGGTAGTAGCCACCAATTTCATGGCACAGGCCCAGAAGCGCGCCGTACAAGTGGAACAGCGCCGATTCGCGTTCGGCCTGGACCAGGCCCTGAGCGTTCATGGCTTGGCCCTGTTCGGCTTTGGCCATGGACTCGAGCGCGAGGCCGGCGAAGAACAGTTTCTGGTTGGTGCGGGTGTAGAGTTCCTGGGCCATCTCGAGTGACCTCCCTAAAGGCTGGTAAGCGATTAGGATCAGTTTCAGGGATGGCCTGGCTGGCCGCAAGCTGAATGTCGCATAAACAACTGGGGCCGCAAAGCGGCCCCAGTTCAACGCCAATCAGCGCTTGTCTTCAACCTTCCACGCATTGCCGTCGTAGAACGCCTTCCACCCCGTCGGCTTGCCATCGACCTCGGACTGCACGTACTGCTCCTTGGTCTTGCGGCTGTAGCGAATCACCGCTGGGCGGCCTTCCGGGTCCTTCTGCGGGGCATCGCAGAGGAAGTGGTACTTCGGATCGATCTCATGCTTGTGCGGGACGATCTCCAGCACCAGCGGCGCACGGGTCTCGCGGTTTTTCGGGAACTGGCTGGCCGCCAGGAACAACCCCGAAGCACCGTCGCGCAACACATAGGTGTCATCGACCTTCTCGCACTTCAGCTCTGGCATTTCCACCTTGTCCATCTTCGGTGGCGCCGCCTCACCGCTTTTGAGCAGCTTGCGGGTGTTCTTGCACGCAGGGTTGGTGCAACCGAAGAACTTGCCGAAACGGCCAGTCTTGAGCTGCATCTCGCTGCCACACTTGTCGCACTCCAGGCTCGGCCCTTCGTAGCCCTTGATGCGGTAGCTGCCCTCTTCGATCTCGTAGCCGGCGCAATCCGGGTTGTTACCGCAGATGTGCAGCTTGTGCTTCTCGTCCAGCAGGTAAGCGTCCATCGCCGTGGCGCAGATCGGGCAACGGTGCTTGCCCAACAGCACGCGGGATTCCGATTCACCCTCGTCATCCGCGGCAATCTCGTCACCTGGCACCAGGTTGACGGTTGCCTTGCAACGTTCCTTGGGCGGCAGGCTGTAGCCCGAGCAGCCGAGGAACACGCCGGTGGAAGCGGTGCGAATCATCATCGGGCGGCCACATTCCTTGCACGGAATGTTGGTCATGGTCGGCTGATTGGCACGCATGCCGTTTTCGGCCGACTCGGCCGTCTGCAGCTTTTTGCTGAAGTCGCCGTAGAACTCGTCGAGCACGTTCTTCCAGTCACGCTCGCCCTGGGCCACGTCGTCGAGGTTCTCTTCCATGCCGGCGGTGAAGCCGTAGTCCATCAGGTTGGAGAAGCTCTCGGACAGGCGCTCGGTGACGATGTCGCCCATCTTCTCGGAATAGAAGCGGCGGTTGTGCAACGTCACATAGCCACGGTCCTGGATGGTCGAGATGATCGCCGCGTAGGTCGACGGGCGACCGATGCCGCGCTTTTCCATTTCCTTGACCAGGCTGGCTTCAGTGAAACGCGCTGGCGGCTTGGTGAAGTGCTGGCTCGGGTCGATCTGGATCAGCTTGAGCGCTTCACCCTGGACCATTTCCGGCAGCACATCGTCTTCGCCAGGCTTGCTCTGTTGCGGCAGCACGCGGGTGTAACCGTCGAACTTGAGGATACGGCCCTTGGCACGCAGCTCGAAGTCGCCAGCCGCCACAGTGACGCTGGTGGACAGGTACTGCGCCGGCGGCATCTGGCAGGCGAGGAATTGGCGCCAGATCAGCTCGTACAGGCGCTCTGCATCGCGCTCCATGCCGCTGAGCTTGGTCGGATGGGTGTTGACGTCAGAAGGACGAATCGCTTCGTGCGCCTCCTGGGCGCCTTCCTTGCTGCCATACACCAGCGGGTTTTCCGGCAGGTACTGCTTGCCGAATTCGCGCTCGATGTAGCTGCGCGCCATGTCCAGGGCATCGGCCGACAGGTTGGTGGAGTCGGTACGCATGTAGGTGATGTAACCCGCTTCGTACAGACGCTGGGCCATCATCATGGTTTTCTTCACACCAAAGCCCAGGCGGTTGCTCGCGGCCTGCTGCAAGGTGGACGTGATGAACGGCGCCGAGGGCTTGCTGCTGGTCGGGCGGTCTTCACGCTTGACCACGCTGTAGCTGGAAGCCTTGAGCTTCTCCAGCGCTGCCATGGCCTGTGCTTCGTTGAGCGGCTTGAAGGCCTCGCCTTTCTCGCGCGCCACTTCGAAACGCACCTTAGCGTTCTTGGCGGTGCCCAAGTCGGCGTGGATCTCCCAGTACTCTTCGGGGATGAAGGCACGGATCTCGCGCTCGCGCTCGACCACCAGCTTCACCGCGACCGACTGTACACGGCCTGCGGACAGGCCACGGGCGATCTTGGCCCACAGCAGTGGCGAAACCATGTAACCCACCACGCGATCAAGGAAGCGCCGCGCCTGCTGGGCGTTGACGCGGTCGATGTCCAGCTCGCCCGGTTGCGAGAAGGCCTCTTGAATGGCCTTCTTGGTAATTTCGTTGAACACCACGCGCTTGTAGCGGGTGTCGTCACCACCGATGGCTTCGCGCAGGTGCCATGCAATGGCCTCCCCTTCGCGGTCCAAGTCGGTTGCGAGGTAGATGGTGTCAGCATCCTTGGCCAGGCGGCGCAGCTCTTCGATCACCTTTTCCTTGCCAGGCAGGATCTCGTACTTGGCCTTCCAGCCGTGGTCGGGGTCGACCCCCATGCGTGCCACCAGCTGGCGGCGTGCCTTTTCTTTCGGCGAAAGGGCCGGCGCCTCACCCGCAGCCTTACCACGCTTGGCGGCCGGCTCTTTGCTAGCGCTGGCCGAACCGCTGGTGGGGAGGTCTCGGATATGGCCGATACTCGACTTCACCACGTACTGGTTGCCCAGGTACTTGTTGATGGTCTTGGCCTTGGCCGGGGATTCCACAATGACCAGCGATTTGCCCATGGATCGGAGTATTCCTGAATCTGAAGATGAAAAACGCGTCAGGTGCCAGACGCGGCACCGCTATATATAGTGGCAAAACAGTGAGGTCAAGCGCGGTCGATCACTCGTGCGACTTGGCCAGCAGCCCAGGCAACCCTTCTTCGGCCTTGACCAAAGCAAAGCGTGGCACCTGCTCGCCGTCAACCTCGACGGACTCCTGGAACATCGAAAGAGGCCGTACCCAGAACCCGTATTCACCATACAGGCATTGGTAGAAGACCATCCACTCTTCAGTTTCGGAGTGCTGCGCAACACTGAAGACACGGTACTCAGGCCCCTTGTAGTGCCGGTATACGCCTGGCTGTATCTGCATGTCGCTCACCCTTTTTAATAAAACCTGTAAAAAACAAAACCGGGGCACAAGGCCCCGGCTGCTGTCCCGCGACGCGATCAGACGCGTTCGAAGACAGTGGTGATGCCCTGGCCGAGGCCGACGCACATGGTCGCCACCCCCAGAGTACCGCCATTCTGCTTCATGACGTTGAGCAGGGTGCCGGAAATACGTGCACCCGAGCAACCAAACGGGTGGCCTAAAGCAATGGCGCCGCCGTGCAGGTTAACCTTCTCATCCATCTTGTCGAGCACTTTCAAGTCTTTCAGCACAGGCAAGGCTTGTGCGGCGAAGGCTTCGTTGAGCTCGATGAAGTCGATATCGGCCATGCTCAGGCCGGCACGCTTGAGGGCTTTCTGGGTCGATGGCACCGGGCCGTAGCCCATGATTGCCGGGTCGACTCCGGCCACGGCCATGGCGCGAATCACCGCCAGTGGCTGGATGCCCAGGTCCATGGCGCGCTGGCCAGACATGACGATCATGCACGAAGCACCGTCAGTGATCTGCGACGAGGTACCCGCGGTGACGGTACCACCTTTCGGGTTGAACGCAGGCTTCAGCGACGCCAGCCCTTCGAGGGTGGTTTCCGGGCGAATGGTCTCGTCGAAATCGAAGACCTTCAGGAAGCCATTCTCGCCATAGCCCTGCATCGGGATGATCTCGTCCTTGAACTTGCCTTCGACCGTCGCCTTGTGAGCGAGCTGGTGCGAACGCAGGCCGAACAGATCCTGCTGTTCACGGCTGATGCCGTGCATTTTGCCGAGCATCTCTGCAGTCAGGCCCATCATCCCGGAAGCCTTGGCAGCGTGCAAGGACAGGTGCGGGTTAGGGTCAACGCCATGCATCATGCTGACGTGGCCCATGTGCTCGACGCCGCCAACCACGAACACATCGCCATTGCCGGTCATGATCGCTTGGGCGGCGGTGTGCAGCGCACTCATCGACGAGCCGCACAGGCGGCTGACGGTCTGCGCCGCCGAGGTGTGCGGGATCGGCGTCATCAGCGACGCCATGCGGGCAATGTTCCAGCCCTGCTCGAGGGTCTGGTTGACGCAGCCCCAGATCACGTCCTCGACTTCTTTTGGGTCGACCTTGCCGTTGCGTTCCAGCAGTTTGGTGATCAGGTGCGCAGACATGTCTTCGGCGCGGGTGTTGCGGTGCATGCCACCCTTGGAGCGGCCCATTGGCGTGCGACCGAAGTCGACAATCACCACGTCTCTTGGATTCAGGCTCATATCAAATCTCTCGCTCTACGCTCAGTTGAAGAAGCGCTGGCCATTTTTGGCCATTTCGCGCAGCTTCGCGGTCGGGTGGTACAGCGGCCCCAGGTCAGCGTACTGATCGGCCAGGGCGACGAATTCGGCGACACCGATCGCGTCGATGTAGCGCAATGCACCGCCACGGAAGGGAGGGAAACCAATGCCGTAGACCAGGCCCATGTCGGCTTCGGCAGCGGTTTCGACGATGCCGTCTTCCAGGCAACGCACGGTCTCCAGGCACAGCGGGACCATCATCCAGTTGATGATGTCTTCGTCAGTGACTTCACGCTGCTCGAACACAATCGGCTTGAGCACGTCGAGCACGGCGGCGTCGAACACCTTCTTCGGCTTGCCACGCTTGTCGGTCTCGTAGGCGTAGAAGCCCTTGCCGTTCTTCTGACCCAGGCGGTTGGCCTCGTACAGGGCGTCTACCGCCGAACGGCGCTCGTCCTTCATGCGGTCCGGGAAGCCTTCGGCCATGACGTCGCGGCCATGGTGGCCGGTGTCGATGCCGACCACGTCCATCAGGTAGGCAGGGCCCATGGGCCAGCCGAACTTCTCCATGACCTTGTCGATGCGCACGAAGTCGACGCCAGCGCTGACCAGCTTGGCGAAACCGCCGAAGTACGGGAACAGCACGCGGTTGACCAGGAAGCCCGGGCAGTCGTTGACCACGATTGGGTTCTTGCCCATTTTCTTGGCATACGCCACGGTGGTGGCAACCGCCACTTCGCTGGACTTCTCGCCGCGGATGACTTCGACCAGCGGCATCATGTGCACCGGGTTGAAGAAGTGCATGCCGACGAAGTTTTCTGGGCGCTTGAGCGCTTTGGCCAGCAGGTTGATCGAGATGGTCGAGGTGTTGGAGGCGAGGATGGCATCCTCTTTCACCTGGCCTTCGACTTCTGCCAACACGGCTTGCTTGACCTTCGGGTTCTCGACCACGGCCTCGACGACGATGTCGACGTGGGCGAAATCGCCGTAGGACAGGGTCGGGCGGATGGCGTTGAGCGCTTCAGCCATCTTGGCGGGGGTCAGGCGGCCTTTTTCAACGCGATTGCCCAGCAGCTTGGAGGCTTCATTAAGGCCCAGCTGAATGGCGTCTTCGCGGATGTCCTTCATCAGGATCGGCGTGCCCTTGACTGCCGACTGGTAGGCGATGCCGCCACCCATGATGCCGGCGCCGAGCACGGCAGCCTGCTTCACGTCACGGGCGATCTCGTCATGGGCCTTGGCCTTGCGCTTGAGCTCCTGATCGTTCAGGAACAAGCCGATCAGACTCTGAGCAACCGACGTCTTGGCCAGCTTGGCAAAGCCTGCGGCTTCGATTTCCAAGGCCTTGTCACGGCCGAAGTTGGCGGCCTTCTGAATGGTCTTGATGGCTTCGACCGGCGCTGGGTAATTCGGCCCAGCCTGGCCTGCGACAAAGCCTTTGGCCGTCTCGAACGCCATCATCTGCTCGATGGCATTGAGCTTGAGCTTTTCCAGTTTCGGCTGGCGCTTGGCCTTGTAGTCCAGCTCGCCACTGATGGCGCGCTTGATCAGGTCCAATGCACCGGCTTGCAGCAGCTCAGGGGCGACTACGGCGTCGACGGCACCGACCTTGAGGGCGTCTTCGGCACGGTTTTCCTTGCCGGCGGCAATCCACTCGACCGCGTTGTCCGAACCGATCAGTCGCGGCAGGCGCACGGTACCGCCGAAGCCTGGGTAGATGCCCAGTTTGACTTCAGGCAGGCCAATCTTGGCAGTGCTGGCCATGACCCGGTAATCGGCCGCCAGGCACATTTCCAGGCCACCGCCCAGGGCAATGCCATTGATGGCGGCAACAGTCGGCACTTCGAGGTCTTCGAAGGCATTGAAGATGCGGTTGGCTTCCAGGCTGCCGGCTACCAGCTCGGCCTCGGGCAGCTTGAAGTTGTCGACGAACTCGGTGATGTCGGCGCCGACGATGAACACGTCCTTGCCGCTGCTGACGATTACGCCCTTGACCGAAGCGTCGGCCTTGATGGCATCGACCGCTTCGCGAAGCTCGTTCAGGGTCAGGCGATTGAATTTGTTGACGGACTCACCCTTGAGATCGAACTTGAGTTCGACGATGCCACTTTCAAGAGCCTTAACCGTGATGGCTTTACCTTCGTAAATCATCAACTGATCTCCACGATATGGAAGCTAACTGTACACGCCGGTCGCTGCTGCATCAGGCAGGCCATGCCGCCCTGCCCCAGGCACACCCGTCAGCGCGCTAGTCGGGACTATGAACGAGCCGTGTGACATACAAACGCTCAATTCATACGCCCGTTTGATTTGGGTGTGCACACATTCTCCGAAAAGATCAGCGTTGTCAAATGCTCACGCACTGAGTGAAAACACGACTTTCCGGTCATTTTGTAGGGTCTGGGTACAAAGCATGACGTCAGTGATCGCTGCACATTCATGTCAGCAATTGACGATGGGAAAACAGGCACGTGCCTGCCAAGTGAAGATTTTTTCCAGCAGATTGCTGGCAGCCGGCTACACTGCCAATGGCTTCAAGCATTCCCGGCCTGCCTGGCCTTTTCTGCGCAGCAGAACGCAAAGCGGCGACTTGGCACCCCACCCCTTCAGGGGCTCTGCCAAGCCGCCGCTTTGTCGTTTAACGCCGCTTTTTAATTGCCGAGGGGTCAGGCGAGGGTTTCGAGGACGTGCGCAATATCCTGCAATACAGATTTATCGCCCCGCTCGGTCCAGTACAAAGCGATCATGCGGGGGTCGGCTTCAACCTTGTAGACACTGGCCGGCAAGCGCGCAAAAGCCTCGGCAAGGCGCGGGTCCTCACACGGCTCGCGCCATTGGTTCCACCACACGCCTGGCGTGACCTGCCAGTAGCAGAAGCTGTCCTCGCGCCCCTTGCGCCGCCCACGGTGGTACTGCGGGCAGGGGCTTGGCGGCTCCTTTTCCAGCCAGTGCGGCCATTGCTGGGGCGCTAGCTGCATGGCCAGGCCCATGCGCCGCGCTTCCAGGCGCAGGTTCATCTGCTCGCCCTGCTTGCGCGACGTGCGCAACCAGGAAAGCGGGCTAAGAATCAGCGCAAGGATTGACACCACCAGCAATACCGTCATATCAGTAGACCCCATAAAGCGTTGCAAATGAGCTGGTTAGCCATTTTTCACGGAAGACCCGCCCGAAAGCGACCATACTTCTTCTATCGCGATTGTCAGGAGTACCGCTCATGTCCTACGAACATCTTCTGGTCGCCGTCGACCTGACCGAGGAATGCGACCCGGTGATCAAGCGCGCCATGGCGCTGGCCGCGCCCTACAACGCCAAGGTCTCGCTGGTGCACATCGTCGAACCGATGGCCATGGCATTTGGGGGTGACGTGCCCATGGACCTGTCGCAGCTGCAACAGCAGCAGTTCGACCAGGCCAAGGAGCGCATGGACCGCTTGTTCAACAAATACCCGGACATCAACCGCGGTGATTCCCACCTGACCTACGGCCAGCCACGCCAGGAAATCCACCAACTGGCCAAGGACCAGAAGTGCGACCTGATCGTGGTCGGCAGCCATGGCCGACATGGCCTGGCTTTGCTGCTGGGCTCCACTGCCAACGACGTGCTGCATGGCGCGCCATGTGACGTGCTGGCGGTGCGGCTACAGAAGAAGGAATGATTTAACCTGTACCGACCTCTTCGCGGGGCAAGCCCGCTCCCACAGGTACGCCACAGGCCTTGAGGTATGTGGCAATCCTGTGGGAGCGGGCTTGCCCCGCGAAGAGGCCGGCTCAGGTTAACCGCTGCTCAGCCTTCCAGCTCAGCCCAGCGCTCTACCAGCACATCCAGCTCGCCTTGCAGCTTCTCGATCTGTGCCAGCACCGCCGAAGTCTCGGCGATTGGCCGCTGATAGAAGCCCGCCGCATTCACTTCTTCCTGCGCCTCGGCCATGCGCTGTTCGATCGCATCGATCTGCCCAGGCAACATCTCCAGCTCACGCTGCAGTTTGTAGCTGAGTTTCTTCTTCGAGCCGTCGGCCACGGCTGCTGCGGGCGCAGGTGCGGCTTGCACGTCCTGCTTCTCCACCACCGCGCTGTTGAGCTCGGACTTGCCGCCCTTGCTTTCGGTCACGCCCAGCAGCTTCGGCGAACCGCCCTGACGGATCCAGTCCTCATAGCCACCCACATACTCGCGTACCTTGCCCTCGCCTTCGAACACCAGGGTGCTGGTGACGACGTTATCGAGGAAGGCCCGGTCGTGGCTGACCATCAGCACGGTACCCTTGTAGTTGGACAGCACCTCTTCGAGTAGCTCGAGGGTTTCCACGTCCAGGTCGTTGGTCGGTTCGTCGAGCACCAGCAGGTTGGCCGGTTTGCTGAACAGTTTGGCCAGCAGCAGGCGCGCACGCTCACCACCCGACAGCGCCTTGACCGGCGTACGGGCACGCTGGGGGCTGAACAGGAAGTCGCCCAGGTAGCTGAGCACGTGGCGGTTCTGGCCATCGATCTCGATAAAATCGCGGCCTTCGGCCAGGTTGTCGATCACGGTCTTTTCCAGATCGAGCTGATGGCGCATCTGGTCGAAGTAGGCCACTTCCAGCTTGGTGCCACGCTCGACCTTGCCCGAGATAGGCTCCAGGTCACCGAGCATCATCTTGAGCAAGGTGGTCTTGCCGGTACCGTTGGCGCCCAGCAGGCCGATACGGTCCTGACGCTGCAGGACCATGGAGAAGTCCTTGACCAGCATCGGGCCGTCGGCATGGGCGAAGCTGATATTTTCCAGCACCATGACCTGCTTGCCGGACTTGTCCGCCGCCTCGATCTGAATGTTCGCCTTGCCCTGACGCTCACGGCGCTCGCCGCGCTCGACGCGCAAGGCCTTGAGGGCACGTACGCGCCCTTCGTTACGGGTACGCCGGGCCTTGATGCCCTGGCGGATCCACACTTCTTCCTGGGCCAGGCGCTTGTCGAACAGCGCGTTGGCGGTTTCCTCGGCTGCCAGGGCGGCTTCTTTGTGCACCAGGAAGCTGGCGTAATCGCCGTTCCAGTCGATCAGCCCGCCGCGGTCCAGTTCGAGAATGCGAGTGGCCAGGTTCTGCAGGAAGGACCGGTCGTGGGTGATGAACAGTACCGCGCCATTGAACCCGCGCAGCGCCTCTTCAAGCCAGGCGATCGCACCGATGTCCAAGTGGTTGGTCGGCTCGTCGAGCAGCAGCAGGTCAGGCTCCGACACCAGCGCCTGGGCCAGCAGCACGCGGCGGCGCCAGCCACCGGACAGCTCGGCCAGGGTCTTGTCGGCAGGCAGCTGCAGACGGCTCAGGGTGCTTTCCACCACCTGCTGCAGGCGCCAGCCGTCACGGGCTTCGAGTTCGTGCTGAACGTGCATGAGTTTTTCCAGGTCTTCGTCGCCCTGGATGTTCTGGCTCAGGTGATGGAACTCGGCCAGCAACGCGCCAACGCCATCAAGGCCCTCGGCCACCACATCGAACACGCTGCGCTCGTCGGCCCGCGGCAATTCCTGCGGCAGCTCGCCGATCTTCAGGCCCGGAGCGCGCCAGATCTCGCCGTCGTCGCCCTTCTGCTCGCCCTTGACCAGGCGCAGCATGCTCGACTTGCCGGTGCCGTTGCGGCCGATGATGCACACCCGCTCGCCACGAGCGATCTGCCAGGACACTTTGTCCAGCAGCGGCATGGCGCCGAATGCGAGGGACACATCGCTGAATTTGAGCAGGGTCATGTTGGTCTCCATAAATCGGGCGCGCATTCTACCTGACTTGGGCCCCCACGGCATTAAGTTGACCACCCGGTGAGGGCTTTACGACATCTGGTCGAACATAATGTCTTGATACAAGCGCTGTGCTTTCATCTGCCGCCGGCAAACGGCTAAGCTAAGGCATAGCTTCCAACAGTGCTGGCTTCGCCGTCACTTCCCCATGGTTCAACTGCCCGGACGTATCATGCGCAGCCGCCTGTTACAGATTGCATCCTGCTTGCTGCTTACCGCCGCCACCGCCAGCGCGGCGCAGGCCCTCGACCTCACTCAACAGCGCCAGTACTACGACGAGGCCAAGCGCGCCCTGGCCAAGGGCGACAAAGGCCCGTACCTGCGCTATGCCCAGCAATTGCGTGATTACCCGCTGACGCCCTACCTGACTTACGACGAGCTGACCGCACGCCTGAAGAGCGCCAGCAACGAAGAAATCGAAGGGTTCCTGGCCAAACACGGCGACCTGCCGCAGGCCAACTGGATGAAACTGCGCTGGTTGCGCTGGCTGGCCGAGCGCGGCGAATGGAACACCTTCGTCAAGTATTACGATCCCAAGCTCAATTTCACCGAACTGGACTGCCTCAACGGCCAGTACCAGCTCAGCCACGGCCTGCGCGCCGAAGGCTATGCCACGGCCGATAAACTGTGGAATGTCGGCAAGTCGCAACCGGCGGCCTGTGACACGCTGTTCGGCATGTGGGCCGCCGAGGGCCAGTTGACCGAGGCCAAGCGCTGGAACCGCACCAAGCTGGCGGCCCAGGCGCGCAACTACGGCCTGGCCAACAACCTGGTCAAAACCCTGACCACCCTCGGCCCGCAAGGGCGCCTGCTGATCGATGTGGCCCAGAAGCCCGAGCTGCTCAACCAACCGTCGCGCTTCACCCCGGTCAACGAGGCCATGTCCGACGTGGTCAGCCTCGGCTTGCGCCGACTGGCCCGGCAGGACCCGGAGCGGGCCATGGCCCTGCTCGACGACTATGCCCAGCGCATGCACTTCTCCCGCGACGAGAAGGTGGCCATCGCCCGCGAGATCGGCCTGACCCTGGCGCGCCGCTACGACCCACGCGCGCTCGACCTGATGACCCGCTACGACCCCGAGCTGCGCGACAACACCGTCAGCGAATGGCGCCTGCGCCTGTTGCTGCGCCTGGGCCGCTGGGAAGATGCCTACGAGCTGACCAAGCGCCTGCCCCAGGACCTGGCCAGCAGCAACCGCTGGAAGTACTGGCAGGCACGCAGCCTCGAACTGGCCCAACCGAACAACCCGCAAATTCCACTGCTGTACAAGACCGTGGCGCGCGAGCGTGACTTCTATGGTTTCCTCGCTGCCGACCGCGCACAAACCCCCTACCAGCTGAACAACAAGCCCCTGGTGCTGAGCCAGCAGTTGGTCACTAAGGTGCGCAATACCCCGGGCATTCAACGTGCACTGGAATTCCATGCCCGCGGGCAGATCGTCGAAGGGCGCCGCGAGTGGTACCACGTCAGCCGCCACTTCACCCGTGACGAGATGGTCGCCCAGGCACGCCTGGCCTATGAACTGCGCTGGTACTTCCCGGCCATTCGGACCATCAGCCAAGCCCAGTACTGGGATGACCTGGACATCCGCTTCCCGATGGCCCACCGCGACACCCTGGTGCGCGAGGCCAAGGTCCGCGGCCTGCATTCAAGCTGGGTGTTCGCCATTACCCGTCAGGAAAGTGCCTTCATGGAAGATGCGCGCTCCAGCGTGGGTGCCAGCGGCTTGATGCAGTTGATGCCGGCCACCGCCAAGGAAACCGCGCGCAAGTTCAGCATCCCGCTAGCCTCGCCGGCGCAGGTGTTCAACCCCGACAAGAACATTCAGCTGGGGGCCGCGTACCTGAGCCAGGTGCACAGCCAGTTCAATGGCAACCGGGTACTCGCTTCGGCGGCCTATAACGCCGGCCCCGGGCGGGTACGCCAGTGGCTCAAGGGCGCCAAACACCTGAGCTTCGATGTGTGGGTGGAATCGATCCCGTTCGACGAGACGCGCCAGTACGTACAGAACGTGCTGTCGTATTCGGTGATCTACGGGCAGAAGCTCAACTCGCCGCAGCCGCTGGTGGATTGGCACGAGCGCTACTTCGACGATATGTAAGCTACCCCTTGCAGGAGCAGCCTTGCGCTGCGAAGAGGCCGGTAAAAGCACCGAGGATCCAGGGTGTTTTTACCGGCCTCTTCGCAGCACAAGGCTGCTCCTACAGGACTTCGACCTTCATCCCCACTTCCAGCACGCCACTGCCATCCACCGCCAGGTTCTGCCCGAACAACACATCCCCTTCTTTCTCGCGGAACGTTTTGAGCGTGGTCATGGGCTCGCGGTCCGGGCTGCGTTCGCCGGTCCGTGGATCGATGGTGGTGAAAATGCACCGCACGCTGGGCTTGAGCACGCGAAACTCGAGGGTGCCGATACGGATCCGCTTCCAGCCGTCCTCGGCGAACGGTTCTGCGCCCTGTACCACCAGGTTGGGCCTGAACCGGAGCATTTCCATGGGCCGACCAACACGCCGACTGAGCTCGTCCAACGACCCCTGGCCAATCAACAGCAGCGGAAAACCATCCGGAAACGCCGCACGGTCACTGTTCAAGCCATAACCATTGGGTAGGTAACGCGCCCGTTGCTCCGGGCAATACACCAGCCGCACGGCCTTGCCCAGCAGCGCCGACAGCCAGTTCGCCGCCGCCTCGCCAGCATCGGGCACCCGCAGGGTGTCGCGCCAAATAGTCACGCCCCGCAAGTCATCGTCGGTAAGCGGTACAGGCACCCGCAACGGCACCTGCCCTGGGGCCTCCAGCAGCAACTGCCCAGCATCGTCATCGCTCGCACTGAGCTGGCCGAGCTGTGGCCAGGCACGCTGGGTGAGGAAGCGGCCGTTTTCTGCCTCCACCACCATCCAGCGGCGGTCGCCCAGTAACCCCAACTGGCCAACCGGCGAAGCCTGCAGGCTTTGCGCCTGCCCCGACTTCACCGGGTATCGATACAACTCACTCAGAAACATCCCTGCCGCCTCGCGTCATTCGAAACGCCAAGCTTATACCCGGCAGGGCCAGGGATCACGCAGTAGCCGTATCCAGCAGCAAGCGCTGCTTGACCACCTCGACCAGGCGATCCGGCTGGAACTTGGACAGGAAGTTATCGCAGCCCACCTTCTTGACCATGGATTCGTTGAAACTGCCCGACAACGAGGTGTGCAGCACCACGTAGAGCTGACGCAAGCGGGCATCGCTACGGATCTCGGTGGTCNNCTCCGGCATTTCGGCGTCGGTGAACACCATCAGCAACTTCTCGCACACATTCTCACCGGCGTCAGCCCAGCTTTTGAGCAGGCGCAGCGCCTTCAAGCCATCACTGGCCACGTGCAGCTTCATGCCCAGTTGCGACAGGGTGTCACGCAGTTGCGCCAAGGCAACGCTGGAATCGTCCACCAGCAATACTTCACGGCCTCTGGCGCGGGCCAGCACGGGGTCGGCAAGCCGTTCGCCGGAGACCTTGGCGTTGTAAGGCACGATTTCCGCCAGGACCTTCTCCACATCGATCACTTCGACCAGTTTCTCGTCGACCTTGGTGATGGCGGTCAGGTAGTGCTGGCGCCCGGCACTGGTCGGCGGTGGCATGATCGCTTCCCAGTTCATGTTGACGATGCGGTCGACGCCACCCACCAGGAAGGCCTGCACCGAGCGGTTGTACTCCGTCACGATGATGGTGCTGTCCGGCCCGGGTTGCAGGGGCCGCATGCCGATCGCCTGGGACAGGTCGATCACCGGCAGGGTCTGCCCACGCAGGTTGACCACACCGCAGACAAAGGCATGGCGCTGCGGCATCAGGGTCAGCTTGGGCAGTTGGAGGACTTCCTGCACCTTGAACACGTTGATCGCGAACAGCTGCCGACCTGCCAAGCGGAACATCAGAATTTCCAGGCGGTTCTCGCCCACCAATTGCGTGCGTTGGTCTACTGTGTCGAGAATGCCAGCCATTGGAAACCCCCAGGCTTGAGTCGGAAAAGTGTATTCATCCACCCTGTATCGGCGGGTTCACGCGCACCTTGACCCTTGCGGGAAAATGCCGCGAAGGTAATTGATATCACTTTACCATCATGCTTTACTGCGGGCACATCGAGGCAGGCCCGTGCCCGTTAGCACCTTGTTGCACCCTGGCCTCTCATCAGGGAAACCCTTAGATGCAATCGGGTGCAACCTGATGTTCGCGATATCCATTAGCCATTAATGTGACGCCATTCTCATTGCATGAATGGAGTCAGGCTTTTGTTCGCTACCGTATCGCCGTGCCCGCCCCTTGCCCGCGCCCAACGCGCCCGAGCGTCCTGATGGACAGTGCCTTATCGTTTGAAGGTGCGTTGCAAGACTTTCTGCTGGATGCGCAAGTCTTGCTGAGCCAGTCCCAGGAATGCCTGCAGCACCTGGAACTGATCGACAACGACGCAGACGCCTGCGGTTGCCTGAACACCGCCCTCGACACGCTCGCGAGGCGCGCCACCCGCCTTGACCTGCTCGAAGTTGCCCACTACGCCACCGTTCTGCAGCAATTGCTCGCACCGGCCTGCCAGCAGCAGCGCCTGCAACGTGAAGCCCTGCCCGCAACCGACGCTTGCCTGACCCTGCTGGCCTGGCAACTGGAGCTGATCGACCCGCGCACTGGGCAGCTGAACTTGGATACCGGCGAACAAATCACATTGCTCAATGAACTGGCCAGCGTGCTCGAGCAACCATTACCGCAAGCCTGTGCCGCCTGCGATGAGCGCGGCAGCCACTGCACTCACCCGCATACAGCCACGACAGCCGCCCAAGGCACGCACCCCCGCGTTTCACATTAACTAACAAAAGAGCAACTAAGGGCGTGTTGGCCAAACTTGGAAGTTTCGCCAACTGTCGCCAGCACTGCGCGCGTGATTATTGCCCTAGTTACACTCGGCATGATTGGCAGACGAATAGTGGCTGGCACTTTGCTATTGACTCGAGTCGGACGAACGTGCCGAAACAGCCCGTAAACATGAGGTTTCAAAGCATTGCCCAACAGCGACCAACGCCGTGTGAAGTGTTACCATGCTCGCCAGCGACCGCCTGCAGCCGGCATCAAGGCTGATTGAGGACGTGCCCCGCAAAACATATAAAGTACTGCGCCAAAGCCTCTGGTAAGACTTGTGCAAGGCCCCCATCAGCAATACTTCAGTGGCTTTTCTATCTATGCTCCCACGCTTGAAGATTCTTCTGCGCTGCTGCTCCCGCACTGCCCTGCTGCGCTGGATGACGATCGTGCTGTGCGTGGCCTCCGTGGTCGCCAACCTGCTGCTGTACATGGCCGGCCAAGCGATACCGGCCAGTTTGTTACTGCTGCACGTCGCGGCGATGCTTGGCGTAGGCCTGCACGTGGGCCTGGGGGCCGGGTCGATCCGCCTGCACCCGGCGGAACTGGCCAAGCGCATGCTGATGGTGCAGGAAAGCGAGCGCCAGCATCTAGGCCGCGAACTGCATGACGACATCGGGCAACTGCTCACTGCAGCCAAGCTTCAGTTGCAATGGCTGCAACGGCGTATGCCCGATGAATTGCACAGCCACTGCGACACCCTGTGCACCACGCTCGACAACGCGCTGAGCAACGTGCGCGATGTCTGTGCCCTGCTCAACCCTCGGCAACTGGCCAGCCTGGGCCTTGAGGCCAGCCTGCGCGCGCACCTGCTGCGCACGCTGGAAAAAACCGATGTGCACTGGAGCCTGGTCTGCAATCAACGCCTGGGCGGTATTGACGAAGCCGTCGCCATGGCGGTGTTTCGCATCACCCAGGAAGCCGTGACCAACATGCTGCGCCATGCCCAGGCGCGCAATCTGTCGATCCGCCTGCAACGCAGCCCCGCAGGGCTTGCCTTGACCATTCAGGACGATGGCCGCGGCTTTGTTCCCGCCAGGCACCCGGCCGAGGCAGGGCAACGCGGTTTGGCCGGCATGCAGGAACGGGTGACGGCTTTGCAGGGGAGTCTCGACATCACCAGCCAGCTTGGCGTGGGGACGCAGATCGAAGTGCTGTTCCCGTGGCCGCCCCGCACCCAGGAACGCGCCAGGAGCTTTACCGCCCATGACCTGTAGACTGCTGTTGGTGGACGACCACTCGCTGATCCGCGCCGGGGTCCGTGCACTGGTCTCCGACATCCCGGGCTACTGCGTGGCCGGTGAAGCCGATGACGGCAACCTGCTGCTTGAGCACGTGCGCAACCTGGCACCCGACATCGTCCTGCTGGACATTTCCATGCGCTCGACCAGCGGCCTCGATGCCCTGACACAACTGCGCGCCAGCGGCAGCACCTGCAAGGTGCTGATCCTGTCGATGCACACCGACCCAGACCTGATCATGCGGGCCCTGGAAAGCGGCGCCCATGGCTACCTGCTCAAAGACACCAGCGCGACCGAGCTGTTGCAGGCCCTGAGCGCCCTGCGCAACGGCGAGCGCTACCTCAGCCCGGCGATCGCCCACACCGTCATCAACCAGGCGCTGCTGCATACCCAGCACCGCAAGCAACCGAACCGCGACCGCCACAACCTGACCGCACGCCAGCTGGAAATCCTGCGCCTGATCGTGCGGGGCAAATCCACCCGGGAGATCGCCAGTGGCTTGGGGCTCTCGATCAAAACCGTGGAAACCCACCGTTCGCAAATCATGAAACGCCTGCAGATTCACGATGTGGCGGGCCTGGTGCTGTACGCGGTGCGCGAAAAAATCATCAGCCTGGACGACTGAGCAACGGCGAGTCGACCGGCAAGTGCACCTGCAACGCGGCGGGCTTTGCCTCGAAGCGCAGGCTGTCGACCTGCAGCGGCTCACCGTCGAGGTTGATGTCCAGCCCCTGCGAACTCTTGATCTCAACCCAAGGCAGCCTGGCCCGGACAAACAACCCATCCCCGGCCAGCAGGTCGCGCAACGCCCCCACCACTTCCTGCGGCGCTGGCAGTATGGCGACATCCAGCAGGCCATCGTCTGCCAGCGCCTCCGGGCACAGTGCCTGCCCGCCGCCGGCTTGCCGGCCATTGCCAATACCCAGCGCCAGCAGATCACCCTGCCAGTGGAAGTCAGGGCCCTGCAGCTCCACTGAGGCCGCCTGCAACTCGCTGAAGCGCGACAGCCCCGTGAACAGGTAGGCCGCAGCGCCCAGGACCTTTTTCAGGTCCTCCGAGGTGTTGGCCGTGACCTGGCTGCCGAAGCCGCCGGTGGCCATGTTGAGGAACAGCTGATCACCGACCTGGCCCAGGTCGATAGGCCGCGCCGGGGTGTTCAGCAGTGCCAGTGCGGCGTCCGGCTCCAGCGGCACGCCCGCGGCCTTGGCGAAATCATTGGCGGTGCCCAAGGGCAACAGCGCCAGGCTGGCCTGGGCCGCTGCCAAGCCCATGGCTTCAGCGACATCGCGCAACGTACCATCGCCGCCGCCCGCGACAATATGGGTGTAGCCAGCGGCCAATGCCTCGCCCACCAAGCGCTGAGCGTCCCCGGCTTCCCAGGTGACCCGCACATCCAGCACCCAGCCGCTCTCGCGCAGCGCCAGCACGGCACTGCGCAGCGCTTCGTTCATCGCCTGCTTGCCGTGCAGGATCAACATTGCCTTGCGCCCTTGCATCGCGCTTCTCCATGAAAAAATAGCTAACCCAGATCTCGACCACCTTCACACACCGATCGTTGCATGCCGAGCACAATAACAGCGGATTTCACCCATTTTTTACACGCCCGCGAATGCGCGGCTATGCTCAGGAAAGCCACCATTGACAAGTATTTGACCCAGGTGAATAAATCCTCCAAAGAGTCAATCTATTGACTCTTATCACCTGAGGCCTGCTTCACCGACAGCCATGGACGCGCCCCGGCAGCAGTGATCGGCTGACTGCCGACGGGCGCGTCTTTTTATCCGCGATCTGTTACGAGGGTTCCGGGTCATGCGCATACTCTGGACACTGCCCTACTTACCCTGGCCGACCACCAGCGGCGGCAAGACTCGGCAATACCACCTGCTGCGCGAACTCGCCCAGCGTGGCCACCGGATCACCCTGTTGGTGCAGTCCAAGATCCCCCTGAGCGATGCGGCCCGTGACGCCCTTGAGCCCTGGGTCGAACGGCTGATCGTGTTGCCCAGGCGCGCCCTGCACAGCCCACTCAACCTGCTGGCGTCACCGATCATCGACTACCCCATGCGGGCGATCATCAATGGTTTGGCGCCCTGCCTGAGGCACCGCTTCGAGCAATTGCTAGACGAACCCTGGGACGTCATCCAGATCGAGCACAGCTACAGTTTCCAGCCGTTCGAAAAAGCCCTGCAGGCGCGCGGGCTGCCCTTCATGCTCAGCGAGCACACCCTGGAATCGGTGATGGGCGGCGCCTGCCATGACCGCCTGCCGCTGTGGCTGCGCCCGCTCAATGCATTCGACCGCTGGCGCTATCGGCGCTGGGAGCAACGGGTGCTGCGCCAACCCAGCGAAGTAGTGGCGGTCAGCAGCCACGACGCTGAACTGATCGCCCAGATCAGCGGGCGCCCGGTGAACGTGGTGGTCAGTGGCGTGGACTGCGATTTCTACCAGCACGTGCAACCGGCGTTGCACAGCCAGCGCCTGCTGTTTGTCGGCAACTTCGAATATGGCTCGAACCTTGAAGCCATCGAATGGGCGCTGGAAGAGATCATGCCGCAGGTGTGGATGAGTAACCCGGCCGTGCGCCTGGCCATTGCCGGCCACGCCCTGCCGGCCAGCTGGAAGTTGCATTGGAACGACCCACGCATCGAGTGGGTCGGCTACCGCCCCGACCTGCGCGAACTGCAACGTCGCTCAGCACTGTTCTTCGCCCCGCTGCTGTATGGCGGAGGGTCCAAGGTGAAGCTGCTTGAGGCGATGGCTGCGGGGCTGCCGGTCATCACCACCAGCAAGGGGGTATCAGGGCTGGCCGTGAACAACGGCGAACACTACCTGGGCAGTGACGATGGCGACCAACTGGCCCTGCTGATCACCCAACTGCTCAACCAGCCTTGGCGCATGGCCCAATTGAGCGAAGCCGGCCGGCAATTCGCCCGCCAGCGTCACGATTGGAGCATCGCCGCCCAGCAATTGGAAAACGTGCACATGCGCCTCAACCAGGTGCAGCCCGCCAGCGCCACGCCACTGGCGGGCGGCTGGCTTGGGCGATCAACCAAGTAGCTCGCTGAAAGGGATGAACGGCACACTGTCGCCCTGCTTCGGCGTACTGCCTTCACGCACCTCGACCAAGCCCTCGGCCCAGGCCGCGCTGCGCAGCACGCCAGAGCTCTGGTTTTTGTAGATACGCACCTGGCCCTGCTCGATGCGTGCACGCAGGTACTCGCGGCGCGTACCTGGCTTGGGCCAGTCGAAGCCCGCTGGCATGTCGAAGCGCAGCGGCGTGACATCAGCCACGCCCTGACGGCGCAACAGATACGGCCGGGTCAGTAACCCGAACGTGACCAGCGTGGATGCCGGGTTGCCCGGCAAACCAATCACCGGGACGCCACGAAAGTGCCCGAAGGTCAGCGGCTTGCCCGGTTTGATCGCCAGCTTCCACAAGGCCAACTCGCCAGCCTCGCGCAGGGCGGCACCCAGGTAATCAGCCTCGCCCACGGAAACGCCACCGGTGGACAGAATCAGGTCGACATCGCCCAATGCCGCCAGGCATTCACGGGTGCGCGCCAGGTCATCGGGCAAAATCCCCGCATCCCGCACATCACAACCCAAGCGTTGCAGCCAGCTGACCAGCAAGCGGCGGTTGCTGTTGTAGATTTGCCCTGGCCCCAGGGGCAGGCCAGGCTCGATCAGCTCGTCACCGGTCGACAGCACCGCCACGCGCACTTTGCGCACCACATCCAGACGGGCCTGGCCAAGGGTCGCGGCCAAGCCCAGCTCGATCGGGCCCAAGCGTGTGCCGGCGCTCATCACCTGCTCGCCCTGGCGTGTTTCCTGGCCTTGCGGACGAATGTTCTGGTCGACCTTCAGCGGTTCGAGGAAGCGCACCCGGCCGTCGTCAGCCACTTCGGCGTTTTCCTGCATTTCGACGCAGTCAGCGCCAGCCGGGACCGGCGCGCCGGTGAAGATGCGGGCACAGGTACCCGGCTGCAGCGGCTGCGGCGCATGGCCGGCGAAGATGCGCTGGCTCACCGGCAAGGGCTCACCCTGCCAATCCGCCAGGCGCAGGGCATAGCCGTCCATGGCGCTGTTCGGCCAGGGCGGCAGGTCGAGCGAGGCCACCAGGTCACGCGCCAGCACGCGCCCCTCGGCGTCGGCCAGCGACACATTTTCGGTTTCCTGGATGGGTGCGGCTTCTGCCAAGGCCAGCAGCCGCGCCAGTGCATCTTCCACCGGCATCAGGGGCCGGGCTTGGACAGACTCAACCACGGCTTTCACAGGCCGCTGCCTGCTTCAGGTGGGGCACGAAATTGCACGGGCGATGGCGGGCATCGAGCTGCTCGGCCAGGATGCCGTCCCAACCGGTGCGTACCGCATTGGTCGAGCCCGGCAGGCAGCACACCAGCGTGCCATTGGCCAGGCCAGCCAGGGCCCGCGATTGCACGGTGGAGGTGCCGATGTCGGCCACGGAAATCTGCCGGAACAGCTCACCGAAACCGTCCACCTGCTTGTCCAGCAGGCAAGCCACGGCCTCCGGGGTGCTGTCGCGGCCGGTGAAGCCGGTACCGCCGGTGATCAGCACCACCTGCACTGCGTCATCGGCGATCCAGGTCGCGACCTGGGCGCGGATCTTGTACAGGTCGTCCTTGAGCAATACCCGCGATGCCAACTGGTGGCCGGCCGCAGTCAGGCGATCGACGAACAGCTGACCGGAGGTGTCATTGTCGAAGGTGCGCGTGTCGCTGACCGTCAACACGGCGATGTTCAGGGGCACGAACGGGGTATCTGCCTTGGCTTTCATGGGGGTCCGTCACAAGAAGATGGGATGGCGCATTTATAACACAGCCCCCCCGATACAACCTCGTGCCCCTATGGCTTGCCCTTGGTCAATACCCTGGCTTTACCGCTATGCTGCACTGGAAAGGAACTTGCGTGGACGCCCTGCGTCTTAAAGTCATCTAGCACTGTCGCACTGGAGAAACACGATGATTCAACGGACCCTTCCCGCCTTCCTGCTTGCCTTGGGCCTGGGCGCCCTCGCCGGCTGCGCATCGCCGACCGTCATTACCCTGAATGATGGCCGCGAGATCCAGGCTGTGGACACCCCATCCTTTGATGAGGACTCTGGTTTCTACGAATTCGAGCAACTCGATGGCAAGCGTACGCGCCTGAACAAAGACCAGATTCGTACCGTCAAAGAGCTGTGATTCAGCCGCCCTTTTTGGCAAACGCCCTTTTAACAACAAGGGCTTGCGTGCAAAAAAGGGATGCAGTAGGATTTCGTTCATCGGAGTGTAGCGCAGCCAGGTAGCGCGTCTCGTTCGGGACGAGAAGGCCGCAGGTTCGAATCCTGTCTCTCCGACCAAATCCTATTCAAAAGCCCGCCTTGCGCGGGCTTTTTGTTGTGCGCGAAAAAATCCCCCTGACCTGTAGGAGCAGCCTTGTGCTGCGAAGAGGCCGGCGCAGGCCTACCCATCAGTGGGTGCCTGTACCGGCCTCTTCGCAGCACAAGGCTGCTCCTACAGTCAGTGACGCAACGCTACTTATTGCTCGGCTTGTACCGGCACATACAGCAGTTGCAGGCGCTCGCTGCTCCACGCCCGGGTCTGGTTGGTCAGCGCCAGGTCGTTGTTCAGCTTTTGCCCATAGCTGGGCACGATCTGCTTCAGCTTGGCCTGCCATTCAGGGGTCTTGAGGCGGTCCTTGAAGGTCTTCTCCAGCACGGTCAGCATGATTGGCGCTGCGGTCGAGGCACCCGGGGAAGCCCCCAGCAGTGCAGCAATGCTGCCATCCTGGGCGGCGACCACTTCAGTACCGAACTGCAGCACGCCACCGAGCACGGGGTCCTTCTTGATCACCTGCACGCGTTGACCGGCCTGCAGCAGCTTCCAGTCTGCGTTCTTGGCGTTGGGGAAGTACTCGCGCAACGCATTCATGCGGTCATCGAAGCTGAGCATCAACTGCCCCATCAGGTACGTGCTCAGGTCGATGTTGTCGATGCCGGCGTTCACCATGGGCAGCACGTTGTGGCTGTTCAGCGAGGCGAACATGTCCAGCAACGAGCCCTGCTTGAGGTACTTGGTGGAGAAGGTCGCGAACGGCCCGAACAGCAACACTTGCTTGCCGTCGATCATCCGGGTGTCCAGGTGCGGGACCGACATCGGCGGTGCGCCGACCGAGGCTTTACCATACAGCTTGGCCTGATGGCGTGCAACCACGTCCGGGTTATCCGTCATGAGGAATTGGCCGCCCACTGGGAAGCCGGCATAGCCTTCGGCCTCGGGGATGCCCGATTTTTGCAGCAGCTTGAGCGCACCGCCCCCGGCACCGATGAAGACGAACCGGGCATTGACCGCCACCTCGTGACCGCCCTTGGCCAGGTCGGCCACCACCACACGCCAGGTGCCATCGTCGTTGCGCACGATGTCACGCACTTCGTGGCTAAGGTTCAGGGTGACGTTGGGGTTGCGGGTCATCGACGCGAACAGTTGACGGGTGATCTCGCCGAAATTCACGTCGGTGCCGATCGCCATGCGCGTGGCGGCGACCTTCTGCGCAGGGTCGCGGCCTTCCATCACCAGCGGTGCCCAGTGGCGGATCTGCTCGTGGTCTTCGCTGATTTCCATGCCACGGAACAGCGAGCTGTGCTGCAGGGCATCGACGCGTTTGTGGAGGAAGGCAATGTTGTCGTCACCCCAGACGAAGCTCATGTGCGGCACATTGTTGATGAACGACTTCGGGTTGCTCAGCACGCCTTGCTCGACCTGGTAGGCCCAGAACTGCTTGGACACCTCGAACTGCTCGTTGACCCCCACGGCCTTGCTGATGTCGATGCTGCCATCCTTGCCGACGCTGGTGTAGTTCAGCTCGCAAAACGCGGAGTGGCCGGTGCCGGCGTTGTTCCAAGCGTTGGAGCTTTCTTCGGCGACCTGGTCCAGGCGCTCGTAGACGTCGACCTTCCAGTTCGGCTCAAGCTCCGTGAGGTAAGTGCCCAGGCTTGCACTCATGATGCCGCCGCCAATCAGCAGGACGTCGACGGTCTTTTCCGGCTCCGCGGGTTTGGAGCAGCCGATGACGCTCAGGCAAAGGAGCGTCAGCAGTATTTTTTTCATTAGCTCAATCCAATTGATGTGAAGGATTGGCAGTCGTTGGCCCCGGCATGCACGCCCGGATGTTGTTGTGTTCTCGTTGGGTGTTTCGCGAGATCGGGGCACGATCGCCTCGGGCCGTGGCCCGGGCGCGCTTAAGCAGGGAATGTGCCAACCGGGCTTAGACCAATGGCTAAGGGGTGAGACAGCGGGTCGCATGGCGACAATCCGCCACACTTACGCCTGGATTCCCAGTGCTAGTGGCGGGTTTCCCCTTGTAGGAGCGGCCTTGAACAGCAGGTCAGGCCGTCAGCCGCGACGTCACTTCGCCCAACTGCCCCGACAACCCATGCAAACGCTGCCCAGCCTGTTCGGTCTGCTGTACCGCTTCCTGGTTGGTGGTGGCGATGCGGGTGATCTCGATCAGGTTGCGCGAAATATCCTCGGCCACACTGGTCTGCTCCTCCGCCGCCGTGGCGATCTGCCGGTTCATGTCGCGGATGGCCTCCACCGCCAAGGTGATGCGCTGCAACATCTGCCCGGCCTGCTGGACCTGCTCGGCCCCCTCTTCGCTGCGCTGCTGGCCACTTTCGATGGCTTTGACCGCCTCCACCGCACCCGACTGCACCGCCTCGATGATCTGGTTGATTTCGGCAATCGACGCGGCCGTGCGCTGGGCCAAACTGCGCACCTCGTCCGCCACCACCGCAAAGCCTCGTCCGGCCTCGCCCGCGCGGGCTGCTTCGATGGCGGCGTTGAGCGCCAGCAGGTTGGTCTGCTCGGCAATGCCACGGATGACTTCGAGCACCTTGCCGATCCGCGTACTGTCATGTTCCAGGTCGCGAATCACCGCCGCCGTGCCGGCGATTTCGCGGTTGACCACGCCAATGATGTCGATGGTCTGCTGCATCACCTGCTCACCAGCCTGTGCACTGTGGTCGGCATCATCGGCAGCGCGGGCGGCGTCGACGGCGTGGCGGGCCACTTCCTGGGCAGTGGCGGACATCTCATGCATGGCCGTCGCCACTTGGTCGGTGCGCTGGAACTGGTCATGCGTGCCGCGCGCCATGTCGGCGGCGATGCTGCGCAACTGGCCACTGGCACCTTCCAGCTCTTGGGCGTTGTCCTGCAGCCGGCCGACGGTCTCGGCCAAAAAGTCACGCAGGGTATTGGCCGCCCGTGCCAAACGCCCCAGCTCATCCTCGCGGCGGCTGTCGACGCGGGCGCCGAAGCGGCCCTGGCTCAGTTGTGCGACATAGTCGATCAACTGGCGGATCGGTTCGATCAGGCTGCGGTTGATCAGCCACAGGCTGAGCAGGCCAACCAGTACCGCCGACGCCAGCATCACCAGCAGGCCCAGCCACACGGTGCGCTCGGCGCTGGCATTGATGGCCGCAGCCCGTTCACGGGCATCGCCGCGCAGTTGTTCGACCAGTTCGCTCATCTGTTCGCTGGCGGCACGGTCCACGCCCTTGACCGCCAGGTCGCCTGCTACCGGGTCGCCCCCTGCAGCGATAAACGCCTGGCGGCCCTGCGCATAGGCCTGGCCCAACTGCCGATGGCTATCTCGCAGCTGCTGCAAGGGGGCTTTGAGCCTAGTGTCACTGCTGTCGATCAATTGCCCCAGCAACTGCTGAACCTGCTGCTCGCGTGCCTGAAACTGCTGCCAATACTTGTCCAGCTCGGCGGGCTGGCGACCGCGCAACAGCACGTTCTTCCATTCCTGCACCTGGACCTTGAACTGCAGGTTGGCTTCATCGATCAATTGCGAAGCGCGCAGCGGGCCATCGACTAACTCGGCATAGCCGCGCACGCTGGAAGACAAAAACTGGAAACACACCAGGGCGATCAGCAGCATGGCTGCCAGGCTGCCGCCCAGAAGGGAGAGAATTTGCACTCTGAGGGATTTACGCAACATCGCAGATCTCAAGACCAGTAGGGAAGGAACAGCGCACACCGGCAGCGCTGGGAAAGACACTCCATGTCCTCGTAGGCTGGCATGCAAAAAAAAGGCTGCCATCGTTCGATAGCAGCCAGCTTGAGCACTTGCGCAACAGTTGAAGCCAATAGTGTCAGGCAATTCCTACAGAAATGTTACAGAACCAAGACAGGCTAGCCTGTGGTGAACTGCAGCGAGGCCAGCCGGGCATACAGCGGGCTTTCTTCGATCAGCTGGCGATGTGTGCCAACTGCCACCACGCGCCCCTTGTCGATCACCGCGATGCGATCAGCGTGCTGCACCGTGGCCAGGCGGTGAGCGATCACCAGCGTCGTGCGACCGGCCATGAGGCTGGGCAGGGCTTGCTGAATGAGGTGTTCGCTTTGCGCGTCGAGGGCGCTGGTGGCCTCATCCAGCAACAGGATCGGCGCATCTACCAGCAACGCACGGGCAATTGCCAAGCGCTGCCGCTGCCCGCCAGAAAGGCCAATGCCGCCCTCCCCCAGTTGCGTCTGGTAGCCCTGCGGCAACTGCTGGATAAACCCGTCGGCATGCGCACCACGGGCCGCCGCTTCGACTTCCGCCAGCGTTGCTTCTGGCCGGCCATAGCGAATGTTGGCCTCTACCGTGCCACGAAACAACGAAGGGTTCTGCGCCACCAGGGCGAACTGCCGGCGCAGCTCGGCGGGGTCGAGTTCGGTAACTGCCTGCCCGTCGAGCAGGATGCGCCCCTGCTGAGGGTCGTAAAACCGCAGCAGCAGGTCGAACAGGGTGGATTTGCCAGCGCCCGAAGGCCCGACCAGCGCCACGGTCTGCCCCGGCTCGATTGTCAGGCTCAGGCCGTCGATGGCAGCGACTGTGGGCCGTGACGGGTAGGCAAAGTGCACCTGCTGTAACTCGATATGCCCAGTCACACGGCCGTGCGGCAGCGAGGCCGCTACGTGGGGCGGCAGAATCGCACTGCGCGCCGCCAACAGCTCGGCAATGCGCTCGGCCGCGCCTGCGGCACGCTGCAGCTCGCCAATCACCTCGCTGAGGGTGCCGAACGCGCTGCCGACGATCAGGCTATAGAACACGAAGGCGGCCAGTTCGCCTGCCGAAATACGCCCGGCGATCACGTCCATGCCACCGACCCAGAGCATGACGCCCACAGCGCCAAGTACCAGCACGATGACCAGGGTGATCAGCCAGGCGCGCTGGGCAATACGCTGCCTGGCCACGTTGAAGGCCGCCTCGACAGTGCCCGCGAACAGCTTGCGATCGAGCGGTTGGTGGTTGTAGGCCTGGACGGTCTTGATCTGCCCGAGGGTCTCGGCCACGTAGCTGCCGACATCTGCCACCCGATCCTGGCTCTGCCGCGACAGGCTGCGCACACGACGGCCAAACAACAGAATCGGTGCTAGCACCAGTGGCAAGGCCACGACCACGATGCTGGTCAGCTTGGGGTTGGTGATAAACAGCAGCACCACGCCCCCGATCACCATCAAGGCATTACGCAGGAACATCGACAGCGAAGAGCCGATCACCGACTGCAACAGCGTGGTGTCGGCCGTCAGCCGCGACTGGATCTCGGAGCTGCGGTTGTCCTCGAAAAAGCCTGGGTGCAGGCCGACCAGATGATCGAACACCGCGCGGCGAATATCAGCCACACAGCGCTCGCCGATCCACGAGACCAGGTAGAAGCGGCTGAACGTCCCTACCGCCAGTGCCAACACCAGCAGCAGGAACAGGCCTATGGTCTGGTTGAGCTGGTGCGCGGAACGGGTCATGAAACCCTGGTCCACCAGCAGGCGAATGCCCTGCCCCATCGACAGCGTGATAGCAGCGGTGACCACCAACGCCAGCAACGCCAGCAGCATCTGCCGGCGGTACGGGCAAACGAACTGCCAACTCAGGCGCAAAGCGCGACGTTGACCTGCAGAAACGGATTCGGGCATGGCGGTAACCAAAACGGCGAGGATGCAGCAGACTACCACTCATCGGTACGGGAGGAGCGCCCGAGGGTGGCTATAGCTTTTCGATCTAAACAGCCTCTGGAGCTTTAGCGCCGTTTCTGTTGGACTGTTTCTGCCGTGACGCCCAAGGGGCTGTCACTGGCCAGTCATCGCACAGGGTTACCCTGAGTTTGAACCTGATGAGGAGACCGATATGAGCTTGCAGCACAGCAGCGACACCGCAAAACCGCAGAACACCCCGCAACCTCAGGCGTGCGGTTCGATCATCGACGCCCAGGGGCGCGAGGTTCCGATCACCGAGCAGATGATCCAGAAAGCCTGCGAGAAACTGGAACAAAGCCGGGTCGGAAACGCCCAGAAGGGCTGATCGGCGAATTCATTACAACCCGGCGCGTGCGCCGGGTTTTTATTGCCCGTCACTCAGACCAACACCCCACCCAACGCACTGACCAACTGCGCCAGTTGCGGCGACTCGCCACGAATCCGCACCGCCAGCCCTTCGACCTCACGCCGCGGCGGATACTGCTTGCGCAACTGATCGAAGGCCGCGCGCTGCTCGGCCGGGTCGTCGCTCAAGCTGCGGCGGAAGTCCGCGTCGTCACGGCGCGGGTCGTACACGGCGCGGCACAGGGTGGCCAAGGCCCAGGCCGGGTCGGTACTGGCATCGAGCTCGATCTGCGCCAGCGGCGGCTTGGGCAGCAGGTCGGCCAGGTTCACGCGCTCAGCTTGGCCGAGAAAACGGCACAGCGCCTGATAGATTTGCGCCGTGCCACGCTGCCGGCCATCAAGGCTGTAGCCGGCGATGTGCGGCGACGCCAGCGTGCACAGGTCGGCCAGTTGCAGGTCGACCTGCGGTTCGCCTTCCCACACATCGAGCACGGCGTGCACGTCTTCACGG
The DNA here is from genome assembly GCF_022179005.1 of Pseudomonas sp. PAGU 2196. Classification (NCBI taxonomy): domain Bacteria; kingdom Pseudomonadati; phylum Pseudomonadota; class Gammaproteobacteria; order Pseudomonadales; family Pseudomonadaceae; genus Pseudomonas; species Pseudomonas sp. PAGU 2196. Next base: position 78,846 of record NZ_BNTL01000013.1, on the reverse strand, counting down.
TCCAGCAGCAGCTCACGCAAGGCCGCGTTGTCCACCACCGGGCCACGGCTGGCGTTGATCAGCCACGCGCCAGGGCGCAGCTGCGCCAGTTGCGCCTGGCCCAGCAGGTGCCAGGTAGGGTGCTCGCCGCCGCGCTGCAAGGGGGTGTGCAGGCTGATGACATCGCACTGTTCCAGCACCGTCTCGAGGCTGACGTAATCGCCCCCTTCGGTGGCCTGACGCAGCGGGTCACACACCAGCACCTTCCAGCCCAGGCCATGCAGTACACGCACCAGGCGGCCACCGACCTCCCCTGCGCCCACCACGCCATACGTGCGCACGGGCAGCGCTACACCGTCCAGCTCGGCCAGGGTCAGCAGGCTGCCCAGTACGTAGTCCACCACACCGCGGGCATTGCAGCCCGGCGCGCTGCTCCAGTGGATGCCCGCTTCGGCAAAGTAGTCCAGGTCGAGGTGGTCGGTACCGATGGTGCAGGTGCCGACAAAACGCACCCGGCTGCCTTCGAGCAGCTGGCGGTCGACCTTGGTCACCGAACGCACCAGCAGTACGTCGGCGTCCTTGACGCTGGCGGCATCGAGGCTTCTGCCCGGATAGCGGCGGATCTCGCCGAAACCTTCAAAGAAGGCATCGAGCAGCGGAATGTTCTCGTCGGCAACTATCAGCATGGCGCTCTCCTGTCAGGGGAACGCAGTGTAGGCGCTACGCGCGGCGTGTTCCAGAGCGGCTCAGTCGGCTTTCTTGCGGATCCAGTACAGGAAGGTGCCCGCATCCTCTTGCTGCTGCAGCAGCTCGTGGCCGAGGAAGTTGCAGAACTTGGGGATATCGCGGCGGGTCGACGGGTCGGTGGCGATGACCTTGAGCAGGCCACCAGCAGCCAGGTCCCGGACGTGCTGGTGCAGCATCATCACAGGCTCCGGGCAGTTCAGGCCGGTGGCATCGAGGACGGCGTCGGGGGTGAAGTCAGTCATGGGTGGCTCCAAAAATGATCGTCATTGTCGCGCATCGTGCGGCGCGGACCAAGGGCCACGCGCCGCACCTGCACTCAACGCGGCTTCAGGTCCAGCCTGCGCAGATGGCAGGTCACTTCCTCACGGTCGTGATACAGCTGCTTGCAGGCGATCGAAACCCGGATCTTGCGCGCCTTGAACGTGGCTTCCATCCGGTCGAGCAGGCGCCGCACCTCGGCGTAACGCTGCTTCATCGGCAGCTTGAGGTTGACCACCGCCTCGCGGCACAGGCCTTCCCCCAGCCAGGTCTCAATCAGCGAAGTGGTCCGCGCCGGCTTCTCGACGATGTCGCAAACCATCCAGTCCACCGGCTGCTTCGGCTGCCAGGTAAACCCATCTGCCATCAGGTGCTGGACCAGCCCGGTGTCCATCAGGCTTTCGGCCATCGGGCCGTTGTCGATGGCGGTGACCAGCATGCCGCGGCGCACCAGCTGATAGGTCCAGCCACCCGGCGAGGCACCCAGGTCGACACCGGTCATGTCGTCGCCCAGGCGCTGCTCCCACTGCTCGCGGGGGATGAACTGGTGCCAGGCCTCTTCCAGCTTGAGGGTCGAACGGCTGGGCGCCTCCCGGGGAAACTTCAGGCGCGGGATGCCCATCGGCCAGAGGGCGCTGTTGTTGCCTGCGGCCAGGCCAACAAACACGCGCCGGCCGGTGATGAAGGTCAGCAACAGCCGCGGGCGGCTGGCGTCTTCGACCAGGCGGCCGGCCTTTTCCAGTGCCTTGCGCAGGGGCACTTCGAACTTGCGGCAGAACGTCGACAGCTCCTTGCCGTCGTTGCTGTCGAGCACCTCCAGCCACAGGCTGCCGAAGACAGGCAGGTCGGCCAGGTGCTCCAGCAACACGCTGATGCGGTCGCTCTCTGGCAACTCGACATAACCGCCGCGGGCCCACTGACGCGGGAAAATCAGCTCAGCGAAGCGCAGTTCCCCCATCAGTCGCTCGGCGCCGTTGGCCTCGGTGCAGACAAACTCGGCGCTGGCGCTCTGCGGTTTGCCTTTGGCATAGCCGGCAACCCCCAGGCGGGCAGCGTGTTCGCTGATTTCGGCGCAGACCTCGCCCTCGAAACCGGGCCGGCAATGCATGAACAGGGTACTCATCTCTCACTCCACTACGGCGGGCGCGCAACAGGCGCCGGCAGGGCGGCGATAATAAAGGAAGTTCGGAACCTGCGACACGTCCCGCCGGTCCAGAAAAGGGTCAGCCAAGCCAAACCGGTCTAACCTGACCATTCAGCCAGGTCCGTACCGTGCGGATCGAAACAGAGCGGTGACACCGGCAAACACCCGATTTGCCGGGCACCGGCGCAGAAGGAGTTGGCAATGCCCTCGCTCGATAGCCTGAACACGCTTAAAACCCTCAAGGTCGATGACCTTACGTATCACTATTACAGCCTTACCGAGGCCGCCCGCCAGCTGGGCGACCTGCAACGCCTGCCCATGTCGCTGAAAGTGTTGCTGGAAAACCTGCTGCGCTGGGAGGACGGCAAGACCGTCACCGGCGACGACCTGCGCGCCATCGCCCAATGGCTTGAAGCGCGCCGATCCGACCGGGAAATCCAGTACCGGCCGGCCAGGGTGCTGATGCAGGACTTCACCGGCGTGCCCGCCGTGGTCGACCTGGCGGCCATGCGTGCCGCCATGGCCAAGGCCGGTGGCGACCCGCAGCGGATCAACCCGCTGTCGCCGGTCGACCTGGTGATCGACCACTCGGTGATGGTCGACCGCTACGCCACCCCCCAGGCCTTCACCCAGAACGTCGACATCGAGATGCAGCGCAATGGCGAACGCTACGCCTTTTTGCGCTGGGGCCAGAACGCCTTCGACAACTTCCGCGTCGTGCCGCCGGGCACCGGCATCTGCCACCAGGTCAACCTGGAATACCTGGGCCGCACCGTCTGGACCCGCGACGAAGACGGCCGCACCTACGCCTTCCCCGACACCCTGGTCGGCACCGATTCGCACACCACCATGATCAACGGCCTGGGCGTGCTGGGCTGGGGCGTTGGCGGCATCGAAGCCGAGGCGGCCATGCTTGGCCAGCCGGTGTCGATGCTGATCCCGGAAGTGATCGGCTTCAAACTCACCGGCAAGCTGCGTGAAGGCATCACCGCCACCGACTTGGTGCTGACCGTGACACAAATGCTGCGCAAGAAGGGCGTGGTGGGCAAGTTCGTCGAATTCTACGGCGACGGCCTGGCCGACCTGCCCCTGGCAGACCGCGCCACCATCGCCAACATGGCCCCCGAGTATGGCGCCACCTGCGGCTTCTTCCCGGTCGACGAGGTGACCCTCGACTACCTGCGGCTTTCTGGCCGCCCGAAGGCAACGGTGCAACTGGTCGAGCAGTACTGCAAGGCACAAGGCCTGTGGCGCCTGCCGGGCCAGGAACCGCTGTTCAGCGACACGCTGGCGCTGGACATGGACGAGGTCGAGGCCAGCCTGGCCGGGCCCAAGCGCCCTCAGGACCGCGTCGCCCTGGGCCAGGTCAGCCAAGCGTTCAACCACTTCATCGAACTGCAGCCCAAGCCGCTGGCCAAGGAAGTCGGCCGCCTGGAAAGTGAGGGCGGCGGCGGTGTGGCGGTGGGCAACGCCGACCAGGCGGGCGAAATCGACTACAGCCACGCAGGCCAGACCCACACCCTGCGTGACGGCGCGGTGGTGATCGCCGCGATCACCTCGTGCACCAACACTTCCAACCCAAGCGTGATGATGGCCGCCGGGCTGGTGGCGAAAAAGGCCCTGGAAAAAGGCCTGCAGCGCAAACCTTGGGTCAAGAGCTCGCTGGCCCCTGGCTCCAAGGTGGTCACCGACTACTTCGAGGCAGCCGGGCTGACGCCGTACCTAAATGAGCTGGGCTTTGACCTGGTGGGCTATGGCTGCACCACTTGCATCGGCAACTCCGGCCCACTGGATGAGGCGATCGAGAAAGCCATTGGCAGCGCCGACCTGACCGTGGCCTCGGTGCTCTCGGGTAACCGTAACTTCGAGGGTCGCGTGCACCCGCTGGTCAAGACCAACTGGTTGGCGTCGCCGCCGCTGGTGGTGGCCTATGCCCTGGCCGGCAGCGTGCGCGTGGACCTTACCCGCGATTCGCTGGGTACCGGCAAGGACGGCCAGCCGGTGTACCTGCGCGATATCTGGCCCAGCCAGCAGGAAATCGCCGCCGCTGTGGCCAAGGTCGACACCGCGATGTTCCACAAGGAGTACGCCGAAGTCTTCGAGGGCGATGCACAGTGGCAGGCCATCGAGGTGCCGCAAGCGGCCACCTATGTCTGGCAGGACGCGTCTACCTACATCCAGCACCCGCCGTTCTTCGACGACATCGGCGGGCCGCCACCAGCGATCAAGGACATCCAAGGGGCACGCATCCTGGCCCTGCTGGGCGACTCGGTCACCACCGACCACATCTCCCCGGCCGGCAACATCAAGGCCGACAGCCCTGCCGGGCGCTACCTGCGCGACAAGGGTGTGGAGCCGCGGGACTTCAACTCCTACGGTTCGCGGCGGGGCAACCATGAGGTGATGATGCGTGGTACGTTCGCCAACATCCGTATCCGCAACGAGATGCTCGCGGGCGAGGAAGGCGGCAACACCTTGTACGTGCCCACGGGTGAAAAACTGTCGATCTACGATGCCGCCATGCGCTATCAGGCAGACGGCACGCCGCTGGTGGTAATCGCCGGCCAGGAATACGGCACCGGCTCCAGCCGCGACTGGGCCGCCAAAGGCACCAACCTGCTGGGGGTCAAGGCAGTGCTGGCGGAAAGCTTCGAGCGCATCCACCGTTCAAACCTGGTGGGCATGGGCGTGCTGCCGTTGCAGTTCAACGCCGGGCACGATCGTAAGCAACTGGCGTTGACCGGAAAAGAGAAGATCGATGTGCTGGGCCTGAACGACGCGCACATTCGACCGGGCATGAGCCTGAAACTGCGCATCACCCGTGAGGACGGGCAACAGGAGCAGATCGACGTGCTGTGCCGGATCGATACCTTGAATGAGGTCGAGTACTTCAAGGCCGGGGGGATCTTGCATTACGTGCTACGTCAGCTGATTGCTGGGGGGTAGATTGACGGTGGTTCTGCGGCGCTCTTGAGATCGAGCGCCGCCCGCGCGGCGCTCGATCTCACAGGCGACAACGCTCTGATGGCATACACACTACACCGCCTCCCCAATCACGCACCATTAGGATGCTGGCTCTTTGCCGCCCACTAAGTCATCATCCGACCCGCCCGTCATAAATTAGCAATAATGCCGCTATCTTCATCGAAATCAGCCGCTCCCTAGCTCAAATCAGAAGATGGCTCATTGCCACAAATCAAGCACATTAAATATCCATTCAATAAAACCAGTGGCTTGCCGATACCTCACCAAAGCCTTGCGGATTCTTGCGGATTACCGACCCATGCGTAACAACCAGCCGATTACCCAGAGAGAACGGACTTTCCCTGCCCAGCAGCGGTTGATCTCCACCACCAACGCCAAGGGCGTGATCAGCTACTGCAATGACGCGTTCATCGACATTAGTGGCTTCACCCGCGAGGAGCTGACCGGCGCGGCGCACAACCTGGTGCGTCACCCTGACGTGCCGGCGGCGGTGTTTGCCCACATGTGGCAGACCCTCAAGCAAGGCCAGCCGTGGATGGGCATCGTCAAGAACCGCTGCAAGAACGGTGACCACTACTGGGTCAACGCTTATGTCACGCCGGTCTTCGACAACAACCAGGTGGTCGGTTTCGAGTCGGTGCGGGTCAAGCCCACCGCCGAACAGATCCGTCGTGCCGAAGCCCTCTACCAGCGCCTCAACCAGGGCAAGTCGGCGGTGCCACGTCGCGATCAGTGGCTGCCGATTCTGCAGGACTGGCTGCCGTTTATCCTGGTCAGCCAGGTGGGCTTCCTGATCGGCAACTGGCTGGGCCACTCCTGGGGCTTCGGCCTGGCCGCCGCCCTGTCGGTACCACTCGGCCTGCTCGGGCTGACCTGGCAACAGCGTGGCCTCAAGCGTCTGCTACGGCTGGCCGAGCAAACCACCTCCGACCCGCTGATCGCGCAGATGTACACCGACAGCCGTGGGGTTCAGGCCCGCCTGGAAATGGCCATGCTCAGCCAGGATGCACGCATGAAGACCTGCCTGACGCGCCTGCAGGACAGTGCCGAACACCTCAGCGAACAGGCACGGCAATCCGACGCCCTGGCCCACCAGAGCTCCTCCGGGCTGGAGCGCCAACGCGTGGAAACCGAACAAGTGGCGGCCGCCGTCAACCAAATGGCCGCCACCACCCAGGAAGTGGCCAACCACGTACAGCGCACCGCCGACGCCACCCAGGAAGCCAATCGCCTGACCAGCCAGGGCCGGCAGATTGCCGGTGAAACCCGCGAGGCCATCGAGCGTTTGTCGGCCGCCGTGGGTGAAACTGGCCAGACGGTGACGCAATTGGCCAAGGACAGTGACGAAATCGGCGGTGTGGTCGATGTGATCAAAGGCATCGCCGACCAGACCAACCTGCTGGCGCTGAACGCTGCCATCGAAGCGGCCCGCGCCGGTGAGATGGGCCGTGGCTTTGCCGTCGTGGCCGATGAAGTACGCCAGTTGGCCCAGCGCACCGCCGAGTCCACCGGGCAGATCCACAACCTGATCGCCAAGCTGCAGCAGACCGCCAGCAATGCAGTGCTGACCATGGAAACCGGCCATCGCCAGGCGCAGGAAGGGGTCGACCGGGTGATGCAGGCCGATGAGGCTTTGGTCGGGATCAGCGAAGCGGTGGCCAACATCACCGACATGGCGACCCAGATCGCGGCCGCTACCGAAGAGCAGACCGCTGTGGCCGACGAGATAAGCCGCAACATCAGCACCATCGCCACACTGGCCGACCAGACCGCCGAACAGGCCCAACATTCGGCACAGCTCAGCGAAGAGCTGACCAGCACGGCGGGGAGCCAGTACTCGCTGGTGGAGCGCTTCAACCGCTGAAACGCTGCGCTTTTGTAGGAGCAGCCTTGTGCTGCGAAGAGGCCGGTGGGGGCTGCAGATATCTGCTTTGCCTGCACCGGCCCTTTCGCAGCACAAGGCTGCTCCTACAGAGGCCGCGGATGGCAGGCTGGGCGTTACCAGTCCAGGTGCAACCGGCTCTCGAAGTAGCGCTCTTCCCCCGTCAACGGGTCATCAAAACGCAAGCTCTGCGCCAACAACTTCAACGGCTTTTGGTAATCGTCTTCGACCTGGAGCAGATCGGGGTAGAACGGGTCGTTGCAGATCGCCGCCCCCAACGCCGCCATGTGCACACGCAACTGATGGGTCTTGCCGGTTACAGGCGACAAACCGTAACGCCACAAATCGCCCTGCGTTTCCAGCACTTGGGCAAAGGTTTCGCTGTTGTCCGCGCCCTCGACCTCATGCATGCGAAAAAACGGCTCGCCATGCACCAGACGGCTTTTATGCACCAGCGGGAACTCATGCTGCGGCATGGCAGCGGCGATGGCCTGGTAGCGCTTGTCGATCCGTCGCTCGGGGAACAAGCGCTGATACGCACTGCGGGTCTGCGGATTGGCAGAGAACAGGACTAACCCTGCGGTATGCCGGTCGATGCGGTGCAATGGCACCAGGTGCGGATTGTCCAGGCGCCGGATCAGCCGGCGCAACAGGGTCTGCTCGACATATTCACCGGTGGGTGTAACCGGCAGAAAATGCGGTTTATCGGCGACCACCAAGTGCTCATCCACGTGCAGCACGGCCTCCTGCACAAGGATAGGTCGCTCGTTGGGCACCTCGCGAAAATAATGCAAGCGCATGCCACGTCGGTAAGCCAGTTCGGCAGGGATGGCCTGCCCCTGGGCATCCAGCACCCGGCCACGGGCAAAGCGGTCAAGCCACTGCGCACGATCGATGGCCTTGAAATGGTCACACAGGCAATCGAGCACCGTCGCCCAGTTGCCGGGTGGCAGGCACACCGTGCTGGCTTGCTGGCGGGCGGGGTCGAAAGGCGGGGTCATGGCAGTGCTCGAAAGGTACAAGGCCGCGCATTATCCCCCAAGCCCGCCACCTCAACCAGCCTGATCCCGCGCCTCGCTGCGCTCCTTCAACCAGCGCAGCACCTGCACCGCCTCCCAGCGGCCGGGGTCATACAAGGCATACAACAACCCCTGATAACCCACCACATCCAGCCCACGGTGGTAGCCGGCACGCTGGAACAAGGCCTCGATTTCGGCAAAACAGGTGTTGAAGTGGACCTTGCCGAACGGTGTGCGGTCATCGGTCACCAGGCCCTCGAGGCGCAGTTCCAGAACGGCGTCGCACACCCGCTCTACAGGCATGCGGTTGACGCTGTACTTGAGTTGCTCGACGTTGAGCATGGCTTTACCTCGGATACTGTATTTATATACAGCATACGGTCTTGCCCTCGCCGTCGTCAATTCACCCTCGGCTCATTGCAGCCCCGGCAGGTACCCCGTGACCACCGGTGCGCCGAACAGCGCGCGTATTCTTCAAGCGCGCCACACAGCATCTGCAAATTGGCCAGAGCCTCGGGCTCACGGCGCGAGAAACGTCACCACTTGCTCGGCATCGAACGGCCAGTGCAGCTCAGCACCGGTGTCACACCGCCGCAGCACCGGAATGATCAGGCCGTAGCGCTCGAACATGGCCTCGTTATCGGCAATGTCGACCAGTTCCACCAACAGGCCATGATCGACGAAAGGCATCAGCACGGCCTCGGCCACTTCGCACAGGTGGCAGCCGAGGGTGCCGAACAGTTGGCATTCAGGCAGCATGGGGCGGGTCTCGGTTTGGCTTTGGAAAAGCCTATTCTAGGTCCGTCCCGCCCTGCGCGCACCTGACCTCGCTCAATCCTGACTGGTTGCACCGATGCGGTGCAGCGACAGGTCCGCGCCCTGGAACTCCTGCTCGTGGCTCAAGCGCAAGCCGTGCACTGCGCGGATTGCACCGTAGATGGTAAAGCCCCCCAGCAATGCCACCATTACCCCCATCAAGCTGCCCAGCAACTGGCTGACCAGGCTGACGCCACCCATGCCGCCCAGCGCCACCTGGCCGAACACGCCGCAGGCAATGCCACCCCACACGCCACACAGGCCGTGCAACGGCCACACACCCAGCACGTCGTCGATTTTCCAGCGGTTCTGCGCCGCGGTAAAACTCCAGACGAACAGCACCCCGGCCACCAGGCCGGTGGCCAGCGCGCCAATCGGGTGCATCAGGTCGGAGCCAGCACAAATCGCCACCAGCCCAGCCAGCGGCCCGTTATGCAAGAACCCTGGGTCGTTACGCCCGGCCAGCAGCGCCGCCAAGGTGCCCCCGACCATGGCCAGTAACGAGTTGATCGCCACCAGGCCGCTGACCCCCTGTAAGGTCTGGGCGCTCATGACATTGAAGCCGAACCAACCAATGATCAGGATCCACGACCCCAGCGCCAGGAACGGAATGCTCGACGGTGCGAATGCCACCAGGCGCCCATCGCGGTACCGCCCGCGCCGGGCGCCCAGTAGCACGACGGCGGCCAGTGCCAGCCAGCCGCCCATGGCATGCACCACGACGGAACCGGCAAAGTCATGGAACGGCGCGCCAAAGCGTGCTTGCAGCCAAGCCTGCACGCCCAGGTTGCCGTTCCACACCACGCCTTCGAAGAACGGATAGACAAACGCCACGATCAACGCCGTGGCACACAGCTGCGGGACAAAACGCGCCCGCTCGGCAATCCCTCCAGAGATGATCGCCGGGATGGCCGCCGCGAACGTCAACAGAAAGAAGCATTTGACCAGCGCATAGCCATGGTCGGCTGCCAGTGCCGTCGCCGGCTGGAAGAAGTTCACGCCATAGGCGATCCAGTAGCCGATGAAGAAGTACACCAGCGCCGAGATGGCAAAGTCGCTGAGAATCTTCGACAACGCATTGACCTGGTTCTTGTGCCGCACGGTGCCCACTTCGAGAAAAGCGAAGCCAGCATGCATGGCCAGCACCAGAATGGCGCCCATGAGGATGAACAGGGTATTTGAACCGTGGACCAGAGAGTCCATCGCGCTGTGCATGTGTTCCATGAAATAGGCAGACCTGCTGAAAAGGCACCAGGACAGTTCAAGAACCTGCATCCCTGCACCGAATCGGTGCCAGCCCCCTGCCCTATCGGATGACATGGGCGAGGCCTGCGTGGTTTTTTCTTGGGTTTGTCGTGGATTGGGTTAAGGTTTAACGGTACACGTCACGCAGGATGCCCTGAATCGGCGCAATGCCCGCCGGTGGCGCCCCGCAACGTGGCAAACACTTAGCAAAGCCCATACCAGCACAGGCACTTGAACCTTCCGCGCGTGCTATCACTCGAACTACCATCACACATCGACAGGGAGAGACCCCATGGCCAGCAAATCGGCAAAGACTGCGCAAGAGATATTGATGGCTGACTTCCAGGCCCTGGTCCGCGATACCGAGAAGCTGCTTGCCGACACGGCCAACCTGGCCGGCGACCAAGCGGATGAATTGCGCGAGCAGATCCACGACCGCCTGACCCAGGCCCGCGAAACCCTGCAGCTGACCCAGGAATCGGTGCGCGACCGTGGCCAGGCGGCCCTCGGCAGCGCCGAGCAGTACGTACAGGAGAACCCCTGGCAGGCCATCGGTATTGCCGCAGGCGTCGGTCTGTTGATCGGCCTGCTGGCCAGGCGCTGAGAGGTCACCCATGGAGAATGACGCCATCGGCACCAGCGCTTCCGGCAAGCGCCTGGGCGCGGCCATGCTCGGGCTGCTGCACAGCCACATCGAACTGTTCGGGATCGAGCTGCAGGAACAAAAAGGCCGCACCTTGAGCTTGTTGCTGTTCGCAGGCTTGGCACTGGTGTTCGCCCTGCTCTTGCTGACAGCACTGTCAGGGTTGCTGTTGGTGCTGCTGTGGGACAGTTATCGCCTGGCGGGCATCATCGGCCTGTGCGTGTTCTATGGATTAGCCGCGCTGTACTGCGGGTTGCGTTTGAAAGCGGCAGTGTTCGACGAGTCATCGCCTTTCGGAGCGACCCTCGAAGAACTCGCCAAGGACCGGGAGCGCCTGTTGCCATGAGCCTGCCTGAACTCCCCAACACGCGTAACCCACGCGAACTGCGCAAAGCGCTGCTGCGCCTGCGCATGGAGATGCACCGCCAGGAAATCCGCCACGAGTCGGGGCAACTGCTCGAACCCCTGCAGCGCATACGCGGCATGGGCAGTTCGCTGCACGGGGGGCTTGGCATCAAGCACGCCCCGCTGTGGGGCATTGGCGCCGTGGTCGCCTTGGGCTTTTTGACTGGCAAGGGCGTGCGCAGCGGCAACCTGACACGGCTGGTGCGCTTGGGCAGCAGCTTGCTGCCGCTGGTCCGGCTGTATCTGCAAAATGGCCGGCGACCCTGACATTTAGCCCCCAACACGCCCCGTGTAGGAGCAGCCTTGTGCTGCGAAGAGGCCGGTGCAGGCCCGGCAGATACCTGCAGCCCACACCAGCCTCTTCGCAGCACAAGGCTACCCCTACAAAAAACCGCGTCAACCTTCAGCTTGCATGGTGCCTCTCGACCCAGGAAGCTATGCCCATCGACCGACAGGAGATCGAGCCTTGGACTGGCATACCCTGCTGACCCGCGAACGCCTGGGCAAAGCCCTGTACAGCCCCGAAGAACTCGGGCGCAGCCCCTTCCACAAGGACCACGACCGGATCATCTTCTCCGGCGCCTTCCGCCGGCTTGGGCGCAAGACCCAGGTACACCCCGTCTCCAGCAACGACCATATTCACACGCGCCTGACTCATTCACTGGAAGTCAGCTGCGTCGGCCGCTCGCTCGGCATGCGGGTAGGCGAAACCTTGCGTGACAGCCTGCCGGATTGGTGCGAGCCCAGTGACCTGGGGATGATCGTGCAATCGGCCTGCCTGGCCCACGACATTGGCAACCCACCGTTCGGCCATTCCGGCGAAGACGCCATCCGCCACTGGTTCCAGCAGGCAGCAGGGCGTGGCTGGTTGGACGACATGAGCGACGACGAGCGTGCCGATTTCCTCAACTTCGAAGGCAACGCCCAAGGCTTTCGCGTCCTCACCCAACTGGAGTATCACCAGTTCGACGGCGGCACCCGGCTGACCTACGCCACCCTCGGTACTTACTTGAAGTACCCCTGGAGCGCCCGTCATGCAGATGCCCTGGGCTACAAGAAACACAAGTTCGGCAGCTACCAGAGCGAACTGCCACTGCTCGAACAGATCGCCCGCAAACTGGGCCTGCCACAATTGGAGGACCAGCGCTGGGCACGCCACCCTCTGGTCTACCTGATGGAGGCCGCAGATGACATCTGCTACGCGCTGATCGACCTGGAAGACGGCGTGGAAATGGAATTGCTGCAGTATGCGGAAGTCGAGGCGCTGCTGCTCGACCTGGTAGGTGACGACCTGCCGGAGACCTATCGCCAACTCGGCCCCCGCGACTCGCGCCGGCGCAAGCTGGCGATCTTGCGCGGCAAGGCCATCGAACACCTGACCAACGCCGCCGCCCGCGCCTTCGTCGAGCAGCAAACGGCGCTGCTTGGCGGGCACCTGAGCGGCGACCTGGTCGAGCACATGCACGGCCCGGCCAAGCACTGCGTACTGCAAGCCAAAGACATGGCGCGCAACAAGATCTTCCAGGATAAACGCAAGACCCTGCACGAGATCGGCGCCTACACCACGCTCGAGATCCTCCTCAACACCTTCTGCGGCGCGGCCCTCGAACAGCACGGCGGCCGCACACCGTCGTTCAAGAGCCGCCGTGTACTCGACCTGATTGGCAACAATGCACCGGACCCGCACGCCTCATTGCACAGCGCGTTCCTGCGCATGATCGACTTCATCGCCGGGATGACCGACAGCTATGCCAGCGAAATGGCCCGCGAAATGACCGGGCGCTCCAGCCCGACCTGAGCCAGGCAGGTGCAGCCTGTGCTAAGGCGCTCGCTGCACCTGTCTACCTAGGAAACTTCCTACCTATGCCCGTCATCGATAAACAACACGACTAACAATCAATGAAAAGTTACCAAACAAGGTTTGACATCGAGTTCCATACGCTCATTGCGTAGCCCGATTTGTTTTATCCTGTAAGCCATTTCCCATATAGGGCTAATAGCCCTTCCTCGCATGCCCGATGACTTCCAACTGGGATAAGGTGCCAGCCGTCACCCTCACTCGCCCGCAGGGAAGTTGAACATGCATTCCGTATTTATAGTCGACGACCACCCCGTTATCCGTCTGGCCGTCCGTATGTTGCTGGAGAATCAGAACTACAAGATCGTCGGCGAATCGGACAATGGCGTAGATGCCATGCAGATGATTCGAGAGACCACGCCCGACCTGGTCATCCTCGACATCAGCATCCCCAAGCTAGACGGGCTGGAGGTACTTTCCCGCTTCCAGGCCATGTCCCTGCCACTGAAGGTGCTGGTATTGACCGCCCAGTCCCCGGCGTTGTTCGCCGTGCGCTGCATGCACTCGGGCGCTGCAGGCTATGTGTGCAAACAAGAAGACCTGAGCGAACTGCTCAGTGCAATCAAAGCCGTGCTGGCCGGGTATAACTATTTCCCCAGCCAGGCCATCAAACACAATCAGACGGTCAATGCAGACCTGCAACTTTTCCGACAGGTCAATGACCGTGAATTGATGGTGTTGCAACTTTTCGCTCAAGGCCGAAGCAACAAGGAAATCGCCAAGGGCATGTTCCTTAGCAACAAGACGGTCAGCACCTACAAGAAGCGCCTGATGCACAAACTCCAGGTCGACACCTTGGTGGACCTGATCGAAATGGCCAAACGCAACGCGCTGGTCTGAGGGTTTCATGGCGCGCCTTCTCGCCCGGCTGTTACTCGCCCTGGCGCTGTTCAGCGCTGGGGCCCAGGCCCACCAACACAGCGCTTCTGCCTACGCGCTGCTGGCACGTTCACCGGCAAAGCCAGCTCCGCTTTCGCTCACGCCCCAACAGCACCAATGGCTCGAAAGCCGTCACGAGCTGGTGCTGGGCACTTCAGCACCCGACTACCCGCCTTTCGACATCACCAGTGGCGGGCGTGACTATCAAGGCCTCACTGCCGAATATGCCAACCTGATCGGCCTCGCCTTGCAGTTGCCGGTGCGGGTGCTGCGCTTTTCAAACCGTCAGGCTGCCGTTGATGCACTGAAACGCGGCGACATCGACCTGCTCGGCAGCGCCAATGGCTATGAGGCAACCACGGACGGCCTGGCACTTTCGCACCCTTACGCGGTTGACCAACCGGTGCTGGTCACCCGTGAGAACGAAGGCCGCGCACTGGACATGGGCCTGGAAGACATGCGCCTGGGCATGCTCTACCACTACCTGCCAAGGCAGGAGGTTGGCAGCGCCTACCCGAAAGCCCATCTGCTGGCGTTCGGCTCGTCTTCCCAAGCCTTGAATGCCGTGGCATTCGGCCAAGCCGACGTGTTCATCGGCGACACCATCTCCACCCACTATCAACTCAACCGCGGCCACCTGCCTGGCCTGCGCATTGCCAATTTCAGCAAGCACGAAGCCATCGGCTTCAGTTTTGCAGTGCGCCAGCAGGACACGCTGCTGATGGAGCTGGTGAACGCCACGCTCGACAGCCAGTCCGCCACCTTGCGCACCAGCATCTTCAAGCGCTGGAGTGCAGGCAGCGACCTGCTGTTGACCGACCGCAAGCTGCAACTGACGAAGACTGAAGAATTCTGGCTGCAACGCCACCCCGTCATGCGCGTGGCGATCGACGACACGGCAGCCCCGGTGTCCTTCTTCGACAGTTCGGGCTATTTCAGGGGCATCACTGCCGACCTGCTGGAGCTCATCCGCCTGCGCACGGGCCTGCGCTTCGAGGTGCAGCGTGCCAGCGGTATCGCCGACATGATCGCCCGGCTCAAGGACGGCCGGGCGGATGTAATTGCGGCGCTCACCACCGATGGCGTGGCCAAGCAGACCCTGCAAATCAGCCGCCCCTATCTGGACAGCGTCTATGTGCTGGTCAGCCTCGCTGACAAGGTGCAATTCGCCTCCCTGGAACAGCTGAAGGACCGGCGGGTCGCGATTACCCGATACAGCGCGATGGACGTCATGCTCTCCACGCGCTATCCGCGCATTGGCCGGATCGAAACCGAGAGCACCTTCTATTCCATGGCCTTGCTCAAAAGCGGCGCTGTCGATGCCGTGATCACCACCTTGATCGATGCCAACCATGCTGTGGCCGCCAACCCCGACCTAGTCATACGCACCACGGTCGGCAGCGAGCCTGCCAGCTACGCCATGGCAGCCAGCGACCAGTCGCCGACGCTCGTTTCGATTCTGGACAAAGCGCTGTTGAGCATTTCGCCGGAAGAACTGGGGGTGATCAATAACCGCTGGCGTGGCTACAGCCTGCATGACGACAGCACCTGGCAGAAATTTCGCCGGCTTGCCTGGCAAGTGCTGCTGGGCACGGCGCTTCTGTTGCTGCTGGCACTGATCTGGAATGCCCGCCTGCGCCTGCAGATCAGGCAGCGGCAAAGCGCCGAGCGGGCATTGAACGACCAACTGGCGTTCATGCGTGCGCTTCTTAACGGCACCCCCCACCCCATGTATGTGCGTGACCGTGAGGGCTGCCTGCAAAGCTGCAATGACAGTTACCTGGAGGCTGTACAGGCCTGTAACGAGGAAGTCATGGGCAAGCACCTGGAAGAAAGCCTGTTCGCTGACCGCGAGCAGACCCGCCAGATCCACGCTGACTACCTGAAGGTCATGGCGGCAGGCACTCCGCTGATCATCGATCGCCCCTTGCGGGTCAAAGGCCGGGAAATGACCATCTACCACTGGATACTGCCGTACCGTGACTCGCTGGGCGAGGTACAAGGCATCATCGGCGGCTGGATCGATATCAGTGACCGCCGCCAGCTGGTGCTGGAGCTGCGCCAGGCCAAGCAGCAAGCCGAGGATGCCAACCGTGCCAAGAGCACGTTCCTGGCCACCATCAGCCATGAAATTCGCACCCCGATGAACGCAGTCATCGGCATGCTGGAGCTGGCCGTCAAACGCGCCGACCAAGGGCGGGTGGACCGCTCCGCGCTGGAGCTGGCCTATCACTCAGCCAAGGACCTGCTGGGGCTGATTGGCGACATCCTCGACATCGTGCGCATCGAATCCGGGCACCTGTCACTCGCGCCAGAACCGGTCGACCTGGCGGCGCTGGTCGAGTCGGTGGGGCGCATCTTCGATGGCCAGGCACGGCAGAAAGGCCTGGCGCTGGAAGTGATCATCGAGCCATCGGCCCGCTGCCATGCATTGCTCGACCCGCTGCGCTTCAAGCAGGTCTTGTCCAACCTGGTCAACAACGCCATCAAGTTTACCGAACATGGCCAGGTGCGCATCTGCGTCTGTTTGCAGGACGAAGGCACGCCCTCCTCCCCGATGCTCGAACTGGAGGTGCGGGACAGCGGCATCGGCATTCACGCCGATGACCTGCAGCGCCTGTTCAACCCGTTCATCCAGGCCAACCCGCACAGCCCAGGCGCCCGTGCGGGCACCGGGCTTGGGCTGGCCATCTGCCGAACCCTCTGCGACATGATGGGCGGCACCTTGACGATCAAAAGCCTGGAGGATGTTGGCACCCAGGTTCGCCTTAAGATGCCTTTGCAAACCGTCAGTGCCGAGTCGGTCGGGCTGCCGGTTATCGAGAACCTCGACGTGCCCGATCCACGCTTGAATGTGCTGGTGATCGACGACCACCCCGCCAACCTGCAGTTGATGGCCCAGCAGCTGGGCTACCTGGGCCTTGGCCATACATGCGCCAGGGATGGCCGCGAAGGCCTGAGCAGCTGGCGTGCCGGCACCTTCGATGTGCTGGTGCTCGACTGCAACATGCCGCACATGAACGGCTATCAGCTGGCCAGTGCGCTACGTGCTGAAGAACGGCAATGCGGGCGACCGCGCTGCACCATCCTCGGCTATACCGCCAACGCGCAACCCGAGGTCATGCGCAAGTGCCTGGATGCCGGCATGGATGACTGCCTGCTCAAACCCATCAGCCTGAGTACGCTCAGCCAGCGCTTGGCCGGCCTCAAGCCGCAGAGCCGGCAGCCGTGGCGAGGCAAACCCTTTGACCTGAATGGCCTGGGCGCGATCGTCGGGCCGGACCCAAAGGACCGCAAGCGTTTTCTCACGGCGCTGCACCAGAGCCTGCGCACCGACCTGATGATCTTGATGGACCTGCCCCCCGACGACGCCGCCGCCGTTGCCGACCAGGCGCACAAGATTCTCAGTGCCGCGCGCCTGCTGGAAGCCACGCAGCTGATGGCGGCGTGCGAAGCGCTGGAAAACATGGTTTTAACAACCCCGCAACGTCTGCTAAGGCGTCAGGCGCTGGCGCGGCACATGCGCCGCGTGGAAATGGCCTTGGCTGGAGAGCTTGCAGGTACCGACGAACGTCAATCAGCAAGGCAGCCAAACGCCGAAGCTGGTAGACTGCGCGGCGATATTACCTAAGAGGATTGTTTCATGGCCACTAACCGCTCCCGTCGCCTGCGCAAAAAGCTGTGTGTCGACGAGTTTCAGGAATTGGGCTTCGAGCTGAACCTGGACTTCAAGGAAGATCTGGATGACCAGGCAATCGATGCATTCCTCGATGCCTTCCTGGAAGAAGCCATGGACGCCAATGGCCTCGACTACGTTGGCGGTGACGATTTCGGCCTGGTGTGCTCGGCCAAACGCGGTTCGGTCAGCGAAGAACAGCGCGCTGCCGTCGAAGCCTGGCTCAAAGGCCGTGGCGAACTGACCAAGATCGAAGTCAGCCCACTGCTCGACGCCTGGTATCCGGACAAGCCGATCAACGCGGCTGAGTGATACCTGCGCGGTACCCAGCGGCTTGAACGCTGAAAAGGCCACCCTTTGCGGTGGCCTTTTTTATGGGTGGCGTTTTCCGTCGAACGTGGCCCATCGTGGCTACGCTTGGGGCATAATGCGCGTTCTATTACGTTCTGGGGCCATCATCTCTTACAGCCCCAATGTCCTTTTCCCTCGCCGCAGGGTATTTACTGAATATGATCAAAACGCTCCGTCCCCTCGTTCTCGCCGGCCTGCTGCTGCCCTTCGCCTTGCCCAGCCAGGCCGCCGCCGTCAATACCAGCCTGCCGCCCAAGGTGCAGCAGGCGCTGAAAGCCAACAAACTGCAGGACACCGCACTGTCGCTGGTGATGCTGCCACTGGATGGGCCTGGCGCGGCGACGGTGTTCAATGCCGATGTGTCGGTAAACCCGGCCTCGACCATGAAACTGGTCACCACTTACGCGGCCCTGGAACTGCTTGGCCCGACCTTCCAGTGGAAAACCGAGTTCTACACCGACGGCACCCTGAGCAACGGTGTGCTCAACGGCAACCTCTACCTCAAAGGTGGCGGCGACCCCAAACTGAACATGGAAAAACTGTGGCTGCTGATGCGTGACCTGCGCGCCAACGGCGTGCGCACCATCACCGGTGACCTGGTGCTGGACCGTAGCCACTTCGTACAGCCTAACCTGCCACAGTTCAACGATGACGGCGGTGACGTCAACAAGCCCTTCCTGGTCAAACCCGACTCGCTGCTGGTCAACCTCAAGGCACTGCGCTTCGTTGCCCGCAACGATGGCGGCAAGGTGACGATCGCGGTCGAACCGCCGATTGCCAACATTCGCATCGACAACCAGGTCAAAGCCGTGGCGTCCAAGCAGTGCACCGGTGACGTGCGCTACAACCCCGTGCAACAGGCCGATGGTGTCAGCGTGGTGGTCAGCGGCCAGCTGGGTGATGGCTGCAACTCGCAGACCTACCTGTCGCTGCTCGATCACCCGGCCTATGCCGCCGGTGCCGTGCGGGCGATCTGGAACGAACTGGGTGGCAGCATTCAGGGCAGCGATCGCGTCGAGAATGTCCCCAAAAGCGCACGCCTACTGGCACGGGCCTTCTCGCCTGACTTGGTCGAAGTGATCCGAGACATCAACAAATACAGCAACAACACCATGGCCCAGCAGCTGTTCCTTAGCCTGGGCGCGCAGTTCCGTACCGATGCCGATGGCGATGACGCCCGCGCGGCGCAACGTGTAGTGCGCCAGTGGTTGGCGAAAAAGGGCATCACCGCGCCACACCTGGTGATGGAAAACGGCTCCGGCTTGTCACGCGCCGAGCGCGTCAGCACCCGCGAGATGGCGGCGCTGCTCCAGGCCGCCTGGAAGAGCCCCTACTCCGCCGAGTTCATCAGTTCCATGCCGCTGGTGGGCATGGACGGCACCATGCGCAAGCGCCTGAAACGCACGGCAATGACCGGTGAAGGCCACATCAAGACCGGCACGTTGAACACCGTGCGCGCCATCGCGGGCTTCAGCCGTGATAGCAATGGGCATACCTGGGCAGTGGCGGCGATTTTGAACGACCCGAAACCGTGGGGGGCATCGCAGGTGCTGGACCAGGTGCTACTGGACCTGTATCGCCAGCCGAAGCTGGGTGCGAGCGCTGCGGCAGCGGCACAGTGATTGCTGTGTAGGCGAAAAGGTCAGCACGTTTCCTGTGGGGCCAACTGTCTGGCCCAGCTTCTTAAAGCTGACCCAATTACTGTGGGAGCGGGCTTGCCCGCGAACACGGGCGAAGCCCGTGCCATCCAACGCGGCGCCTGCTTCGCGGGCAAGCCCGCTCCCACAGGGTCCCGGCTGAGTTGGCGCTCAGGTCAACTCCGCTTCGACCCGGTCCCGTCCTGCCTGCTTGGCCGCATACACCCCGGCATCCGCCCGCAACAACAACGCGTCAGCACCCTCCCCTGGCCGCCAGCCCGCCACACCAAAGCTCGCCGTCACCTCGCCCACGCCCTCGATCGGGACGTTGCGCACGCTTTGCCACAGCTCAAGCGCCAGCAACCGCGCCTGCTCGGCATCGCTGCCTGGGCACAGCACCATAAACTCTTCCCCACCCAACCGGCAGAACACGTCGGTTCGCCGCAGGCGATGGCCGATGCGCTGGCACAGGCTGCGCAGCACCAGGTCGCCCACCGCATGGCCGAACTGGTCGTTGATGCGCTTGAAGTGATCGATATCGAGCATGATCACCGCCAGCGCCACGCCATCGCGCTGGGCGCGGTCCAGCTCGGCCTTGAGCCGCTCCTGGAAATAGCGCCGGTTATGGATACCAGTCAGTGAGTCGGTCACCGACAGGGCACGCAACTCCTCCTCCACCCCCTTGAGGTCGGAGATGTCGGTCAGGTAGCCATGCCACAGGGTACACCCCGCTTCACCCACCTCCGGGGTCGCCTCGCCACGCACCCAGCGCAACCCCGCCCGCGGCAAGCACACCCGGTATTCTTCGCGCCACGGCGTAAGGTGGTCGGCGGAATAGCCCACCGAACGGCGCACGCGCTCCAGGTCATCGGGATGAATGCGCTCGAACACCACCGTGGCATCCTCACGCAACTGCTGCAGGTCGACCTCATAAATGTCGTAAAGGCCTTTGCTGGCATACGGGAAACAGGAATGGCCATTGCCATCCAGGCGGTACTGGTAGATGCCGCCCGGCACTTCGGCACTGAGTTTTTCCAGCAGCCGGTCACGCGCGGCCAGCGCCTCGTGTACCCGGCGCCGCTCGGTGACGTCGATGCAGATGGCCAGGTAGCCAACCCACAGGCCTTGTTCATCGAGCATGGCGGTGACCAGCATGTTGGCCACAAGGTGACTGCCATCGGTGCGTACCAAGGTCCACTCGCCAGGCTCTTCACCCCTTTCCTGCACCGTTTCGGCAAACATGGCCTGGCCGCCGGCAATGTGACGCCCGTATTGCAGGCTCAAGGCGTGGGCGCGCTGGCTGAGCTCGTCGGGCAACACCAGGTCCTCGAGGCGCAAATGGCCGATCGCCTCGTTGGCCGAATAGCCGAGCATGCGCTCGGCACCGGCATTGAAGGTGCTGACCACCCCCTTGAGGTTGGTGGCGATGATCGCCACCTGAGTCGCTGCATCCAGCACGCTGCGCAGCTGGTTGTGCGTACCGCGCAAGGACTGTTCGCTGACCCGCAGCTCGGCCGTGCGCTGCTCGACCAGGGTCAAGGCGCGCTGGCGCTGGCTGAACAGGTTGTAGAGCAAGGCACTGAGCAGCATGCTCAACAGCCCGCCCAACAGGCCGACGGTCAGTGCCGCCGAAGAATGATTGGCCTTCAGAAAGGCCTGGCTCGGCCGGATAAGCAACTGGAAAGGGTGATCGGCCAAGTACAGCAACTGGCTGCTGGCCAGGGCCAGGGGCGCGGCCTCATTCCGTGAGTCGAACACCACTTCCGGCCCTTTCAGCCCGGAAGGGTCTTCGATGCGCACGACCAGGTTGTCATCGGTTGCCGCTGGCAAACCATCGCTGATGAGATCGCGCAGGTTGAGCAACGCAATCACATAGCCCACCGCCGTGCCTTGTGGGGCTGCGTCGGAAAACACCGGTGCCACCATCAACAGGCCACGCGCATCCGCCGCCGGCCGAACGGCGCCAGTCTCCAGCATGGCCAGGGGTTCCGACACCGCCATGCTGCCAGGTTCCAACGCACGCGCCAGGGTGGCTTGCCGCGCACCTTTGCCAGCCAGGTCAAGCCCGTAAGGGAGCGCGGGCGCGTCTGTCGACTGGGTGAAGCGCACAGGGAAGTAGTGATCACGCAGGGGCGCAGGCTGCCAAGCGCCCTGCGCATCCTGATCGCGGATCACATAGTCCTGGCCCAACCAGGTAGCGGTGCTGTGCTCGAATTCGGCGCGCTGCGCGGCCTCGACCCGCGGCGCCCAAGCGTAAGCCAGGGTGCGGCGCAACAAAGGCCGTGCATAGCCCTCGAATTCGCGGGGGGTAACCTCGTTGGAGAAACTGAAGAACCGCCGCAGCCCGTCCAGGCGCTGCTGCTGATCGTCAAAGCGCTCAGCGATGCGGCTGAAGCGCTCGCTGGCCAGCAACTCGAAGCGCTGGCGCAGCTGCTGTTTGTAGAACGCCTGCGCGGCAAGGGCCAGGACGGCCGACAACAGGCAGCCGGCCACCAATGCCACCAGCGCAACCGCCCACGCGGACACGCCTTCCGTGCACAGGCCAAGTAACCTCGCACGCACGCCAAACTTGGACATACACCCATCTCGTCACGTCAGCGTCCTGCGGATTATCTTGCCCTGGCATCAGTTATAGCTATTGGCCATTAGCTACGCAATGTACCTCGTCGCCTCAGCGCAATTGCAGGCGCCACGCCCGGTGGATGCGGTTGTTGCGGGCGAAGTCCGGGTCCAGGGTCTGGGCGCTGATTTCCTCCACCGCGTAACGTGCCATCAGGTGTTCATCGAGCTGGAACTTGCGGAAGTTGTTGGAGAAATACAGCACGCCACCCGGCGCCAGGCGCGCCATCGCCAGGTCGAGCAGCTGCACATGGTCACGCTGAACGTCGAACACCCCTTCCATACGCTTGGAGTTGGAGAAGGTCGGCGGGTCGATGAAGATCAAGTCATAGCTGTCACGGTTGGCTTCCAGCCAGGCCATCACATCGCCCTGCTCCAGGCGGTTACGCTCGGAGAAGCCGTTGAGCGCAAGGTTGCGCCGCGCCCAGTCCAGGTAGGTTTTCGACAGGTCGACGCTGGTGGTGCTGCGAGCACCGCCCTTGGCCGCATGCACGGTGGCCGTGGCGGTGTAGCAGAACAGGTTGAGGAAGTGCTTGCCGGCGGCTTCGCGCTGGATGCGCATGCGCATCGGGCGATGGTCGAGGAACAAGCCGGTGTCGAGGTAGTCAGTGAGGTTGACCAGCAGCTTGACGCCGCCTTCGTTGACTTCCTGGAAGCGCCCCTCAGTGGCTTGGCGCTCGTACTGGCGGGTGCCGCTCTGCCGCTCACGGCGTTTGAGCACCACGCGCTGAGGGGAAATACCCAACGCCTGCGGGATCGCCGCCAGTGCATCGAGCAGGCGCGCCTGGGCCTTTTCCGGGTCGATCGAGCGTGGCGCGGCGTACTCCTGTACGTGCACCCAGTCGTGGTAAAGGTCGACTGCCAGGGCGTACTCGGGCATGTCGGCATCGTACAGGCGGTAGCAGTCGACCTGCTCGCGACGGGCCCACTTGCCCAGTTGCTTGAGGTTCTTCTGCAGGCGGTTGGCGAACATCTGCGCGCCTTCCGACAAACGCGCCGGTTCGCTGGCCTGCGGCTCCTGACGACGGGCATCGGTGGGTTCAGCCTGGGCGTCACGGCGCTCGCCAGTCACGAACTGGTCAGGCTGCACCTTGAACAACAGCAGCTTGCACGGCAATGCACCGTTCCAGAAGGCGTATTGCTTGTGGCTACGAATGCCCATGCGCTTGCCCAACTCCGGTGCCCCGGTGAACACCGCGGCTTCCCAGCCCATGCACGCCTGGCGCAGACGCTCGCCAAGGTTCTGGTAGAGGTACAACAGGCTGGCTTCGTCACCCAGACGCTCGCCGTACGGAGGGTTGCTGATCACCAGGCCTTTCTGGTTCTGGTCAGGCCGCGGCTCGAAGGTGCTGACCTCGCCCTGGTAGATCTTGACCCATTCGCTCAGGCCCGCGCGCTCGACGTTGTTGCGCCCCGGCTGGATCAGCCGCGGGTCGGCCTCGTAGCCACGGATCCACAGCGGTGGCTTGGCCAAACCGGCCTGCGCACGCGCTTGCGCCTCGTCGTGAACCTTGCGCCACAGTGCCGGCACATGGCCAAGCCAGGCGCTGAAGCCCCAGCGTTCGCGCTTGAGGTTAGGGGCGATGTCGGCGGCGATCATGGCAGCTTCGACCAGGAAGGTACCCACACCGCACATCGGGTCGGCCAGGGCGCCGCCTTCGGCAGCGATGCGTGGCCAGCCGGCGCGGATCAGCACGGCTGCCGCAAGGTTTTCCTTGAGCGGCGCGGCGCCTTGCTGCAGGCGATAGCCGCGCTGGTGCAGGCTGTGGCCGGACAGGTCGAGCGAGAGAATCGCCTCGCCACGGTCCAGCCGCAGGTGCACGCGCACATCCGGGTCGATCTTTTCCACCGACGGGCGCAGGCCTTCGCGGTTGCG
Organism: Pseudomonas sp. PAGU 2196; assembly: GCF_022179005.1. Classification (NCBI taxonomy): domain Bacteria; kingdom Pseudomonadati; phylum Pseudomonadota; class Gammaproteobacteria; order Pseudomonadales; family Pseudomonadaceae; genus Pseudomonas; species Pseudomonas sp. PAGU 2196. The sequence continues at coordinate 54,827 of NZ_BNTL01000013.1, read as the reverse complement.
CAGCTTGTCGACAATGGCGTCCTTGACCTTGAGCGCACCGAAGTGGGTGTTGTCGATGCCCGAGCCATGGCCACTGAATTCCACCGCAAGGGTGCCGTCGGCCGCCAGGTGGTCTGCCCAGTCAACCGCGTTGACACCGTCGTAGAGGTCGTCGGCGTTCTTCATGTTGAAGCGCTTGAGCACCAGCAACACCCGGTTCGCCAGGCGCGACCACAGGCACAGGCGGTAGGCGGTTTCCATGTCGGCGGCGCCGCGAATGGCCGAGGTGTGCTCACGCACTTCATCAAGGCCGAGGCCCTTGGCCTCTTCCGCGAGCAGGCCTTCCAGGCCTTTGGGGCAGGTGAGGTAAATTTCGAAACGGTCCGACATGAGTATTCCAGAGCCTTGGGCTATTTGACTGACGAGGCGACGCATCGCCCCGCGATGTTTGCCCGAACACCCTTCCAGCAGGCATCCGAGTGGCCATTGCCTGCGCACAATTGCGCAACGCAGCGACCGGGCCGCCTGACCGACCAGCACTTCGCCAGGGGCAAAGACAGCTTAGATCATCAGGCAGTATTAAAAATTCGAGCGATGCAGGGGCCGATGTGACCCTTCGTCGCATTTCAAAATAATTCTGTCATCGCGCAGCGACGCTGGCGAAATGACGTCAATGATCGGCAAACCCCGATCATTGCGGGCTCAACGACAAATAAGGTTGAGTCGCATTTATTTACTTATCCCTTCACCCTTAGAAACGTTACGTCCTTATGACAAATCGATCATTCACACTGTGACGCGCATTCGTTAGAACTGGTCTCAGGCCGCTTCGCAACGAGGCGGCACCTTCCGCTCGCCACGCCGGCAGCGAGCGCATACCGGCAGAACGATTCTGCCCGGCCTCGGAGAGGCCGACGGGACATTACAGTCAACAAGTGAGGGCAGCACCCTATGAGAAGACTTAAGCGTGATCCGTTGGAAAGAGCATACAAACGTGGTTTCCTATACGGGATCGCCGGTAAATCCAAGGAGCTTTGCCCCTACGAGGGTGAAAAACAATTCAACTGGAACAATGGCTGGCGAGAAGGTTTCGATGCGAGGTGCGCCGGTGAAACAGGCATCGCTGGCATCCACAGGCTCTCCGAAAATCACGCCTTTGGCTGAACGAGGACACTGAATTCGATTTACCAAGCACGCCCCATCCGGGCGGCGGGCGAAGGCCCAGGGGCCCCTTGATGGGGCCCTTTTTATGCCCGCGATTTATGCGCGAGGCAGAGCGGCAATCGCATCGACCGATTCGCGAATCAGCGCCGGCCCCTTATAAATGAAGCCCGAGTAAATCTGTACCAGGCTGGCACCCGCAGCGATTTTCTCGGCGGCGTGACGCCCCTCGGTAATGCCACCCGCCGCAATGATCGGCAGCTTGCCGCCCAGTTCACCGGCCAACACCTTCACCGTGTGGGTGCTCTTCTCAAGCACCGGCGCCCCCGACAGACCACCGGCTTCGCCGCCATAAGGCAAGTGCTCGACGCCTTCGCGGCTCAGGGTGGTGTTGGTGGCGATCACCGCATCCATGCCCGATTCCATCAGCGCAGCAGCCACCAGTGCGGTTTCTTCGTCGCTCATGTCAGGGGCGATCTTGATCGCCAACGGCACGCGCTTGCCGTGCATGACTGCCAACTGCTCACGGCGCTCGGCCAAGGCATCGAGCAACTGCTTCAGCGAGTCGCCAAACTGCAGGCTGCGCAGGCCCGGTGTGTTCGGCGAGCTGACGTTGACGGTGATGTAGGTGGCTTCGGTGTAGACCTTGTCCAGGCAGATCAGGTAGTCATCGACCGCCCGCTCGACCGGGGTGTCGAAGTTCTTGCCGATGTTGATGCCCAGTACGCCGTTGTAGCGCGATGCCCGCACGCGTTCGAGCAGGTGATCGACGCCCAGGTTGTTGAAGCCCATGCGGTTGATGATCGCCGTTGCCTCTGGCAGACGGAAAATCCGCGGCTTCGGGTTGCCGGGTTGCGGGCGCGGTGTGACGGTACCGATCTCGACGAAGCCGAAGCCCAGTTGGGCGAAGCCGTCGATTGCCGCGCCGTTCTTGTCCAGGCCAGCGGCGAGGCCCACCGGGTTGGCAAAGTTCAAGCCCATGACCGACACCGGCAACGCCGCCGGCTGTTTGCACAGCATGCCGTTGAGGCCGAGACGGCCACCGGCACCGATCAGGTCCAGGGACAGGTCGTGGGAGGTTTCCGGGGAAAGCTTGAACAGCAGCTGGCGGGCCAGGGTATACATGGGCGGGCAAGGCTCGGGGTGAATGAGGGGGCGATTATAGCCAGCGCACGGCTGGCATGACAGTAAATCCTCGGCCGCTTGGCACATGCGTTGCTTCGCTTACCACACACTGCCTTTTCAGTACGGGCGAGGATCCTTGTGAACACAGCACCCCGAGCAACGCCCCTGGCCTGGGTCAACGGCAGCGACGCACCGGAAAAAACCAGCCTGAACATTGGCTTCATGGCCCTGACCGACTGCGCCTCGGTGGTGGTCGCCGCCACCCAGGGCTTTGCCCAGCAACACGGCCTGACCCTCAACCTCAAGCGCCAGGGCTCTTGGGCGGGCCTGCGCGACAAACTGGTCAGCGGCGAACTGGATGCCGCGCACTGCCTGTATGGCCTGGCCTATGCCGTGCACCTGGGCATTGGCGGTGTGCCTGCCAGCGACATGGCTGTGCTCATGGGGCTGAACCAGAATGCCCAGGCCATCAACCTGTCCCCGGCTCTGCAACGCAAGGGCGTGACCAGCCCTGAGGCACTGGCGCGCCTGGTGCACCAGCAGGGCGCACGCCTGACCTTTGCCCAGACCTTCCCCACCGGCACCCACGCCATGTGGTTGTACTACTGGCTGGCGAGCCAGGGCATCCACCCGCTGCGCGATGTCGACAGCGTGGTGGTGCCGCCCGCGCAGATGGCCGCGCATATCCAGGCTGGCCGCATCGACGGGTTTTGTGCAGGCGAACCTTGGGCGGCGGATGCCGTCGCCAAGGGCCAGGGCTTCACCCTGGCAACCAGCCAGTCGATCTGGCCAGACCACCCGGAAAAGGTGCTCGCTTGCGCCCGCGCCTTCGCCGAGCAGTACCCCAACAGCGCCCGCGCCCTGATCAAGGCGATCCTCGCAGCCAGCCGCTTCATCGAGCAAAGCCCCGAGAACCGCCGCAGCACCGCGCAATTGCTCAGCGGCAGTGCTTACCTGGACACGCCGACGAGCACTGTCGAGCCCCGCCTGCTGGGTGACTACCAAGACGGGCTGGGCAACCAGTGGCAAGACCCCCACGCTTTGCGCCTGTTCGACCAGGGCCGGGCCAACCTGCCGTATTTGTCCGACGGCATGTGGTTCATGACCCAGTTCCGCCGCTGGGGGTTACTGCGAGACGACCCCGACTACCTCGGCGTGGCCAGCCAGGTTCAGCAACTGGCGCTTTACCAGGAAGCGGCAGACGCCCTAGGCATAGCGAGCCTTGAGCAACCGATGCGAAGCAGCCTGCTGATCGACGGTACCCGCTGGGACGGCAGCGACCCCTACGGCTACGCCCGCAGCTTCAGCCTGCACGCCTTGGGCGACACACCCGAAGCCCGCGTTGGCCTGTGAGGGGGATGAACATGCTGCGTATCCTGCTGATCGACGACACTCTAAACAAGCTGGGCCGGCTCAAGGCCGCCTTGAGCGAGGCCGGTTTCGACGTGATCGAAGCCCCTGGCCTGACCATCGATTTGCCCGCCTGCGTCGAAACGGTGCATCCGGACGTCGTGTTGATCGATACCGACTCACCGGACCGCGACGTGATGGAACACGTGGTACTGGTCAGCCGCGACCGACCGCGGCCCATCGTGCTGTTTACCGACGAGCATGACCCCGGCGTGATGCGCCAGGCGATCCAGGCGGGGGTCAGCGCCTATATCGTCGAGGGCATTCATGCTGCGCGTTTGCAGCCGATTCTGGATGTGGCCATGGCCCGCTTCGAGAGCGACCAGGCCCTCAAGGCGCAGTTGCAGGCGCGTGACCAGCAACTGGCCGAACGCAAGCGGATCGAACAGGCCAAGGGCCTGCTGATGAAGATGAAAGACTGCAACGAAGAGCAGGCCTATACCCTGATGCGCCGCCAGGCCATGAGCCGACAGCAGAAGCTGATTCAGGTGGCCGAGCAGATCATCGCCATGCACGAGATGCTGGGTTGATGTGCTCGCCATGAGATTTTTTGGGGCCTGTCAGATCGAGCACCGCGCGGGCGGCGCTCGATCTGACAGGCCCCAAAAATCTAAAAACAGTCCCAGCCAATTCTTGGCCCATCTCTTGCTGAACAAACATCACCGGTAGCCAACGGCGGTTGCCCCACTTAAATCCCGACAAAGACGTCGCTCACCCTTCCACAGCCGTGGACCGGGTAGCGGCGTCTTTTTCGTTCCGTTGCTTTACCGAGTGAGGTGTTCAATGAGTACCAGCTTCTGGAAATCCGGGCATGTGCCCACGCTGTTCGCCGCGTTCCTGTATTTCGACCTGAGCTTCATGGTCTGGTACCTGCTCGGCCCGCTGGCGGTGCAAATCGCAGCCGACCTGCAGTTGAGCGCACAGCAACGGGGCCTGATGGTGGCCACGCCGATCCTGGCCGGCGCAATACTGCGCTTTGCCATGGGGCTGCTGGTCGACCGCCTTTCACCCAAGACCGCCGGCCTGATCGGCCAGGTGATCGTCATCGTCGCCCTGGCTGGCGCTTGGTACCTGGGCGTGCACAGTTATGAGCAGGCCTTGCTGCTAGGGGTGTTCCTGGGCTTTGCCGGCGCCTCGTTCGCGGTTTCGCTGCCGCTGGCCTCGCAGTGGTACCCGCCGCAGCACCAAGGCAAGGCCATGGGCATCGCCGGGGCCGGCAACTCCGGCACGGTGTTCGCCGCTTTGTTGGCACCCGCCTTGGCTGCAGGCTTTGGCTGGAACAACGTGTTCGGCTTCGCCCTGATCCCGCTGTCACTGACCCTGGTGGTGTTCGCGCTGCTGGCGCGCAACGCGCCCGAGCGGCCCAAGCGCAAAGCCATGGCCGACTACCTCAAGGCCCTCGGTGACCGCGACAGCTGGTGGTTCATGTTCTTCTACAGCGTTACCTTCGGCGGCTTTATCGGCCTGGCCAGTGCCCTGCCCGGCTACTTCAGCGACCAGTATGGCCTGAGCCCGGTTACCGCCGGCTACTACACAGCCGCCTGCGTGTTTGCCGGTAGCCTGATGCGCCCGCTCGGCGGCGCCCTGGCCGATCGCTTTGGCGGCATTCGCACGCTGCTGGGCATGTACAGCGTGGCCGCCATCTGCATCGCGGCCGTAGGCTTCAACTTGCCCAGCGCGGCGGCGGCCCTAGCGCTGTTCGTCAGCGCCATGCTCGGCCTGGGCGCTGGCAATGGCGCCGTGTTCCAGTTGGTGCCACAACGTTTCCGCCAGGAAATCGGGGTAATGACTGGGCTGATCGGCATGGCCGGTGGCATCGGCGGCTTCCTGCTGGCCGCGGGCCTTGGCACCATCAAGCAACACACCGGCGACTATCAATTGGGGCTGTGGCTGTTCGCCAGCCTCGGCTTGCTGGCCTGGTTCGGCCTGCATGGCGTCAAGCAGCGCTGGCGCACCACCTGGGGCTCGGCTGCCGTGACCGCGGCGCGGGTCTGAGGCGCCCCCATGAGCCTGCAACTGAGCTTTGCCCACGCCAGCGCCACCGGGCCCCGCGCGGAAAACCAGGATGCCCTGCGCCTGGTCACCCCGGCGCCAGAGCTGGCCGCCAGCAAGGGCTACCTGTTCGCCCTCGCCGACGGTGTCAGCCAATGCGCCGATGGCGGCCTGGCCGCACGGGCCAGCCTGCAGGCGCTGGCACTGGACTACTACGCCACCCCCGCCACCTGGAGCGTGGCACAGGCGCTGGACCGCCTGCTGCTGGCGCAAAACCGCTGGCTGCGCGCCCAGGGCAGCGGCCAGCCGCTGCTGACCACACTCAGCGCACTGGTGCTGCGCGGTCGGCGCTTTACCCTGGCGCATGTCGGCGACTGCCGCGTCTACCGCTGGCACCACGGCCGCCTGCAGTGCCTGAGCGAAGACCACGTGTGGGATCAACCGGGCATGCAGCATGTGCTCAAACGCGCACTAGGGCTGGACCAGCACCTGTTGGTCGATTACCTGGAAGGCGAACTGCAGGCAGGCGAGTGCTTCGTGCTCTTGAGCGATGGGGTCTGGGCCAGCCTGGGTGACCAGCACATCCAGTCGGTCTTGCGCGAGCAGCCCGACCTGCAACAGGCGGCCGACACCCTGGTTGCCAGCGCCCACCTCAATGGCAGCCAGGACAACGCCAGCGCCTTGTTGGTGCAGGTTGAACAACTGGGGCCGACCAACCTGGGCGATACCTTGGCACAGCTGCAGCAGTGGCCTGTGCCCGCCCCCCTTCGCGAAGGCCAGGTGATCGATGGCTGGCAGATCGAGACGCTGCTCTCGCACAGCCGCCAATCCCTGCTGTACCGGGCACGCGACGGCCACGGCCACGCATGGCTGCTCAAGACCCTGCCCGCTGCCCGCGAACAGGAGCCCGGGGCAGCGCAAGGGCTGCTGATGGAAGAGTGGTTCCTGCGCAGGGTGGCCGGGCGGCACTTCCCAGAACTGCACGTCGCCAGCCAGCGCCAGCACCTGTACTACGTGATGCGCGAATACCCCGGCCAAAGCCTTTCGGCGCTGCTCAACGAGCACGGGCCGCTGCCGCTGGCGCAGTGGCTGGAAATGGCCCGTCAACTGCTGCAAGCCGTCGGCGTGCTGCACCGGCGCAACTTGCTGCACCGCGACATCAAACCAGAAAACCTGCACCTGGGCGCCGATGGCCAACTGCGCCTGCTGGACTTCGGTTTGGCCTACTGCCCTGGCCTGTCCGAAGACCCGCAGCACGAGCTGCCCGGCACGCCCTCCTTCATCGCCCCGGAAGCCTTCGAAGGCCAGCCCCCCGGCCCGCGGCAAGACCTCTATGCCGCCGGTGTGACGCTCTACCACCTGCTGACCGGGCACTACCCCTATGGCGAAGTGGAGCCGTTCCAGCGGCCACGCTTCGGCCAGCCGGTCAATGCCTCGCGCTATCGCCCTGACCTGCCGGAATGGTTGCAGCACAACCTGCTGCAAGCGGTGGCGGCCGACCCGGCGCACCGCTTTGAAACCGCTGAACACTGGTTGCTGCTGCTCGAACGCGGCGACCGCCAGGATGCGCCCAATCGCCCCCGGCCGTTGCTGGAGCGCGAACCGCTGAAGGTCTGGCGCACCCTGGCCCTGCTGTCCCTGCTGTGTAACCTGATACTGCTGCTCACCCTGCTCAAGGGCTGAGCCGCCTTGCCGATGAGGAAACGTTGATGAATGCAAAAGTCTGGCTGGTCGGTGCTGGCCCTGGTGACCCCGAACTGCTGACCCTCAAGGCCGTGCGTGCACTGCAGCACGCCCAGGTGGTGATGATCGACGACCTGGTGAACCCCGCCGTGCTGGAGCATTGCCCACAGGCACGGGTGATTGCCGTAGGCAAGCGCGGTGGCTGCCGCTCCACGCCGCAGGCCTTTATCCAGCGCCTGATGTTGCGCCATGCGCGCCAGGGGCGCTGCGTGGTACGGCTCAAAGGCGGCGACCCGTGCATCTTCGGCCGGGGTGGCGAAGAAGCCGCCTGGCTGCAAGGCCATGGCATCGAGGTCGAGCTGGTCAACGGCATCACAGCAGGCTTGGCGGGGGCGACGCAATGCGGCATATCACTGACGTCACGCGGGGTGAGCCGCGGTGTAACGCTGGTAACCGCACATACCCAGGATGACAGCGACCTGAACTGGGCGGCGCTGGCGCAGGGTGGCACGACGCTGGTGGTGTACATGGGTGTTGCGCGGCTGGAGCAGATTCGCCAAGGGCTGCTGCACGGTGGCATGGCGCCCCATATGCCGGTGGCAATGATCGAGAATGCGTCATTGCCGCAGCAGCGTGAGTGCCGCAGTGATGTGCAGGGGATGGTTGACGATGCGCGGGTGTTCGGGCTCTGCAGCCCGGCAATACTGGTGATTGGCGAGGTGGTTGGGGTTGCTCAGGCACAGCTGATGGAATGGTCAGCCGCTGGCTAGCGGTGTGTTGCTTGTGCTGGCCTCTTCGCTGGCAAGCCAGCGCCCGTGAAATCGCAGGCAAAGAAAAACCCGGCCGAGGCCGGGTTTTTCATGAAGCATCGAACCAATTACTTGGCTTGGGCTTCTACTTGCGCTTCAACGCGACGGTTAACAGCGCGACCTTCTTCGGTGGCGTTGTCAGCAACCGGACGGGTCTCACCGTAGCCAACCGAGTCAACACGGCTCGATTCTACGCCGTACTGCTGGGTCAGGACTTGCTTAACAGCGTTGGCACGACGCTCGGACAGCTTCTGGTTGTAAGCGTCTGGACCTACGGAGTCAGTGTGACCTTCAACCACGGTGGTGGTTTGTGGGTACTGCTTCATGAAGTCAGCCAGGTTCTTGATGTCGCCGTAGCTGTTTGGCTTGACGACCGACTTGTCGAAGTCGAACTTGACGTCCAGCTCAACACGAACGACTTCGGCAACAGCCGGGCAGCCGTCGGCGTCAACGGTAACGTTGGCCGGGGTGTCTGGGCACTTGTCGACGTTGTCGCACACGCCGTCGTTGTCGCTGTCGGAGCAGACTTCAGCTACTGGAGCCGGAGCTGGAGCAACTTTGCCACCGCTGCCACCGAAGTTCAGACCAACACCAACGGATGGGCCCCACTCGGTGTTGCCGTTGTCGATGTTGTACATGGCTTCAACGCCAGCACGGGCGAAGAACATGTCGGTGATGTACCACTTGGCGCCAGCGCCAACGTTGGCGAAGGTGGAGTGGTCGCGGCCGCTACGGGTAGCTTGGCCCAGGCTCTCGTGAGCGAAACCAGCGGAAACGTACGGACGCAGAGCATCGCCTACGGTACCGAAGTGGTAGGTAGCGTCGAGCTTGGCTTTCGAACCTTTGATGTCTTTGTTGAAGACTTCACCACGAGCGTTGTGAGTCTCGTTGTAGCCCAGGTCCAGGGAGACGTCGTCGGTCAGGAAGTAACCGAGGCGAACACCAGGATTGGTGCCGTCGTTCTTGAAGTTACGCTCGCTGTCGTAGTACTGCTTGGTAACGTTACCTTCGATTTCGACTGCGCCTTGGCCTTGAGCCAGAACGCCGAACGAAGTAGCGGCTACGAGCGAGCCAATGGCCAAGCCCAAGGTGTTTTTCAATTTCATCCGTTAAATCCCCATCTGGTGATAGTTAAGCAGTCCCACCAACAACAAGGGGGACAACTCGACGGCTAGTCTAGCAGAACTCGCCGATTCGTTAGAGATTATTGCACGCGCTTAAGTTTCATCCAGCCCGTGAAATTTCTCTCGAAGCTTGTCTAGCGCGCGCTTGTAACGCATTTTCGTCGCGCTCAGGCCCATGTGCATGATATCCGCGATTTCCTGAAATTCCAGCTCTGCGACAAATCGCAGCACCAGGATTTCCCGATCGATCGGGTTCACATGCACGAGCCATTTGTCCAGCCCGCCTTTTTCTTCGGGTTTGGGTGCCTTGTCTTCGGACGCCTCTTCAATAGGGTCCAGACTCAAGGCATCCATCAACCGACGTTTGCGTCGCTCCTTGCGGTACTGGGTAATGCACTCGTTGTAGGTGATGCTGTAGAGCCAGGTTTTGAACTTCGATTTACCTTCGAAGTTTTTCAGCCCGTACAGCACTTTCAGCATCACTTCCTGACAGACATCGTCGGCATCCCGGTCGTTCCCCAAATAACGTGCACAGACGTTGAACAGGGTCCGCTGGTAGCGCCGCATGAGCTCCTCATAGGCGCGGGTAACGTGGTACAGCTCCTCATGCGAACGCGCCACCAACTCTTCGTCGGTGAGCTCGCGGGGGTCATAACGCATGGGCGGCGAATGAACTTTATTCAAAACGGATCTGGCCGACAGTCAGGTCAATGTCGCCGCTCGACCCCGTGGGGTCGATTTCGCGGCGGCATACATTAACAGCTTTTGTGCGGTTAGCGGCTATTGACACGCTGCTCAAGCAACACGCGGTTAGACAGCGACACCAGTTCGCCATCATCGGTCAACAGCGTCGTCTTCACCGTGCCGATTTCCTCGATATGCCCTTCGACCTCTCCAATCCGCACCTGCTGGCCGACTTGGTACAGCTCGCGCACATAAATGCCAGCCAGAATTTGCCCAGCGATTTCGCGGCTGCCGAGGCCCATGGCCAAGGCAACGGCCAGACCAACGGTAATCAGCCCGATGACGATCACGTGGTTCAGCAGATCGGTCTTGACCTCGAGCTGGCTGATGGCCACCGAGATGCTGATGATGATCACCAGGCCTTGGGTGATACGCCCAATACCGGCGGAATACTCAAGGCCAATGCCTTCGGCTGCACCGCGCACCAGGCCATTAGCCACCTGCGCCAGCAGCACGCCGGCCAGCAGCACCAACGCCGCGCCGAACACTTTAGGCAGGTACAGGGCGAGCATGTCGAGGGTCGCCGACACCCGCTCAAGGCCCAGCGATTCAGCGGCCGAAACGAGGAAGATCAGCAACACGAACCAGTAGACGATCTTGCCGATCAGGGTCGATATCGGCACCTGAATGCCACCCCGGCTCAACATCTTGGTCAGCCCGGTACCGGCCATCAGGCGGTCTAGGCCAAGCTTGGCGAGCAATTTGGAGAGCAGCGCATCGAGCAGCTTGGCCACCACGAAACCGAGCAGCACCACCACCAGCGCGCCGAACAGGTTAGGGATGAAGTTCGCCACCTTGGTCCAAAGGGCCGTCATGGCAGTGACCAGGCTTTGGGTCCAGAGATCCAGTTCCATATTCAATCGGCCTTATCTGCTTTGCTGCCGCTGGCAGCGTTGCGGGTAGAGTTTCTACGCACGGGCGCAACATGCGCCGAGCCATTGTTGACGGCAATCAGCAGCGCCTGGCTCCAACGGCCAAGCAGGCTGAACAGATCACCCGCACCGACCTGGCGGTTGGCGGTTTTCAGCACACGACCCAAGCAGGCGGCGTCATCTCGGTCCTGGCCGGACGGTGACGCCTTGAGCAGGTCGCGCAGGGATTCTTCAAACGGATCGTGCATGGGCACCTCGCGCAGTATCAGCAAGAGACGAGATGGCACAGCGATGGGTCACACAGTGCAGGTCAATAGCCATTCACACCCACCGCAACCGCCGGAACAGCCACCACTGCCCCACTGCCAAGCCCAGCACCAGCAGGCTGGCGAACAGGAACCCATACGGGCTGTTCGACCCCGGAATACCGCCGACGTTGATGCCGAGCAGCCCGGTGACGAAGCTCATGGGCAGGAAAATACAGGTGATGATGCCGAAGCGGTACATGGTCCGGTTCATCCGCTCGCTGCGGCGCCGGTCCTCGCTCTCAAGCACCAGCGCGGCCCGCTCGCGGGTCAGCTCGAGCTCTTCGAGGTAGCGGATCAGGCTGTTGTTCAACTCGTTCCAGTAGTCGGCATCGGCATCGGCAAACCAGCTCCACTTGCTGCGTGACAGCTGGGCGTAGATTTCACGCTGCGGCGCCAGAAAACGCCGCAGGCCAGCGGCCCGACGGCGGATCTGCTGCAGGCTGCCCTGCTCTGGGGTGTACCGTTCGTCGGATTCGACCTTTTCTTCTTCGAGATCGACCAGTTCGGACAGGTCGCTGACCAGGCCCTGGACCTTTTCGGTCAGCAGTTCTCCCATCAACAGCAACAACTCGGAAGCCGACTTCGGCCCCCTGCCCTCGCTGAGCAACTGCAGAATCTCGTCGCTGGCCCGCAGCGGCCGCAGGCGTAGCGAGATGACCCGCTGCGCCTCGGCGAAAATGCGCACCGAAACCATGTCTTCAGGCTCGGCGCCTGGGTTGAGGTTGACCCCGCGCAAAAACAGCAACAACTGTTCATCCACCAGTGGCAGCAAGCGCGGCCGGGTGTTTTCTTCCAGCAGCAAATCGCAGGCAAACTCGCTAAGGCCGCTGTCGCGCAGCAGCCAGGTACGGGTTTGCGGGTGGCTGCGGTCCCAGTGCAGCCAGAGGCTTTCCTGGGGGTGCAGTTGCAGGTCGTCCAGTTCGGTACGGGCAATCGAGCGCGCGCCGCCTTTGCCATCGAGCACCAGGGCATGCACCAGCCCCCACTGCGCGTTGTCTTCCTCGAACATCAAAGCTCCATCAGCGCGTGCGGCGCATCACTCCGGCATTTTCAGCGGGCTTGGCGAGACCAGCACGCCATTGTTGTCGGCATATACGTATTCACCCGAGCGGAAGGTCACGCCGGCGAAGGTCACTGGCACGTCGAGCTCGCCGATGCCGCGCTTGTTGCTCTTCTTCGGGTGGCTGGCCAGGGCCTGCACGCCGACGTCGGTCTGGATCAGGATGTCCACGTCGCGTACGCAGCCGTAGATCACCAAGCCTTCCCAGCCATTTTTGGCAGCCTTCTCGGCCAGCATGTCGCCCAGCAGCGCACAGCGCAGCGAACCGCCGCCGTCGACCACCAGCACCTTGCCCTTGCCGTCGAGTTCGACCTGCTCCTTGACCAGCGAGTTGTCTTCGAAGCATTTGAGGGTGACGATTTGGCCGCCGAACGAATCGCGGCCGCCGAAGTTGCTGAACATGGGTTCGAGCACCTGGACCAGGTCCGGGTAGGCGTCGCAGAGGTCGGGCGTTACGTAATGCTGCATGGGAAGCTCCTGTCAGTCACAACGAAAGCGGGTGTGGGCCAAGGCTACACCGGAGAGGCTGTCGCAGTCATCCAGGACTGAGTGGTCAGCTTGTGCCTGTACCGGCCCTTTCGCGGGCAAGCCCGCTCCTACAGGAATACCACTGGCCTAGGAGCTGCAGTGATCCTGTGGGAGCGGGCTTGCCCGCGAAAGGGCCAGTACAGGCCGCAAAGAATCAGCTGGCCAACACAGGCTCCGCCATCACAATCGAAGCATGCACGGGCACCAAGGGGGCCCTCAACCAGCGCTCCACCAACGGCCAGACCTGAGCCTGGGCCGCCTTGCTGACCAGCATGTCGACATGCCCGAACGCCTCGAAGCCTTCCTCGCGCCCCAGCCGCAGAAACTGCTTGCGCGCCCCGCCCAACTGCTCGAACAGCTTGCGGCAAGCCCATACAGGGTCCTGGAAGTCGCCCGCGCCGGCCACAGCCAGCACCGGCACATCGACCCGTGCAAGCCCAGCCCACCAGTCATTGTCCTTGTCGCCAAAACGCCCGAACAGGCCATGCCAGCGCATGCTTTCAAGGGCCAGGCCGATCGGCTCGTCCTCGGGGCCACGCTTTAAGCGCTGCCCCGGAATCTGCCGCCAGCGCTTGAGCAAAAACTTCGCCCCCCACACCACCGGCGGCACTTTCAAGGGCCAGTACACGCGGCTGACCTGGGTGCCGAAGAACGCCGCGCTGGCGACCTGCTCAGGCGGCAAAAACCCGCCACCCAGCGCGGCGGCCAGGGTGGTACCGCCCAGGGAATGGCCAACCCAGTGCGGCGCCTGGCCGGCCTGCTCCTGAACGAATGCAGCAATCAAGGGCAAGTCATCGCGGGCATAGTCGGCGACACGGTTGTGCTGCCACTGGCGATTGCGCGGCGACAGGCCATGGCCACGCATTTCTGGGATCCACACATCAAAACCTGCGCGGGCGAGAAACGCGCCCAGGCCGATGCCTTTGGGCGAATACCAGAAACGGCGGTTGGAGAAACTGCCGTGCAAGAGAATGACCGGTGCGCCCTGGGCGCCTGGCTGGTCGGCCAACCCAAGGCGGGTCACGGCCAGCTCGACGCTCGGGTCGGGGCTGTTGCCAGCCTTGATCCGGTACACGTCCTCGCTCAAGTCGCCTCGGCGCTCTGCGCTGAGCAAGGCCACGGGAAATAAAGTGCTGCTGCTATGCATAAGGTTGCTTGGTGCACAAAAAAGGGCGGGAACCATTACTGGAACTCGCCCTGGATAAAACCAGGCGGGAGCGCGCCAGACGCGCCCCCGCAATTCACTGCATCAGGCTGCGCCCTGGCCCTCGGCCAGGAAGAACCAGGTCTCGAGCACCGAGTCCGGGTTCAGCGACACGCTTTCGATGCCCTGCTCCATCAGCCATTTGGCCAGGTCTGGGTGGTCCGATGGGCCCTGGCCGCAGATGCCGATGTACTTGCCGGCCTTGTTGCACGCCTGGATGGCGTTGGCCAGCAGCTTCTTGACGGCAGGGTTACGCTCGTCGAACAGGTGCGCAATGATACCCGAGTCACGGTCCAGGCCCAGGGTCAGCTGGGTCAGGTCGTTGGAGCCGATCGAGAAGCCGTCGAAGTATTCCAGGAACTCTTCGGCCAGAATCGCGTTGGACGGCAGCTCGCACATCATGATGACGCGCAGGCCATTGTCGCCACGGGCCAGGCCGTTTTCGGCCAACAGGTCGATGACCTGGCTGGCTTCGCCCAAGGTGCGCACGAACGGCACCATGATTTCGACGTTGGTCAGGCCCATTTCGTTGCGCACGCGCTTAAGCGCGCGGCATTCGAGCTCGAAGCAGTCACGGAACGATTCGCTGATGTAACGCGAAGCGCCACGGAAGCCCAGCATCGGGTTTTCTTCTTCCGGCTCGTACAGCTTGCCGCCGATCAGGTTGGCGTATTCGTTGGACTTGAAGTCCGACAGGCGCACGATGACCTTTTTCGGGTAGAAGGCTGCCGCCAGGGTGCTGATGCCTTCGACCAGCTTCTCGACATAGAAGCCGACCGGGTCGTCGTAACCGGCGATGCGCTTGTCGACGCTGTCCTTGAGCTCTGCCGGCAGGCCGGCATAGTTCAGCAGCGCCTTGGGGTGCACGCCGATCATGCGGTTGATGATGAACTCCAGGCGCGCCAGGCCGACACCGGCGTTGGGCAGCTGGGCGAAGTCGAAGGCACGGTCCGGGTTGCCGACGTTCATCATGATCTTGAACGGCAGGTCCGGCATGGCGTCGACCGAGTTCTGCTTGATGTCAAAGCCCAGCTCGCCTTCGAAGATGAAGCCGGTATCGCCTTCGGCGCAGGAGACCGTCACGCCCTGGCCGTCCTTGAGCAGTTGGGTGGCGTTGCCGCAACCGACAACGGCCGGAATACCCAGCTCACGGGCAATGATCGCCGCGTGGCAGGTACGCCCGCCACGGTTGGTGACAATGGCGCTGGCGCGCTTCATGACCGGCTCCCAGTCCGGGTCGGTCATGTCGGAGACCAGCACGTCGCCCGGCTGGACCTTGTCCATTTCCGACACGTCGTTGATCACACGGACCTTGCCGGCGCCGATGCGCTGGCCGATGGCGCGGCCTTCGACCAGTACGGTGCCTTTCTCTTTGAGCAGGTAGCGTTCCATGACATTGGCGCTGGAACGGCTTTTTACGGTTTCAGGGCGGGCCTGAACGATGTACAGCTTGCCGTCGTCACCGTCTTTGGCCCACTCGATGTCCATCGGGCGCTGATAGTGCTGCTCGATGATAATGGCCTGCTTGGCCAGTTCGTTGACTTCGGCGTCGCTCAGGCAGAAGCGGGCGCGTTCGGCGCGGTCGACTTCGACGGTCTTGACCGAACGACCGGCCTTGGCCTCGTCGCCGTAGATCATCTTGATCGCCTTGCTGCCCAGGTTGCGGCGCAGAATGGCCGGGCGGCCTGCCTGCAAGGTTTGCTTGTGCACGTAGAATTCATCAGGGTTGACCGCACCCTGCACGACGGTTTCACCCAGGCCATAGGCGCCGGTGATGAACACCACGTCGCGGAAGCCCGACTCGGTGTCGAGGGTGAACATCACGCCGGCGGTGCCGGTCTCGGAGCGGACCATGCGCTGCACGCCGGCCGACAGGGCCACCAGCTTGTGGTCGAAGCCCTGGTGCACGCGGTAGGCAATGGCGCGGTCGTTGAACAGCGAGGCGAACACTTCCTTGGCCGCGCGGATCACGTTGTCGACGCCGCGGATGTTGAGGAAGGTTTCTTGCTGACCGGCAAACGAGGCGTCCGGCAGGTCTTCGGCGGTGGCCGAAGAGCGCACGGCAACGGCCATGTTGTCGTTGCCAGCGGCCATTTCGGCGAAGGCCGTACGGATTTCCGCATCCAGACGCGCCGGGAATTCAGCTTCCATGACCCACTGGCGAATCTGCGCGCCGGTTTTGGTCAGGGCGTTGATGTCATCCACGTCCAGCGCATCGAGTGCGGCATGGATCCGGTCGTTGAGACCACTCTGTTCGAGAAAATCGCGGTACGCCTGCGCCGTAGTGGCAAAGCCGCCCGGCACCGATACACCAGCACCCGCAAGGTTGCTGATCATCTCGCCCAGGGATGCGTTCTTGCCCCCCACATGCTCCACATCATGGACGCCGAGCTTATCGAGGGAAACTACGTACTCTACCAAGGTGATCTCTCCACTAACTGTGTTGGAAAAGCTCAAAGGCGCCCGCCTGTCTGCTTTGACTTGGCCGGGCGTTTGTGGCCTGTACCTGGAAAATAAGTGAGAATGCCGACAGCCGCATTCGGCAAACCGAACTTATCATATCCAAGAAACGTCATCAGCTTAAGGCCCAGGGTGCAAATGAAAAGAACCGCGTTCTTCATCTCCGACGGCACCGGCATCACCGCCGAGACCCTGGGGCAAAGCTTGCTCGCTCAATTCGAAAGCATTCCGTTCAACAAATTCACCCGTCCCTACATCGATACGCCAGACAAAGCGCGCACCATGGTGCAGCAAATCAACGCTGCCGCCGAGCGCGATGGTGTGCGCCCGATCATCTTCGACACCATCGTCAATCAGGACATCCGCGAGATCCTGGCGACCTCGAATGGCTTCATGATCGACATCTTTTCGTCGTTTTTATCCCCGCTCGAGCAAGAATTGACCGCCCATTCGTCGTATTCCGTCGGCAAATCCCACTCGATTGGCGGCAACTCCAACTACATGGAGCGTATCGAGGCGGTCAACTTCGCCTTGGACAACGATGATGGCGCGCGCACGCACTACTACGACAAGGCCGACCTGATTCTGGTCGGCGTCTCGCGCTGCGGCAAGACGCCGACCTGCCTGTACATGGCCATGCAATTCGGTATTCGTGCGGCCAACTACCCGCTGACCGAAGATGACATGGAGCGCCTGCAACTGCCGGCGGTGCTGAAAAAACACCACAGCAAGCTGTTTGGCCTGACCATCGACCCGGACCGCCTGACGGCCATCCGCCACGAGCGCAAGCCCAACAGCCGCTATTCCAGCTTTGCCCAGTGCGAGTTCGAGGTGCGCGAGGTAGAGAGCCTGTTCCGGCGGGAGAACATTCCCAATATCAATTCCACGCATTTTTCGGTGGAAGAGATTTCGGCGAAGATTCTGGTGGAGAAAGGCGTGGAGCGGCGGTTCAAGTAAGCCTGCAGCGGCCTCTTCGCGGGGCANNAGCCCCCCTAAAAAAGCCCCGGCATCGCTGCCGGGGCTTTTTCATTTCAGACCACCGATCAGGACGGCACCACCACCGCCTGCCCGCTCATGGCCAGGTCGACCAGCTCGCGGTTGGCCACCGCGTACATCGCATAGTCAGTCCCGGTGGCATTGCGCAGGTCATCCAGCATCGCGCGCCAGCGCTCGACCATCACCCGGTGTTGCTCGGCCCACAGCGCCACGCGGGCATCCATGTCCTGCGGTGCATCGACCATCTGCAGCACAGAAATGGTGATCGCCCGCTGCTGCAGGTCGATATCGTCGCGGAACGCCTCGCGGGCCAGGGCCTGCCAGTTGTTTTCCACCGGCAGGTTGCTGATCTCCTGCAGGTACCAGGTCAGGTCCAGCGAGCTGCCCACGGCGAAGAACGCCTTGGCCACCTGCGCCGGGTCATGGCCGGTCACGTCTGCCGCCTCGATGATCGGCAACAAGGTGTACAGGTGGCTGGTACCGGCCACCATGCGCGCCAGCAGCTCCGGCACACCGGCGTCGACAAAGCCCTGGTAGCGCACCATCCAGCGCTCGCGGGTCGGGCCTTCCAGCAGTTCGTCGAGCTTGAGCCCCAGTTGCGCGATCTTCGGCCCGAAATGCGCGGTGTCACGCCCAGCATCCTGCTCGTTGCGGCGGCTGCGCAAGAACCAGCGCGTGGCACGGCGGCCCAGACGCATCAACTCGTCCATCAGGGTCAGCTGGATTTCGGCCGGCACCTGATAGTCCAGCGCTTCGATCTGACGGAACCAGTGCGGCAGGTGGAAGATATCGCGCACGATCACATAGGCGCCCGCCACGTTGGCCGGGCTCATGCCGGTCGATTCCTTCAGGCGCTGGACGAAGGTGATGCCCATGTTGTTGACCAGATCGTTGGCGATCTGGGTGCTGACGATCTCGCGTTTCAGGCGATGACGGCGCATGGACTCGGCAAACTTGCTGACCAGTGACGGCGGGAACGCGGTCTCCATGTCGCGGGTCAGGTAATCGTCGTCCGGCACCAGCGACTTCAGCAGTTGCTCCTTGAGGTCGATCTTGCTGTACGAGATCAGCACCGACAGCTCGGCACGGGTCAGGCCCTGGCCAGCGGCCAGGCGCTCGGCCAGTTGCTCTTCGGACGGCAGGAACTCGATGGCACGGTCGAGCTTGCCACGGCCTTCCAGGTCCGCCATCAGGCGCTTGTATTCGGCAATCCGCTCGCGGGCGCGGCGGGCCGCCAGGGACAACGCCTGGGTCTGCTTATAGTTGTTGCCCAGCACCAGCGCGCCGACTTCTTCGGTCATGCTGCCGAGCAACTGGTTACGCTGCTTCTCGGTCATGTCGCCACCCTGCACCACTTCATTGAGCAGGATCTTGATATTGACCTCGTGGTCCGAGCAGTCCACGCCGCCGGCGTTGTCGATGAAGTCGGTGTTGGTCGCGCCGCCATTGAGGCCGAACTCGACCCGACCAAGCTGGGTCATGCCCAGGTTGCCACCCTCGCCCACCACCTTGCAGCGCAGCTCGTTGCCGTTGACGCGCAGAGCATCGTTGGCCTTGTCGCCGACATCGGCGTGGCTCTCGCTGCTGGCCTTGACGTAAGTGCCGATGCCGCCGTTCCACAGCAGGTCGACCGGTGCCTTGAGCAGTGCATTGAGCAGCTCGGTCGGGGTCAGGCGGTCGGCTTCGATGGCAAAGCGTTCTTTCATCTGCGGGCTGATGGCAATGCTCTTGGCACTGCGCGGGAAGATCCCGCCGCCTTCGGACATGATGCTGGTGTCGTAGTCGCTCCAGGCCGAACGCGGCAGGTCGAACAGGCGCTTGCGCTCGGCGAAGCTGTTGGCCGGCTCCGGGTTCGGGTCGATGAAGATGTGCAAGTGGTTGAACGCCGCCACCAGCTTGAGTTTGTTGGACATCAGCAAGCCATTGCCGAACACGTCGCCGGCCATGTCGCCGACGCCGATCACGGTAATCGGGTCTTCCTGCACGTTGATGCCGCGCTCGCGGAAGTGGCGCTGCACACCCACCCAGGCGCCACGGGCAGTGATGCCCATCTTTTTGTGGTCATAACCGGCCGAGCCGCCCGAGGCAAAGGCGTCGCCCAGCCAGAAGCCGTAGTCGATGGCGATGCCGTTGGCGATGTCCGAGAACGTCGCGGTGCCTTTGTCGGCGGCCACTACCAGGTACGGATCGTCTTCATCGTGCCGCACCACGTTGGCCGGCGGCACCACGCCCCCGTCCTTGAGGTTGTCGGTGATGTCGAGCAGGCCAGAAATGAAGATGCGGTAGCAGGCAATGCCTTCGGCAGCGATCTCGTCACGGCTGCCGCCCAGGGGCAGGCGGCGCGGCAGGAAGCCGCCTTTGGCGCCGACTGGCACGATGACCGAGTTCTTCACCTGCTGGGCCTTGACCAGGCCGAGCACCTCGGTGCGGAAGTCTTCCTCGCGGTCCGACCAGCGCAGGCCGCCACGGGCGACGTTGCCAAAGCGCAGGTGCACGCCTTCGACCCGTGGCGAGTAAACGAAGATCTCGAACTTGGGTACCGGCTTTGGCAGCTCTGGGATCAGCTTGGGGTTGAACTTGAAGCTGAAGTACGACTTGTTCTGGCCGTTGGCATCGGGCTGGTAGAAGTTGGTGCGCAGGGTGGCCTTGATCAGGTCCAGGTAGCGACGCAGGATGCGGTCTTCGTTGAGCACCTGAACATCGTCCAGCGCCGTCAAGATCGCCTGCTCCAGACGCTGCTGCTTGTCGTCCAGGTCGTCTTGGGTCAGTTTGCGCGCCAGGTAGAAGCGGGTCTTGAACAACCGGGTCAGTTCGCGGGCGATGCCGGTGTGGTTGTTCAAGGTGCTGGCGATGTAGCCCAGGTCGAAGCCCAGGCGGATCTGCTTGAGGTAACGGGCATACGCACGCAGCAGCGCCACATCGCGCCACGGCAGGCCGGCGGTCAGCACCAGGCGGTTGAAAGCGTCGTTCTCGGCATCGCCGCGGACGATGTGGATGAAGGCGTCCTGCAGGGTGTCGTTGAGCTGCTGGATATCCAGGCTCAGGCCTTCGCTGTAGGTGAAGGCGAAGTCATGGATCCAGTACTCACGGCCATTGGCGTGGCGCAGGCGATACGGGAACTCGCCAAGCACGCGCAAACCGAGGTTTTCCAGAATCGGCAAGACATCGGACAGCGCCAGCGGGGTGTCGGCGTGGTACAGCTTGCAATGCAGGGTACGCTCGCCGACCTGGGTCAGCGGCTGGTAGAAGCTCATGGCCAGCGGCTTGCTTTCAGACAGCCCCAGCACATGCTGCAGGTCGACCACGGCCGAGTGCGCCGCGAAGCGCTCGCGGTAGCCCGCCGGGAAACCTTTGGGGAAGTCGGCCAGGATGTTGGTGCCCTGGGCTTCGCCGAAGTTTTCTACCACCAGGGTCGAGTAATCGTCTTGCCACGAGCGGCAGGCCTGGATCACTTCGTTTTCCAGTTGCTGCGGGTCGATGTCGATGCGGTTCTTCGGGTCGACCCGCAAAATCAGCTGCACGCGCGCCAACACCGATTCGGAGAAGAAGGTCCAGAACTCGCAGTCACTCGCTTTGAGGCGCTCCATCAGCACCTGCTGGATCTTCTGCCGCACTTCGGTGGAGTAGACCTCGCGCGGCACGTAGGCCAGGCAGTAGCAGAAGCGGCCGTAAGGGTCTTTGCGCAGGAACACGCGAATCTTGTTGCGCTCCTGGATCTGCACGATGGCCATGACCGTGCTGAACAGCTCGTCGATCGGGGTCTGGAACAGGTCGTCGCGCGGCAGCACTTCGAGCACCTGGGCCAGTTCCTTGCCCAGGTGAGCCTTGGGGTCGAAGCCAGAACGGCGCTCGACTTCGGCAACCTTGACCCGAATGTACGGGATGGCATGCACGCTCTCGCCATACACCGAGGAGGTGTACAAGCCCATGAAGCGGTGTTCCTTGACCACCTTGCCATCCGCGTCCAGCTGGCGGATCGACACGTAGTCCGGGTAGGCCGGGCGGTGCACGCGGCTGGGCAGCGCGGCCTTGGCGAAGGACAGCAGCAGCGGCTCGTTGAGGTAGGCTACGGCGTAGTCTTCGATACGCAGCTCTTCAGGCGTCAGCCCCACGCGCAGGCGACGAGGCAGGCCAAGGAACGATTGTTCGTCGTAGACCATCTGGCCGCCATCGCTGCCGCCCTGGACGGTGAATTCTTCGTAGCCGAGGAAGGTGAAATGGTTGTCCAGCAGCCACTCGAGAAACGCCTTCACCTCGCCTTTGTCATGCTGCGCCGGGCCAAACGCGGTCTGTTCCACCAGCGCCACGACTTCGCGCAGCTTGGCCTTCATCGGTTCGAAATCGGCGACCGCTACCCGCACTTCGGCCAGCACTTGTTCGATTTCACGGGCCAGCACCGTCAGTTCGGCGGCGTTGGCGCAGCGGTCGATCTCCAGGTACATCAGCGACTCATGGCGCACGCCTTCACCGTGGGTACCCTTGGGCAGCAGTTCCAGCAACTCGCCTTTGGCACCGCGGCGTACGCTCAGTACCGTGGTTTGCAGGGTGTGGATGCTGTAGCCCCGGCGGTTGAGCTCGGTGCGCACCGAGTCGACCAGGAAGGGTAAATCATGGTGCAGCACCTCGACCACGGTGTGGGTCGATTGCCAGCCGTTGCGTTCGTAATCAGGGTTGTACACCCGCACTTGAGGTTGTTCGGCGTCGAAGCGCTCGATGATGCGCCAGGCAGAAAGGGTACAGCCAGCCAGGTCGGAAAGCCTGCGCTGGGTGAGTTCGTCCATAGAGATGATGCCGAAGAACTGTTCGGCGAACAGCGCCACTTGTGGCAGTGCCTGTTCGCTGATGTGCTGCGCCAGAGCCGCTTGCAGTTGATGCTGGAAGTCGGCCTTGCTGGCTGCGGTGAAAAACGCCATCTGTGGTACTCCGCTTGGGCTTTGTAATAATTGAAGCGTCGCTCGCGTGCGCCGTGTACGGATCAACGATAGCCAACCCGTGGCATGGCGGACGGTTATAACCAGGCGTTGGACGTGCACAGCACGCCCAGGGCTCGCCGAAGCTTAACGACTGAGTAGTCACCAACGCTTGCAGCGCTGCGACAATTTCGGTCAAGGGGGGGTAACTTTACGTTTATGGATACGTGCAAGACTGTCAGAATTCCCTTCCGTTTCCTTTGACCCGAGCCTGTCCATGCAAATCAAGACCGCCCTGCTCTTCGCCACCCCTTGCGATGACGAGGAAGACAACATGGCAACCCTCTGCTGCCACAGCGACACGGGTCAGATGTTCCTGCTTACCCGTTACCCGGATGAAGACACGGTTGACCTGACCCTGGATGACGAGCCGTCGACGCTGGACGGGCTGAAAGTGACCCTGGGCGCGCAGCGCCTGCTGATCGAAGTGGCGGCCGGGGACCGCGATGCGCTGAAGGGGGATGAAGCGCTGGAGATCATCCTGACCAGCGAACTGAGCGACCTGGACGAGGTGAAGGAGACGCTACAGAACATTCTTGAGGGGACGGGGACCTTTGTCTGCGAGGTTTGAGGGCGCAGCCCGATGGGAGCAACTGTTTAGCTCGGGTTTGTAAAGACGGCGTGCCCCCTGTGGGAGCGGGCTTGTCCCGCGAACACGGGCGAAGCCCGTGCCACCCACCGCGGCGGTTGCTTCGCGGGGCGAGCCCGCTCCCACAGGGTCTGGGCGAGCTTTAAACAGGGCGAGCAAGAAAGCGGCTCTTACCTGACCGCTATGCCAACGCCAGTACGCTCCAACTGCGCCTCAAACCAGTGCAACACCGCCGTGCAGGCCGGGTGCGCTACCCCGCTATCGCGCAACCACAGTGCATACACGCCGCCAGTCTTCAGCGGCTCGCCAAACGGCACGATCAAATCCCCCCGGGCCAGGGCGTCGTGCGCCAGCAACTGGTCCGTCATGGCCACGCCCAAACCGCGGGCAGCGGCATCCAGCGCCAGGTCGTCAAGGTTGAACATCAGGTGTTTGTAACTGCGCCCGGGGCGATCCTGATGCGCTTGCAACCACAGGTTCCACTCGTGGCGCGCGGTCGAGCCATGGATCAAGGCATGATCACCCAGCGTTTCCAGCGAGCGTGGCGGTAACTGTCCGTCGCCAAGGCGCGGCGCGCAGACCGGGACCAGGTACTCATCGAACAACACCGTCAGCGGCCGATCATCAAGGCCATCTCGCAAATACAGTACATAGGCATCGCAATCGCCGCTGGTTTCCACCACCTCCCCGCTAACCGTTTCGATGGACAGGCACAACGCCGGGTTCAGCGCATAAAAGCTGCTCAACCTCGGCAGCAACCAGCGCACCGCCAGTGACACGAAGATGCGGATGCGAAACGGCCGGTCCACGGGCGCTGGCGAAAGCCGCTGCGCCAGGGCGCGCAGATCGTTCAGCGTTTCACACGCCACCGCATAGACATCACGGCCGTGCTCCGTCAGCGCCACCTTGCGGCTGGTGCGGTCGAACAGCGCCACCCCGTAATGCTCCTCCAACTGCTGAATCTGGCGGCTGATCGCACTCTGGGTCAGGTGCAACTGCCGGGCAGCCTCGGTAAAGCTGCTGCTGTCCGCCACGTGAGTGAGCGCCTGAAGGGCATGAAGCGAGGGCACACGAAAGATTTTATCCATGCGTTTCAAGAATAGCTGAATGAAATATTAGCGTTAGAAACACGGCCACAGCCCTCGTAGATTAAGCCTTGAACGCGCACTGACAACGAACACCGATAACCCGTGCGCATTGATTATGGAGAAGCTGATGGCAATCGACAACCGCTGTGGATGGATCGCGCTGGCGGGCGAGTCTGCCCCGCACCCGCGCCTCGAAGGCCAGCACACCTGCGACTGGCTGATCATCGGCGGTGGCATCACCGGCCTCGCGGCTGCCCACACACTGGCGGCACGCTTCCCAGGGCAACGCATCGTCCTGCTTGACCGGCAGCGAGTAGCCCAGGGGGCTTCGGCACGCAACTCGGGCTTTGCCGTCAGCCATGAACTGCCCTCACCCAACGAACTGCTCGGCAACTCTGGGTTTGCAGGTTTTGAAGTGGCGTCGCGCATTGGCGTGGCCGCTGCTCAGGAAGTGCGCCAGCGCATTGGTGAGCTGGGCATCGCCTGCGAGTACGACGACGGTGGCTATCACTTCGCCGTGCATCAGCCCGCGCACCTGCAGCAGGCCGAGGCCGTGATGCACACACTCGAGGCGGTAGGCGCCCAAGCACGCTACCTGGAAGGCCAAGCGCTGCAGCAGCGCCTTGGCAGCGGCTTCTATACCCGCGCCATTCATTGCGCCGGGGGCAACGCCTTGCTGCAACCGGCGAAGTATGTCCGGGGCCTTGCAGACAGCCTGCCCAAGGCGGTGGAGGTTTACGAGCACAGTGCGGTACTGAGCCTGCGCCGTGCCGGGCGTGGCTGGCAAGCCAAAACCGAAGCCGGCGTGATCAATGCGCCCCAGGTGCTGGCCTGCGTCGGCGCATTCTTGCCCAGAGTGGGCGTGCACCACAGCGGCACCTTCCCGCTGGAACTGAGCGCCAGCATCACCCGCCCACTGACCGAGGCGCGTTGGCAAAGCCAGTTCGGCGACCACACCTGGGGCGTACTGTCGACCTTGCCGGGCGGCGCTACCCTGCGCCTGCTGCCAGGCCGACGGCTGCTGATTCGCAACACGGTGGAATACCGCCAGCGCGACCTCAATGGCGCGCAGTTGCAGGCCCGCCGACAGCAGCATCTGCAAGGCCTGGAAAAGCGCTTCCCCGGGCTGTCCGCCAAGGACCTCGAATACACCTGGACCGGCCACCTGAGCGGCACCCGTTCTGGCGAGCCGTGCTTCGCGCGGATCGACGAAGGGCTGCATGCCGTGGCCGGCTGCAACGGCTCGGGGGTCGCCCGCGGCACCTTATGGGGCAGGCTGCTGGTCGACATGGCCAGCGCATCGTCGTCAACGCTGCTCAGCGACGTGCTTGGCCAGGCCCAACCCGGTTACCTGCCGCCACGCCCGTTCTTCGATATCGGCGCGTCCCTGCGCATGGCCTGGGAAGTACGCCGCGCGCGGCTAGAACGTTGACTGCCATGAGCACTTGCGCACACTTACAACAACAGAGGGCAAGATGATGAAACGTACCTGCATGGCCGTGCTGTCCGCGGCGCTGTTCAGCCTGACGGCCCAGGCCGCCGAATCGGTGAACATCGCCAACTGGAGCGGCTACATTGCCGATGACACCTTGGCAGCGTTCGCCCGCCGCACAGGCATCCAGCCCACCTACGACCTTATCGACAGCAACGAGACGACCGAGGCCAAGCTGATGACCGGCGGCAGCGGCTATGACCTGGTGAGCCCGTCCAACCATTTTCTGCCCAGGCTGATCAAGGCCGGTGCCATCCAAGAACTCGATCGCAGCAAGCTGCCCAACTGGCACAACCTTGACCCCAAGCTGATGCAGTTGCTGGAAACCAGCGACCCCGGCAACCGCCATGCCATCCCCTACATGTGGGTGACCACGGGTATCGGCTACAACGTCGACAAGATCAAGGCCATCTTCGGCACTGCCGATGTCACTCAGTCCTGGCAGATGCTGTTCAACCCGGACAACATCCGCAAGCTGAGCGCCTGTGGCGTGGCGTTTCTCGACAACCCGACGCAGGTGTTGCCGATCACCCTCAAGGTGCTGGGGCTCGACCCCCACAGCCAGCGCCCTGAAGACCTGAAAAAAGCCGAGGCGGCGCTGATGGCTATCCGCCCTTCCATCAGCTACTTCCACCAATCCAAGTACGTCAGCGACCTGGCCAACGGCAACATCTGCGTTGCGATCGGTTTCAGCGGCGATGTGCTGCAAGCGATGAACAGCGCGCAACAGGCGAACAACGGCGTGCACCTGGGC
Source organism: Pseudomonas sp. PAGU 2196 (assembly GCF_022179005.1). Taxonomy (NCBI): domain Bacteria; kingdom Pseudomonadati; phylum Pseudomonadota; class Gammaproteobacteria; order Pseudomonadales; family Pseudomonadaceae; genus Pseudomonas; species Pseudomonas sp. PAGU 2196. Next base: position 28,479 of record NZ_BNTL01000013.1, on the reverse strand, counting down.
TACAGCATTCCCCGTGAAGGCTCGACGGTGGCGGTGGACATGGTGGTGATTCCCAAAGCTGCGCCGCACCTGGACGCGGCCTATGCCTACCTGAACTACCTGCTCGACCCCCAGGTCATGGCGCATATCAGCAACGCGGTGAAGTACCCGAATGGCAATGCGGCGTCATTACCCTATGTAGACGCGGCGCTGCGTGACAACCCGGCGGTGTACCCACCCCAGGCCGTGCTGGATACGCTGTTCCCGATCCAGACCCTGTCACCGGCAGGCATGCGTTTGAGCACCCGGCTGTGGACCCGGGTGATCAGCGGCAAGTGAACGCTGCGGGGGGGCTGCTGCTACTCGACGAGCTCGACGTAGCGGGATTCGCCACCCCCCGTCGCCCCCGACAACCAGCCCCAAACGAAGTGCAGCGTGGTGCGACCGGCTTGATCGAGCCCCACCGTACCGCGCGACCAGCCGGCCAGCATTTCACCTTCGGTGGTCAAACACTGAAAAAGTAGCTCGATCGTGTCGGGGCCTGTAACACGGCCTACCTGATTGCCAATCCGGATCCTACCGCCCTGATAGTGGCTGGTGATGGCGCTTCCATCGACAACGTAATGAAAGACCGTGCCAGCACCGGAGAGCCCTTGTGCATTGTTCGCTACCGCGAATCGGCGATTGTGCAGGCGCTCGGCGACGGGTGAAAAAGCAGTGTCCATCAGTGTCGTGTCCTTCCAGTGAGAGTCCATTTTGGCCTACGCGCACCTTAAACCAGAACGCGCCTTATTAGGTTTTGTACGAAAAATATGGTCATCCATCATTGTGGGAGCGGGCTTGCCCCGCGATCTGCCGCAACGCGGCAGCAAAGCCTGAATTCGCGACGACTTTGACGCTAGTCGATATCGGGTACAGGAGCGCTTCACACTCCATCGCGGGGCAAGCCCGCTCCCACAAAACTCTTCGTACAGAGCCTAGGCGTAAGGCGCGGTTGTTCATGCACAACGCCTTCGCGCCCCTGCCTGCAGATTTGATTTAGTCAAATATCGCCGCCCCGCATAGATTCTCGCCTACCGCTTGCAAACCAAAACTACGCACATACCCCGCGCCCAACCTTGGTCGCGGCGGGCCCGGTTGTGTCTGGCGTCAGTTGCAAACGTGTTTTAGCTGCCTGCCTAACTCAAATAATTATGGGAGCAATTCATGAACAGACTCGCGTTGACAGCGATGGCCACGGCGGCATGGGCTGTCACATCACCGGCAGTGTTTGCCATCCAGGTGACCGACAACCTGGACCTGGGCGGGGCTGTACGGACCCGGTTCGATTACGACCCGGACCGCGACATCAACAAGTTCAACTTCGACACCTTTTTCATCACCGCCAAATACACTTCGGACACCTGGATCGGCGCTGCAAAATACCGTTTCTACGGCAAAGCCTACCCTTACCAGTACACCGACGCCGTCGGCGACATTGCGTTTGCCGAATATGCCTGGGTGGGCTACAAGCTGGACGAACAGCGGCAGGTCCAGCTGGGCCTCAACCAGGTGCCGTTCGGCAACCTCAGCTACTTCGGCAGCACGTTCGCCGAAACCCTGGGCTACGTCCTAGGCCTCGAGGACCTCTCGATGGTCGGTGCCAAATACGTGCAACAGGCCGGCGGTTGGAACTTCCAAGCCGGCTACTACGCGCGCCCCGCCTGGCAAGGCAAGGGCACCAGCGAAGGGGGCGTCACCTACTCCAACGTGGTTTCAAGCCACGACCCGTACGTGGAAAACGGCAGCGACAACCGCGAGCGAAACACCGTAGTTGCACGCCTGGCGCACACGTTGAACATTGCCGGCTGGGACTCGGAAGTGGGCGTTTCCGGCTACACCGCCGACCTGAACAACAACGATACCCACGATGACGGCCGGCGCAACGCGTTCGCCGTGCACTACAGCGGCACCCACGGCGCCTGGGGCGTGCAGCTGCTTGCCGCACGGCAAGTGATGAGCCCGCGTAACCCAGACAGCGACGCGACGGTAACCTTCGGCGGCTACGACAGCACCTTCAACGTGGCCAGCCGCGGCAACCTGTACGTGGCCGATGTCAGCTACGCCATCCCCGGACGCTACCTGTTCGATCAGGTCAATGGCATCAAGCTGTATGCCGACTACAGCGAATACGATAAAAGCGCCAGCGACTTCAAAGACTCCCAACGCATCATCCTCGGCACCTCGTTCTTCGTCGGCAACCATGTCCTGATCGCCACCGAATGGATGCATGGCAAGAACGACCCGTATGTCGGCGGCAGCAGTTACACCCAGAGCTTGGCAGCGGGCGGCAGTGACCAGTGGGAAAACCAGCTGAACATCAATATCGGTTATTACTTCTGATCCTGCCCAAGTGCCTCGGGGGCCTTGAGGGTTCTTGACTCAAGGTCCGAGGCACTTGCCCGCAGCTTATCCAGCAGGTAGTCGAGCATCAGCAATTCTGGGTCACTCAAAGGTGCCAACAGTGACTGATTGATGCTGCGATAACGCCCCAGAATGTCGTTGTAGACCTGCCGCCCTTTGTCCGTCAGCACCACTTGGGCAAAGCGGGCATTCTCCGGGTTCGACAACCGCCTCAAATACCCTTCGCGCATCATGGTGCCGAGGGTGCGTGAAGTCTGCGCCATGTCCAGCTCCGCCCGCTGGGCAAGTTCACTGACGGTGATCCCTTCGCCGTGAACCAGGCTGAAGATAATCCGCAGCCGGCGCCGGCTGATGCCGTACTCCTGCTTGCAGACCTTTTCCGTGACATACCCGCAATCCCGATACACCAGGTAAAGCCGGTAATCGATCATGTCTTCCAATGTGCCTGGATGCTTAATGCCCTGCAGGCGTTCGGCGGCGTCTGGCGTTGTTGTTGTCTCGCTGCTCACGGCATCACCCTCTCTACTGCTGCGCCACCAGGTGGCCTTGCATGTTAGCAAGTATCGCCCGCAACGGACGGCGGGGCGCGAGATTTGACTGAATCAAATACCGACACCTCTCATATAGTCCGATGGCCCTTTATGCAAAAGAACACGCACTGTTCGTTCGCCTGGCCGTGAGACTTCAACCATGAAAAACAAGAATATGGGTAGTGCACAACTGGCTGCACTGCTGGACCGTCAGGTACCGGGGGAAACCCTGGACCAAGCGTTTTATACCGATGACGCGCTGTTCCAGTTCGAGATGGATGCGATCTGGCACCGCGAATGGCTGTTCGCCGGCATGAGCTGCACCATCAACACCGCTGGCAGTTGGTTCAAGGTCGACATAGGCACGGCCTCGGTGGTCGTGATGCGTGGCCGCGATGGTGCCATTCGCGCCTTCCACAACACCTGCCGGCACCGCGGCTCACGCCTCTGCGTGGGCGACAAAGGCAAGACCCGAAACCTGATTTGCCCCTATCACCAGTGGACCTACGATGACACGGGCTCATTGATCTTCGCCCGGGAAATGCCGGAAAACTTCGACAAGGCCGCCAACGCGCTGCAGCAGGTACACGTACGCGAGCTGGCCGGTTACCTGTTCATCTGCCTGGCCGACACGCCGAATGCGTTCGACACCTTCGCCAACGTCGTCACCCCGTACCTGGCCCCGCACGACCTGGCTGACGCCAAGGTCGCCCACGAAATGACCATTATCGAAGAGGCGAACTGGAAGCTGGTCATCGAAAACAACCGCGAGTGCTACCACTGCCGCAGCGGCCACCCGGAACTGCTCAACACCATCGCCGAAGTCGAGGACGTGAACGACCCGCGGTGCCCGCCCGAGTACGTGCCCAAGGCGGCCGCCGACCAACTGCGCTGGGATGAACAAGGCCTGCCGCATCGGCTGCAGGCGAACCCTCAAGGCTGGCAGGTGGTGCGGGTGCCGATGTACCGCGGCCTGTCCTTCACCATGGACGGCCAGCCCGCTTCGCAGCGGGTGATGGGCCGGTTGCCGGACTTCGACGTTGGCTCCGTGCGCGTTCTGCACTTCCCCAACACCTGGAACCATGCCTTGGGCGACCATGCCATCTCGTTCCGGGTATTGCCGCTAGGCCCGCAGAAAACCGCCGTCACCACCCAATGGCTGGTGCACAAGGACGCCGTCGAGGGCGTCGATTACCAGCTCGACAACCTGCTCAAGGTTTGGCGGGCGACCAACGACCAGGACAAGACCCTGGCCGAAAACAACCAACTGGGCATCAACTCGCCCGCCTATCGCAAGGGCCACTATTCGCCGTCGGCGGAGTACGGGGTCATGGCCTTCATCACCTGGTACCTGGACGCCATGAAGCGCGCGGGAATGCCCGAATGAGCGGGCCGCTGCTGACGCTCAAGGTGCACAAGCGCGACCTGCAGGGCGAGGATGTGGTGGTGCTCGACCTTGTGGAACCGCAAGGCCGGGCCCTGCCGGCATTCAGCGCCGGCGCCCATGTGGACGTTCACCTGGGGGCCGGGCTGGTCCGCCAGTACTCCCTTTGTAGCGACCCGGCGGACCTTACCCGGTACCGCGTTGGTGTGTTGCGCGACCCGCGCTCGCGCGGCGGCTCGGCAGCGGTGCACGCGTTGCTGCAAGAAGGGCGGGAAGTAACGATCGGCCAGCCCCGCAACCTGTTCCCGCTGGCGGAGGCCGCTAGCGGTTCGCTGCTGTTCGGCGGCGGTATCGGCATTACGCCGATGATTGCCATGGCCCATCAGTTGCACGCGCAAGCGCAGCCGTTCGAACTGCATTACTGCGCACGCTCGCGCAAGCGCTCGGCTTTTGTCCAAGAGCTGGAGCACGCCGGCTTCGCGGCCTGCGTGCACACCCACTTCGATGATGAAACGGCCAGTGGCAAGCTGGACCTGGCATCAGTACTGGGCCAGGCGCCAGCGGGCGTGCATGTGTACGTCTGCGGGCCAAGCGGGTTCATGGACTGGGTGATCGGCCACGCACAGGCCGCCGGTTTCGCACCCGACCATATCCACAGCGAATATTTTCAGGCGGCCGTTGAAACCCACGGCGCTGCCTTCGACGTGGTGGCTCGCCGCAGCGGCAAGACCGTGCGTGTCAGCGAGGGCCATAGCATCGCCCGGGCACTGGCGGCAGCTGGCGTGAACATCCAGGTGGCCTGCGAGCAAGGGATGTGCGGGACCTGCCTGTGCACGGTGCTGGAAGGCCGGCCGGATCACCGGGATGTGTACCTCACTGACGAAGAGAAACAGGCGAACGAGCAAATCCTGACGTGTTGTTCGCGCGCGTTGTCGGACACCTTGGTACTGGATATCTGAGGCAGGGTAACAGTGCCTGTTTCCAGGTTTTTAGGTGATGCGTAAATCGAGCGCCACCCGCGCGGCGCTCGACCTTAAAGTCGGTGAATAAAGTTTAACGACTTACACGCTGGCAACCCTATAAAACGTCTCTTGCACGCCTTAATCCCCAACACGTAAACAGCAACTTATTGCATGCATTTCGCATTGATCAACCTTGAAACACAGCATGCAAAAATGCATGCACCGCATGAGCAATGGTGGTTTGCATGGGTAAAAGTTGATCAGGAAAATCCCCCTAACGCCCTGCCCTCGATGATTGAATAACAATGAACATAAAACTGCTCCCCTGCGACGACCAGTCAAACGGCTGGTCGGCCCTTGCCCCCTTTAGAACGCCAACTTCTCCACTCAGCCACAACCAGCATGTCGATTGGCTGATTCTCGGCGCAGGCTTCGCCGGGCTGGCGGCGGCCAGACGCCTCGCCGAACTTCACCCCGGCCAGAGCATTGCGATCCTCGAAGCCGGTGTTGTCGGCGATAACGCCTCGGGGCGTAACTCAGGCTTTGCCATCGACCTGCCTCACCAGGTCGGCCACCCGGATGTCGTCGCCGGCCAACGCTATGCGCGGCTCAGCCGGGCCGGTATCGACGCCCTGGAAAACACCATCAGCCGCCATGCCATCCAGTGCGACTGGCTGCGCCAGGGTAAATACCATTGCGCGGTCTCCGACAAGATCAGCAGGAAGCTGCTGCACGCCGATATCCAGTTGCTGGAACAGATGGGCGAGCCCTACACCTGGCTTGACCGCGAACAGATCGCCGCCAATACCGGGCTTGGCCATTACCATTCAGGCGTGCACACCCCTGGCACCGCGCTGCTGAACCCCGCCGCGTTGGTGCGTGGGCTGGCCGACAGCCTGCCGGGCAACGTCAGGCTGTTTGAACGCAGCCCGGTGTTGCGCTTGCAGACCGACAACGGCATCCGCGCCGAAACAGCACACGCAATGGTCAGCGCCAAGCACCTGGTACTGGCAGTGAACGGTTTTGCCGAACAGTTCGGCTATCTCAGGAACCGCCTGTTGCCGTTCGTTCTGTTTGCCAGCCTGACCAAACCCATGACCCCAGAACAACAGCAACTCCTGCAAGGAGAACGCAGTTGGGGCATTACGCCGGCCCTGGGCACTGTCGGGCCGACCTTGAGAAGAACCCAGGACCAGCGCCTGCTGATTCGCAGCGGTTTCGCCTACTCGCCTTCGTTCAGGTGCTCGAACACGCGCAGGGAACACTTCAATGGCCTGCACCGGGACATCCTCGATCGGCGCTTTCCGCCCTTCATCGAGCCGCTGGATATCGAGCACTTCTGGATGGGCTGGTTGACCATGACCGGCAACGGTGCCCCCGGCTTTGGCCGACTGGCCGACAACGTCTACTGCGCGGTCGGTTGCGGCGGCGTGGGCATTGCCCGGCAGACTGCTGCAGGCATGGCGGTTGCCGATCTCGCCGCTGGTCAGGACAGCCAGATGGTTTCCGACATGATGTCGCTGGGGCAACCCTGCGCACTCCCCGGCCGGCCGATAATAGACCTCGGGGTAAATGCCTATCTGCTGAAGGAGAAACTGACCGGCCATGTAGAAGCCTGAGCGTCGCCTTTTTATTTCTGCCGTGACAATAAAACAATTAAAGGTAAGAAATCCCCATGTACACACCCAATGATGAAGCGGTATTGACGGCTAGCGCCGTCAATACCAGCCCGCGTGCCACGTCCCCCTCGCGCATCGGTTTTGGCGCCTGGTTCATGCTGTTCATGCTGGTGATGGTCTATGCCGTGAACATCGCCGACCGCTATGTGCTGTCTACCCTGATCGAACCCCTCAAGCACGACCTGAACCTCTCGGACACCTCGGTGGGTTTTCTGACCGGGGTCACCTTGGCGGTTTTCTATGTCACCGCAGGCATCCCCATGGGCGTGTTGGCTGACAAGGTCAACCGCAAACGCCTCACGGCCGCCTGCATCGGCCTGTGGTCCGGCATGACCGTGCTCTGCGGCCTGAGCCAGACCTATTGGCAATTCGCCCTGGCGCGGATCGGCGTGGGGGTTGGCGAAGCCGGTTCCACGCCATCGTCCCACAGCATGATCGCCGACCGCTTTCCGCCTCATTTGCGCGCCACAGCCTTCACCATCTGGGGCATTGGCGCCTGCCTGGGCGCATGGCTCGGCGGCTCCGGCGCAGCCTGGCTGGTGAACGAGCACGGCTGGCGCGGCACCTTGGTGATTTTCGGGCTGGCCGGCCTGCCGGTGGCCACCCTGCTCTGGCTGTTGGTCCGCGAGCCCGCCAGGGGGTTGCATGACATCACCCGCTCGCAGGAGCAGTCCACGATCAAGAGCACCCTGCAGTTCACCCTCGGGCAACGCGCATTGATCCACGTGCTGATTGGCACCACCGTGCTGACCTACTGGGGTTGGGGGCTGATCTGGTGGACGCCGTCCTTCCTGGTGCGCTCCCATGGCCTGACGGTCAGCGATGCCGGTGCCATGCTTGGCTCGATCCACGGTGTGGGTGGGCTGGTAGCCATGCTGGTCACGGCACTGATCATGAGCAACAGCAAGCTGAGCGCCGAGTTTCAGGCACGCTTCGTGGGCTGGGTCACCCTCGTCGGCAGCTGCGCCACCCTGCTGATCTTCTCGCTCGACGACCTGCCGCGGGTCGAGCTGCTGTTGTGGGTATTCATCCCGGCCATCTACATCTACCTGGGCCCGACCTCGGCGCTGCTGCAGAACCTGGTGAAAAGCTCGATGCGCGGCAAGATCGTGGCGCTGATGCTGTTTGCCGCGAACATCACCAACCTGGTGCTCGCACCGCTGCTGATTGGCTTTCTCAGCGACACGGTCGCCGAGCACATACCCGACCCGCAAAACTCGCTCAAATACGTGCTGTTCGTCATGGCCTTCACTGGCTTCTGGGCGGGCTACCACTACCTGCGCTGCACCCGCTACCTGCGCCAGGACATGATCGCCGCTGGCGCCATCGCCGAGTAATCCCCTGTCACCGCGGCCAGGGACGGCCACCTGACGCCAGCACTTCAGAACACTGGCGCCCCTTCCCCCTTCGAAAACTCCACCAGCAATTCGCGCACACGGTCGACCGTTGGCCGTTCATCCGTGTAGCGGGCGCTGACCAGGTATTCCGCCATACCCGTGGTCACGTGCGCCTCCACCGGCCTGATCAGTCGCTGGCTCCTGAGCAGTTCCTGCGGCCCGTAGTTCCAGGCCAGGGTGATGCCCTGCCCCGCCTCGGCGGCGCGGTAGGCAAGGTCGTGGTTGGAAACCCGCAACGTCGGGGCCTGGCTGAACGTACCGGCCAAGCCTGCGCGGTTGAGCCATTCCTCCCAACTGCCGCATACCGAATCCACCGTGACCACTTCGATCAAGGTGCAGCGCGCGAGGTCTTCGATCGACTCGATACGCTGTTCGGCGGCATACGCCGGGCTGCACACCGGGAAGATGATTTCGTCGAACAGCTTGTGTGCATTCAGGTTCGGCCACACGCCGTCGCCGTAGAGTATCGCCAGGTCAACCGCCTCGCGGGCAGGGTCCAGGACGTGGTCATTGGCGAGGATGGAAATGTTGATCTGCGGCGCCCGCTGCCGGAACGCCAGAATGGCCGGCATCACCCAGAAACTGGACATGGCCAGGCTGGCGGAAAGGGTCACCTGGTTGCTGTTGAGCCGCTCGATAGCCTGCACCGCATGGCGGATCGACACCAGGCTTTCGCAAATCGCCCGGTAGAAGATATCGCCGGCGCGGGTCAGCTCGATCTTTTTGTGCCGGCGCTCGAACAGGGTGGTGCCGATGCGCTCTTCCAGGCGTTGAATCTGCCGGCTTACAGCACCCTGGCTAAGGCTTAGCTCTTCGGCCGCACCGGTAAAACTCATCAACCGGGCAGACGCTTCGAAGGCAGCGATGGTGTTCAGTGGGGGCAGTCGCTTTCTCGAACCATTCACCGGTTTTACCTCACTGCAATGTGCGTGTGCTTTCGCCCTGCATGCAAAAGCGAATGCACGGCATGTTTATTTATCCGTTTAACCAGCGGCGGTTCCAGATTAGCTTTGAAGCGGTATAAGCACAAGGACAAACACTGCAATGAATATTATCAATGCCGCCGACATAACTTATAAAAACCGCCCAACTTCCATTATTAACGGTATTTCAAAAATCGGCTGGGCCGTGAATGTAACACATTCAAAGTTACTGGCCGGTTTTGGCACTTCCGACGGCAATGAAACCGTCTTCAAAACCCTGAATTACGAAGAAGTCATTTATGTCATCGCTGGCGTGTTTGGCGCCGAAATCGACGGTGTCGTTCACCAGGCCACTGCCGGCGATGTCATTCATATCCCTCAGGGGTCGACCGTGCGCTATGTCTCGCAGGATGCCCACTTCTTCTTCGCCATTACCCCGCCCACTGCGCTTTAACTCAAGGAGGTGGGCATGACCACTTCAATTCGCGTTGCCGATTATCTTTACCAGCGCTTGAAACACGCCGGCGTCGACCACCTGTTCGGGGTGCCCGGCGATTACAACCTGTGGCTGCTCGAAGCCCTGTTGCAGCAAGGCCAGATCGAATGGACCAGCAACGCCAACGAACTGAACGCCGCCTACGCGGCGGATGGCTATGCGCGGACCAAAGGCCTTGCTGCGCTGATCACCACCTTCGGCGTGGGTGAACTGAGTGCGCTGAACGGCATTGCCGGCAGTGCGGCAGAGCACGTGCCGGTACTGCATATCGTCGGGGCACCGCCGCTGTCTGCACAGGCGACGAAATCGCCAATGCACCACACCTTTGGCGACGGCGATTTCCAGCGTTTCCTGCGCATTCACGCTGAAGTGTCGGCAGGCTGTTCGATGCTGACGCCAGAAAACGCCGTGGGCGAGATCGACCGGGTGCTGAACCTGGTGCTCGAGCAAAAAAAACCAGGCTACTTGGTAATACCGATGGATGTGGTCAACCATCTGGTGGCGGTAGTGGAGCCATGGCCCACACGCCCCGTGCAGCCCGCCCCCCCTGCTGTACTGGCAGACTTCAGGCACGCCCTCGCCGCCTGCCTTGCCCAACCCAAGCGGGTTTCGCTGCTCGCCGGCCATCTGGCCGAACGCTTCGGCGCAAAGCACAGCGTGCGCTCGCTGGTGCAGGCACACGCGCTGATTTCCGCCTCTTTGCTGATGGGCAAAGGGACCCTGGACGAGCGCGCCGATAGCCATATCGGGCTGTATGTCGGCGGGGCCAGCGAGCCTTACGTGAAACAGGCGATCGAAGGCTGCGACTTGGTGATTGCCGTGGGTGTTACCTTTACCGATGCCGTGACCGGTGGTTTTACCGACGGGCTGGACCACGCGAAGGTGCTGGATATCCAGCCATTTTCCACACGTCTGCACGGCCTGGATTACCCGCTGTGTATGCACGAAGCAATTCAATGCCTGGATGACGTGCTCAAGGACCATCGCCCCCTGCCGGCCCAACCGAGCACGCGAGCCCCCGCTGCCAGCTTCGCCCCCGATGCCGCACTCAATCAGGCCGACCTGTGGACGATTGTCGGGCAGTCGCTGACGGACAACGACATCATCGTCGCCGACCTGGGCACCACCTTCTTTGGCGCGGCCTCCATCACATTGCCGCAAGGGGCAGGTTTTGTCGCCCAGCCGTTGTGGGGCTCCATCGGATTTTCGATCCCGGCTGCCTATGGCGTGAAGAAAGCTGCACCGGGCAGCCGCGTGTTGCTGATTGTCGGGGATGGCTCCGCGCTGCTGACCGCCCAGGAAATCGGCAGCATGCTGCGCGACGACCTGACCCTGACCATTCTTCTGCTGAACAACGAGGGGTACACGATCGAACGGCTGATCTGCAATCCCGAGCGCGCCTACCACGACGTGCCAGCGTGGGACTGGACACAATTGCCGGGCTTGATGGGTAAAGGCAAGGCGTATGACACACACACCGTGACCACCAACCAGCAACTGGTCGACGTGCTCGCTGAGCGGGATGAGCGGGCGGGGCTGCGATTCATCGAGGCGAGGCTGCCGAAACTGGATGCACCGGTGCTGATGACCACCATCACCGATGCGATCACCCAAAAGCAGAGCCAATAACACCCTTCGAGTGGCGAGGGGGCCAGCCACGGCGACCGTCTGAACACGTATGATGCCCGGCCCATAATGGCCGATACGGAAATCATCATGCTCCCAGACAAGGCCTGCGCCGTCGTCCTCTCGCCCTCGGCGCCGCCCGGCATGCTCTTGTTCCGTCATCCGTTGGCGGGCGTACAACTGGTCAAGGGTTCGATCGAACGCGGTGAAACGCCCGGGGAAGCCGCACTGCGTGAACTGCGTGAAGAGTCTGGCATCCACAACGCCACGATCAGGGACGACCTTGGCTGCTGGGATGCCGACCATCTTGGGCAGATCTGGTCGTTTCACCTGTGCCGGGTGGACGGTCTTCTACCTGAGCGGTGGTCCCACCAGACGCTGGATGACCATGGCCACACATTCGAGTTTTTCTGGGCTCCACTCGATCATTTGCCCTACTCCGAGTGCCACCCCGTCTTTCAGCGAGCGCTGGCTTTCTTGCGCGAGTCGCTGAAGGCTTCTGCCAGTTGCACTTGCCGCAGGGTGGTCAGCCGGTGATCACGCGCCAGCCAGGTGTAGATCGCCGGCAGCACGAACAAGGTGAACAGTGTGCCGATCAACATGCCGCAGACGATCACCACACCCAGCCCAAAGCGGCTGTTGGCCCCTGCGCCACTGGCAAATAACAGCGGTATCACACCGAAGGTCATCGCCGCCGTGGTCATCAAAACCGGGCGCAGGCGAATTTGCGCGGCGCGCACAATGGCCGCCGCACGGTCAAGGTTGTCGCGCACCTGAATCTCATTGGCGAATTCCACCATCAGGATGCCGTGCTTGCTGATCAGCCCGATCAGCGTGACCAAGCCAATCTGCGTGTAGATATTCAACGTAGCCCAGCCCAGCGCCAGCGGCAGCAACGCGCCGCAGATCGACAACGGTACGGTCACCAAGATGATCAGCGGGTCCACCAGGCTTTCATACTGCGCGGCCAGCACTAGGTAGATCACCACCAAGGCAGCAAGAAAAGCCCACATCAGGGCAAAACCTTCCTGCACATACTGGCGCGACTCCGATTGCCAATCATGGCTGAAACCAGGCGGCAGCTCGGCGGCAAGCTGCTGCAGAAATGCCACCGCCTTGCCCATCGATACACCGGGCGCGGGGATGGCCTGCAGGGTGCTTGCGTTCTGCTGGTCGAATTGCAAAAGGCGGTTAGGCGCGACCTGCAGGTCCAGGCGCACCACCGTGGACAACGGCACCAGGCTGCCATCTTCGGCCCGCACGTACTGGCGGTTCAGGGCCGACGGGGTCAGGCGCTGGTCCTGGATGCTTTGCGGGATCACGTCATAGGCGCGGCCGAACAGGGCAAAGCGGTTCAGGTACTGCTCGCCCACCAGCACGCCCAGCGACTCGCCGATGTCCTGCATGCTGATCCCCAGGCTGGCGGCCTTGGCGCGGTCGATGCTGACCTTGACCACCGGGTTGTTGTAGTCCAGGTCGCTGTCCACCACGCTGAACAAACCGCTCTCGCGGGCGCGTTGCTTGAGCACTTCCATGGTCTGGTACAGCACCGGGTAATCCTGGGCACTGCGCAACACCATCTGTACCGGCAAGCCACCACTGGAACCTGGCAACGACGCCACCTGGAAGGCGAAAATGCTGCTGCCCTCGATGTCCGCGACCGCCTGTTGCAGCTGCGCCTGGACCTGCGCGGCAGAGCGCTCGCGCTGCTGCCATGCACTGAGGTTGATGCCACCGAAGCTGGCCGCCGTGCCGTCGGTGCCGTTGATGATCCAGGTGTCGGTGGTTTCGGGAATCGATTTCATCACCTGGTCGAGTTTGCTGGCAAAGCGCTCGACGTAGTCCAGGCTCGCGTGTTGCGGCGACTTGATTGCCGTCAGCACGGCCGCCTGGTCCTCCGGCGGTGCGAGCTCGCGCTGTGGCAACAGGTACAGCCAGGGCAGGCTCAGGCAAACCAGCAGGGCCACACCAGCACTGAGCCAGCGCCGCGCCAAGGTAAACGCCAAGGCCTGGGCATAGGCCGCTGTGAGTGCAGCGAACACCCTTTCGGCGAAGTGGGCCATGGCCCCGCCCTGCTGGTCGGGTTTGAGCAGCAACGAACTCATCACCGGCGACAAGGTCAGTGCAACGACACCCGAAACGATCACCGCCCCCGCCAAGGTCAAGGCAAATTCACGGAACAACGTGCCGGTCAGGCCACCCATCAAACCGATGGGCGCGTACACGGCGGCCAGGGTCAGGGTCATGGCGATCACCGGCCCGGCGATTTCGCGTGCGCCGGCCAACGCCGCCGCCACCGGTGTTTGCCCTTCTTCGATGTGACGGTGCACGTTCTCCACCACCACGATGGCATCGTCCACCACCAGGCCGATGGCCAGCACCATCGCCAGCAAGGTCAACAGGTTGAGGCTGAAGCCGAACGCCAGCATCAACCCCGCTGCACCCAGCATCGATAACGGAATGGCCACCACCGCGATCGCCACGCTGCGCAGTGACCCCAGGCACAGCCAGATCACCAGCACGACGATCAGCATCGCTTCCACCAGCGTGCGCAACACTTCTTCGATCGAAGCCTCGATGAAACGCGCAGTCTCATAGGCCAGCGCCACCTTCACGCCGGGCGGGAGCGTTTGCTGGATCTGCGGCAACAATTCGCGAATGCCGTCGACGATGACCAGTGGGTTACCCGATGGCGTGGGGAACAACCCCAAGTGCACAGCGGGTTTACCATCCAGGGTGGCACTGGTGCGGGTGGCCGCCGCGCTCAGTTCGACAGTGCCCACATCACGCAGGCGCACAAGGTCGGTGCCGTCGTTGCGGATGATCAGGTCACGGAAGTCCTCGACGCGGGTCAGGTCGGTGTCGACCTGGATATCGGCCAGCACGAACTGCCCGCGCACCTGCCCTGGGGTGGCCTGGTAATTATTGGCCCGCACCGCTTGTGCGACGTCGGCAGCCGTCACCCCGCGCCCGGCCATCTGCTCGCTGTCGAGCCACAGGCGCATGGCCAGGCTCTGCCCGCCGAACGTCTGCACCTTGGCCACGCCGTCGATCCCCGAAAGCAGCGGCTCAACCACCCGCGACAGGTAGTCACTGAGTTCTGGGATGGACAGGGTCTGGCTGGAGAAGCCGACATACGCCACCGCCGTGGAGTCACCTGCAGACAGCTCCACCACCGGGTCATAGGCTTTCTCGGGCAAGCGGTAGCGCACCTGGTTGACCTTGGCCATGGTCTCGGCCAGCGCCTGGGTCGAGTCTCGGTTGAGCAGCATGCGCAGGGTAATCAGGCTACGCCCCTGCAACGATGATGACGACATGAAGTCAACGCCCTCAACCGAAGAAACCGCCTGGCTGATCGGCTGGGTCACAAAGCCTTGCATGAGTTCGGCGGAGGCGCCGGGGTAGTCGGTACTGATGGTGATCGTCGCGCTCTCCAGCAAGGGGTACTGGCGCACCGGCAACTTGCCCAAGGCGAACAGCCCCATCAGCACGATCAGGCTGCTGACCACCAGCGCCAGCACGGGGCGACGCACGAAGGTATCGGTGAAGTTCACGGTTGCTGCCCCCCGGCCACGTCCAGCAGGCTGTCTTCTGCGACCTGCTCGACCTGCATGCCATCACTCAATTTCAGCTGGCCGGAAACCACCACCCTGTCGCCCGGCGCGAGGCCCGAGGTGACTTCCACACGCCCCTGCCAGCGCTCACCGGTCGTTACCGGTACCCGGTTGACGCTGATGACGCCCTGCTGATCCTGCCTGGCAATGAACACCGTCTGCCCGTAGGCGGTGTAGGTGATCGCCGTTTCCGGCACGGCCAGCACCCTCGACGGCTGCGCGGCAGGCAGACGGACCCCGGCATACATGCCCGGCTGCAGCTGCCCATCCAGGTTCGGCAGGGCAGCCTGCACCTGGACCAGGCGTGACTTGCTGACCAGCGGATCGACCGCCACTACCCGTGCCTGAAACGCCCGCCCGCGCACAGCATCGACGGTCAGTTCCAGCAGTTGCCCGACAGTCACTTCGGGGGCCGCCTGTTCGCTGAGGGAAAAATTGACGTGCAACTGGCGTGTATCCGTCAGGCTGGCAATCGCCTCGCCAGCGCCCAGGTACTGGCCCTGGTGAACACGGCGGATACCCACATTGCCTGCAAACGGCGCGCGTATGGCTTTTTGCGCAATCAGCGCGTCGACATGCTGCAGCTCACCCGCGGCCACATCCACCGCTGTGCTCGCGTTATCCAGCAGCTCTTGCGAAACGGCATTCAGCGCGCGCAACTTACTGGCCCGCTGCGCCGCGACCTGGGCATTGCGCAGCTTCGCCCGCAGTTGCACGCGCTGGGCCTGCTCGGGCGCATCGTTGAGCTGTACCAGCAACTGCCCGGCACGCACGGCCTGCCCCGACGCGAAGGCGATGTGGGTGATGCGCCCTGCCACCTCGGCCGCGACCTGCACCTGATTGACCGCCTCCAGCTCCCCCGATGCAAAACGTTGCCGCGCCAGGTCGACCGGCTCGGCAGTGGCCAGCGCAACTTTGGTGACCGGCCACGCCGCGGCCTGTTGGGCCGCTACCCTACTGCCCGTCAATGCGTAGGCGCCGACCAAGGCAGCGACAGCGGCGACAGTCATGGCCAGTAACATCCTTTTGTTCATGCCTTGCTCCGATCAGCGGGGTGGTTGCAGGAAAGATCGGGCAGGACTATAAGAGCTCAACTTAACTTGAGGTCAACAGGTGTGACAGCCAAATCATCCACCAACAGCACGCGGCTGCTGACTGTCGGCGAAGTCGCCAAGCGCAGTGGCGTTGCGGTATCCGCCCTGCACTTCTACGAATCCAAGGGGCTGATCGCCGGCACGCGCACCGCCGGCAACCAGCGGCGTTACCCCGCGCTAGTGTTGCGCACCATTGCCATCATCAAGGTGGCCCAGCGCACGGGTATCCCCCTCGAGGTCATCAAGCGTGCCCTTGGCCGCTACCCGCCGAACAGCAAACTCACGGCAGCGCAGTGGGGCGAGATGTCATCGGCCTGGCGAGAAGACCTGAACGCACGCATCCGCACTTTGGAAGCGTTGCGCGACAGCCTGGACAACTGCATTGGCTGCGGCTGCCTGTCGCTGGAAGACTGCCCGCTGCGCAACCCCGAGGATGTGCTGGGCAAGGACGGTGCAGGGGCGAGGATTCTGGAAAAAGAAACCGCAGGCGGGATGCTGTCGGAGAGAGACCCGAATTAGCGGTCGCCTGTATTGGGGCCGCTTTGCGGCCCTTTCGCGGCACAAGGCCGCTCCCACAGTGTCCGCGCATGCCCTGTAAATAGGGGCATAACGCGGTCCGTATGGGAGCGGCCCCAGCATTCTCTTGGAGTGAGCTTTCCTTCATGGGTTATCCCATGGCGCGATGACACTTCGCTTGCATATGACACAAAGTGTCATTAAGATCGACGTGTGTCCTCAAGCCAGCCACGGCAACCAGGACGTCATCGCCCTTATCCCGTGCAGGTACCCACTGTGACCACGACCATGCAGACCCCCAAGGACCAGCTCGTCAAGCGTGCTCAACAGCAAATGCTGACTGCGCTAGCCGACAACACCTACACCCCGCGGCAGAAGCTCGCACTGACCTGCCGGATTCTGTTCGACGGCGGCCACGATTCGGGCCTGGCCGGGCAGATCACCGCACGCGCTGCAGAACCTGGCACCTATTACACGCAACAGCTTGGCCTGGGCTTCGACGAGATCTCGGCCTCCAACCTGCTGGTCGTGGATGAAGACCTGACGGTGCTGCAAGGCCAGGGCATGGCCAACCCCGCCAACCGCTTCCACAGCTGGCTGTACCGCGCACGCCCTGACGTCAACTGCATCATCCATACCCACCCGCTGCACAGCGCGGCCTTGTCGATGCTCGAAGTGCCGCTGGCCATCTCGCACATGGACCTCTGCCCGCTGTTCGACGATTGCGCCTTCCTCAAGGAATGGCCAGGCGTGCCGGTGGGCAACGAAGAAGGCGAGATCATCGCCAGTGCCATCGGCGACAAGCGGGCGATTCTGCTTTCCCACCATGGCCTGCTGATCGCCGGTCGCTCGATCGAAGAAGCCTGCGTGCTCGCCCTGCTGTTCGAACGTGCAGCGAGGATGCAGTTGCTGGCCATGGGCGCCGGTGAAATCCGCCCCATCCCCGAAGCACTTGGCAAAGAAGCCCATGACTGGATTTCCACGCCAAAACGCCATGGCGCCGCGTTCAGCTACTACGCGCGCCGGGCCTTGCGTGCCCATGGCGAATGCCTGGGCTGATTGCAGCTGTCCCCCTTTCTGAACAACGGCAAAGGTGCCTGATCATGTCTACACCTGTAATTCGCGGCGTCATCGGCTACACCATCACTCCCTTCGCGGCAGACGGCTCGGTCGATCTGGACGCCCTGGGCACATCCATCGACAGCCTGATCCAGGCCGGCGTGCACGCCATCGCCCCGCTGGGCAGCACGGGCGAAGGTGCCTACCTGTCCGAGGCCGAGTGGGAAGCGGTTGTGCGCTACAGCCTCGAGAAAATCGCTGGTCGCGTGCCCAGCGTGGTCAGCGTCTCTGACCTGACTACCGCACGTACCGTGCAGCGCGCCCGCCTGGCTCAGGCGTGCGGGGCCACGGCAGTGATGGTGTTGCCCATCTCCTACTGGAAGCTGACCGAGGCGGAAGTGGTCGACCACTACAAGGCGGTCGGCGCGGCAATCGACATCCCGATCATGCTGTACAACAACCCGGGCACCAGCGGCACCGACCTGTCGGTGGAGCTGATCCTGCGCATCCTCGGCGAGGTGGCCAATGTGACCATGGTCAAGGAAAGCACCGGCGACATTCAGCGCATGCACCGCCTGTACACCGCGACCGATGGCAAGGTGGCCTTCTACAACGGCTGCAATCCGCTCACCCTGGAAGCCCTGGTTGCCGGCGCCGCCGGCTGGTGCACCGCAGCGCCGAACCTGATCCCCGCACTGAACCTGGCTTTGTGGGACGCCGTGCAGAAGGGCGAGCTGGCTGAAGCACGGGCACTGTTCTACCAACAGTACGCGTTGCTGGCGTACATCACCCAGCGCGGCCTGCCCACCACCATCAAGGCCGGGCTGAAAATGCTTGGCCTTGACGTGGGGGCGCCGCGCCTGCCGCTGCAACCACTGGATGCTGAAGGCAGTGCCTACCTGAAAGGCTTGCTGGTCTCAGCCCAGTGATTTAAAGGGGACTGTGGGAGCGCCTTGAATACCGACCTTGTTCACTACACGGACTTTCATCAATCACATAAGCACGGAGGCCACTTGTGACAACGCCTGCTCAACACCCATCGGCATCGCTTGGGCTGACCGACATCCTGCACCCCGCCATCGCCGGGTTGGTTTCGGTCATCGTCAACTACGGCGGCACGTTCATCCTCGTGTTCCAGGCAGCCAAGGTCGCCGGGCTAAGCCCGGCGCTGACCTCGTCATGGGTCTGGGCGGTGTCGATCGGGGTAGGTATCACCGGGCTTGTCTTGTCCTGGTACAGCCGTGAACCCTTGATAACGGCCTGGTCCACCCCGGCTGCCGCGTTTCTGGTCACGGCACTGGCCAGCGTGCCCTATGCCGAGGCCATTGGCGCGTACCTGCTGTCCGCTGCCGGCTTCGTAGTGCTGGGCCTGACCGGCTACTTCGAAAGGCTGGTCCGGATCATCCCCGGCGGGGTCGCGGCAGGGCTGCTGGCCGGCATTCTTTTACAGTTCGGCATCGGCGCGTTTGCCGGCCTGTCGGTCGACCCGGTGCTGGCCGGGTTGCTCATCGTGGCGTATGCGGTGTTCAAACGCTTTACTGCCCGTTACGCAGTCGTGGGCATCCTCGTCCTTGGCCTTGCTTACCTGCTGATCCAGGGGCAGGCCGGCCTTTCGCAACTGACGCTGGAAATCGCGACACCGGTGTTCACTGCCCCGGCCTTTACCCTCAACGCGGCCCTCAGCGTCGCGCTGCCGTTGTTCCTGATCACCCTGACCGGGCAATACATGCCCGGCATGCTGGTGCTGCGCAACGACGGTTTCAAGACCAGCGCCAACCCGATTGTCGCAGTCACCGGCCTGGGCTCCTTGCTCATGGCGCCGTTCGGCTCGCACGCGTTCAACCTCGCGGCCATCACCGCCGCCATCTGCACCGGCAAGGAAGCCCATGAAGACCCGGCCAAGCGCTGGATCGCGGGGATCGCCGCAGGGGTCTGCTACATCCTTGTGGGGGTATTCGGCGTCACGCTTGCCAGCGTGTTCATGGCACTCCCTGCCACCTTCATCACCACCCTCGCCGGCCTCGCGCTGCTGGGTACCATTGGCACCAGCCTGGCCAGTGCAATGGCCGACGCGAAGTCACGCGAAGCCGCGCTGATCACCTTTCTTGCAGCCACTGCCAACATCACCCTATTGGGTATCGGCGGGGCCTTCTGGGGCTTGGTCATCGGCCTGCTGGCCTACGCGATACTGAACGGGCGCGCCCCAGGGTTCAAACGTACTCAGCCGTAATCACACCATCGGGTCTGCATGCTCCACCCGCCCCGTTTCGCCAGGCCGATTGACGAACAGCACGTCCAGCGTGCTGTTGCGCAGGCCCTTCACGGGGTTCCAGTGCGCCGAGGTGTGGATGTACTTGTCGCGCAGCAGGCGTTGCTCGTCCTCGGTCAGGCCGGCGTCGGGGCGGGTACCCAAGGCAAAGCCATGCAGCTTGCGGCTGATGTCCAGCAAGTCATCGGGCAGCCGATGGGCTTCATCGCCGCCCAACTCGGCAAACGGCACCCCCCCACGCACTGCCAACTCACGCATGATGCTCAGGTACACCCGGGAAAGATGGCCGGCCACGCCCCTCTCCCGATAAACCGCCGCATACACCTGCTTCTGCGCCTCGTCCGGCTTGCCGCCAGCAATCGGCCGCTCCCAGGTCAGCACCCACGGCCGCGGCTCCCCCAGCTCAGCAAACGCCGATGTCAGCAAGGCGCTGGCCGCCGAGTAGGCACGGGTGCATTCGGCTTTTGTGCGCATAGGCACCCGCTGCGACTGCGGTTTGCACAGCAGCACCTGCTCCTGCATGCACGGCAGGTAGCCCCCGCCAATGTTCGAGTGCACGCCCGGCACGACAATGTCACCCTCGCTACGCACCAGCGGGAAGTTATGCCGGCGCTCGTCACCGGCCACCAATTGCACCACGTGCCGCGCAATACCCTTGCCCAGGCCCAGGCGCAAACCGCCGTGGCGAGCGTCAGCGGGGTCGAAGTCCCCCTGCAACGGCGCGACGATGGCCGCCACGGTGTCGAACAGGCCAATGAAGTTGATGCACACAGCACACGAGGCGCCCAACAGGTTGCTCGCGTCATCACACAGCACATTGGCCAGGTGCCTGGCGGCAGCGGCGCCACGACTGAAGCCGAACAGGTCGAGTTCGACCCGCGCGAGCCGCGACTGCGGATACGCCGAGCACCAGCCCCGCAACTGGTCGGCAATCATTGTCACGGCCTCGGCGACGCGCGCCTCGACGCCGGTACGCCCTCGCCCGGTGGCCGAGGCAAAACTGGAGTCCGCCGCCCCCGCGGTGGTGCCGATGCCCTCGACATACAGCTTGAGAAAGGCCATCGTGCCCGGCGCAGGGCTGCCGGGGGCTGGGTACAGCGCGTGCAGCAAGGCCACATTGCTCCAGGCATTGCCATAGCTGGTACCAGCCAGCGGCCCCGCAGCCTGGCCCGCCGCCGTGGCATTGCCCAGGTTGTTGCCGGTGCCATCAAAGAACACGCCAACGCGCACCGTCGTTGGCGCAGGGGTATCGAAGGTACTGCGGTGGGTTTGCATCATCCTGCGTCCTGCTTGCTCAAAGAGCATCAGCAAGCGCCAGGGCACAGCGGCCGGCTATCAGCCAACGCCGAAGGTTGCGCAGGACTTGTCGACAAGCCCACGCCCGACGGCCTGGATAAATTTGCCAGCCGCCATTGGTCGCCACCCCCCCGGATAGATTAAAGTATCACCCCTTGCCGAGGCAGCTGTTCCCAGCGCGCCTGCGGCCCAATACCAGGAACCGTCGCCGATGGAACACCGTGAAGCGCTGATCGCGCTGCGCACCTTTCTTTCCACCCAGATCCTAGGCCAGGAAAAGCTGGTCGAGCGGCTGTTGATCGTGCTTCTGGCCGACGGCCATATGCTGGTCGAGGGCGCCCCCGGGCTGGCAAAGACCAAAGCCATCAAAGAGCTCGCCGAAGGCATCGAGGCGCAGTTCCATCGCATCCAGTTCACCCCCGACCTGCTGCCGGCCGACATTACCGGCACCGAAATCTACCGCCCGGAAACCGGCAGCTTCGTCTTCCAGCAGGGGCCGATCTTCCATAACCTGGTACTGGCCGACGAAATCAACCGCGCCCCGGCCAAGGTCCAGTCGGCCCTGCTCGAAGCCATGGCCGAGCGCCAGGTCAGCGTGGGCCGCAGCACGTACGACCTGTCACCGCTGTTCCTGGTCATGGCCACCCAGAACCCCATCGAGCAGGAGGGCACCTACCCGCTGCCCGAAGCCCAGCTCGACCGCTTCCTGATGCACGTAAAAATCGGCTTCCCCGACGCTGCGGTGGAACGGCGCATCCTGCTGCAGGCCCGCGGCGAAGCACTGGGCGGCGAGACCAAGCCCGAGCGCCGGGTCAGCCAGCAGGCCATTTTTGCCGCGCGCAAGGAAATCCTCGGCCTGTACATGGCCGATGCCGTGGAGGAATACCTGGTGCAACTGGTCATGGCCACGCGCACGCCGGCCAAGTTCGACGCCGAACTGGCCGACTGGATCGCCTACGGCGCCAGCCCGCGTGGCTCGATCTCGCTTGACCGCTGCGCGCGTGCGCACGCCTGGCTGGCCGGGCGCGACTTCGTCAGCCCCGAGGACATTCAGGCAGTGCTGTTCGATGTGCTGCGCCACCGCATCATCCTGTCGTTCGAGGCCGAGGCTGCGGGGATCGACCAGGACCGCGTGGTCCAGCGCATCCTCGACGTCGTCGCCGTTGCCTGACCCCATGCCCACCGCGCAGTTGGCCGAACCCGGCATCCGCATCGGCCTTGCCGAGCTGATCGACATGCGCCACCGCGTGCGCGAAATTCAGCTGTTCTCCCGGCCCGGCCAGCGCAGCCCGCTGGTGGGACTGCACCACTCCAAGCTACGCGGGCGCGGCGTGGATTTCGACCAAGTGCGCGTGTACCAGGCTGGCGACGATGTGCGCAACATCGACTGGCGGGTCACCGCCCGCACCCAGGAGCCGCATACCAAGCTGTTCCATGAAGAACGCGAGCGGCCGATCTTTATCCTGGTCGAACAGAGCCAACGGCTGTTCTTCGGCTCGGGGCTGATGTTCAAGTCGGTGCTGGCGGCTCAGGCTGCGGCCCTGTTCGGCTGGGCGGCACTGGGCCACAACGACCGCATCGGCGGGCTGGTGTTTGGCGACAACGAGCACCACGAAATCAAACCCCGGCGCAGCAAGCAAAGCCTGCTGCAGCTGCTTAACCGCCTGGCCAAGGTCAACCAGGCGCTGCACACCGAAGCCACGCCCCAGGCCGACAGCCTGGGCCTGGCCTTGCGCCGAGCGCGTGAGGTGCTGCGCCCTGGCAGCCTGGCGATCGTCATCTGCGACGAGCGCTCGCTGACCGACCAGGTCGAACAGCACCTGGCCATGCTCTCGCGCCACTGCGACCTGCTGCTGCTACCGGTCTCCGACCCGCTCGACCATGCCCTGCCCGCCGCCGGCCTGTTGCGCTTCGCCCAGCGCAGCGCGCAACTGGAGCTCGACACCCTCGACGCCAGCTTGCGCCAGGCTTACCGCCAGCAGGCCGAGTCACGTATCGCCCGCTGGGAACTGATGGCACAGAAGCTGCGCGTGGTGCTGATGCCGCTGAGTACGCAAAGCGAGATGATCGAGCAACTGCGCGAATACCTGAACGCCCAGCGCCCGGGGAGCAGCAAATGACCCCGCTGGACCAGTTGCAACCGCTGATTGCCCCGCCGGCAGTCGGCCTGTGGCCACCGGCACCGGGTTGGTGGGTATTGCTGGCCATGCTGCCGCTGCTTGCCTGGGCCCTCTGGCGCGTACGCCATTGGCGCCCGCGCAAACGCCGCATCGTGCGCGCCGAGCAACCGCTCGACCCGGTACGCGTGGCCGCCCTGGCCGAACTTGCCCAGCTGCCACGCCCGTATGACGGCGCCCCGGCCGGCGCCTGGCTGCAACAGATCAATGCCCTGCTCAAGCGCCTGTGCCGCAGCCACTACCCGGGCGCCAACAGCCATACCCTCAACGGCCGCCAGTGGCTGGCGTTTCTCGACAACCGCTGCCCGGCCGCCGGCCTCACGCGTTGGATGGTGCTGGTCGAGGGCGCCTACAAGCCTGAGTGCAAGCTCGACGACAAAGCCATCGTCGGGCTTAGCCAGGCCGTCGAAACCTGGATCCGCAAGCATGTTTGAACTGGCCTGGCCGTGGATGTTCGCCCTGCTGCCGCTGCCGTGGCTGGCTCGCCTGGTGTTGCCAGCCGCCGACAGTGGCGAGCCGGTGCTCAAAGTGGGCTTCCTGAACGAGCTGGAAGGCCTGGCCGGGCGCCGGGCACGGCTCAACCTGCCCACCTGGCGCCAGCAGGCGCCCTTTGTCATCATCTGGCTGTTGCTGCTGTTGGCCGCGGCCCGCCCGCAATGGCTCGGCGACCCAGTACCGGTGGCCGCCAGCGGCCGCGACCTGCTGGTGGCGGTGGACGTGTCCGGCTCCATGGATTTCCCCGACATGCAGTGGAAGAACGACGAAATCAGCCGCCTCGACCTGGTCAAGGCGCTGCTTGGCGACTTTCTGCAGGACCGCGAAGGCGACCGGGTTGGGCTGATCCTGTTTGGCAGCCAGGCCTACCTGCAGGCGCCGCTGACCTTCGACCGGCGTACCGTGCGCACCTTCCTTGACGAAGCGCAGATCGGCATCGCCGGCAAGAACACCGCCATCGGCGATGCCATCGGCCTTGCGGTCAAGCGCTTGCGCCAGCGCCCGACACAAAGCCGCGTGCTGGTGCTGGTCACCGACGGCGCCAACAACGGCGGGCAGATCCACCCACTGACCGCCGCCCGCCTGGCCGCCCAGGAAGGCGTGCGCATCTATACCATCGGCATCGGCGCCAACCCGGAGGCCAGCGGCACGCCCGGCCTGCTGGGCCTCAATCCGAGCCTGGACCTGGACGAAGCCTCGCTCAAGGAAATTGCCGAGCTGACCCACGGCGCCTACTTCCGCGCCCACGACGGCGCCGAACTGAACGCCATCGGCGACGCCCTCGACCAGTTGGAGCCAGTGGCCCAGCAGCCAACCCAGGCGCGCACCGCCAAGGCCTTGTACGCCTGGCCATTGGCCCTGGCACTGTTGCTCAGCGTGCTGCTGGTGGTGGCCGTGCAGTGGCCAGACAACCGCTTGCAGCGCCTGCTGCGCAAACCGCGCTTTCTGCAGCCGCACCCGGAATGGCGCCAGCGCCTCAAACGCCTGCGCCTGAGGAAACGGCGATGATCGACCTATGGCCACAATGGTTGCGCCCGCTCTGGCTGTTGGTAGTGCCGCTGCTCGGCTGGTTGCTGTTCAAGCTGTGGCACCGACGCAAACGCGCCGGGCGTTGGCAGATGATCCTGCCGCCCGCGTTCCACGCCGTGCTGCTCGGCGGCGGCAGCGGCAGCACCAGCAAACTGCCTTGGGTGGCGCTGGGCCTGGCGTGGACGCTGGTGGTGCTGGCCCTGCTCGGGCCCAGCTGGCAGCGTGTGGAAGAGAGCCGTCAGCGCCCTGCCGACCCGCTGGTCATCCTGCTCGAACTGACCCCACAGATGCTCGCCGAGGACAGCCCGCCCAACCGGCTGGAGCAGGCCCGGCGCAAGGTCCTCGACCTGCTCGAACGCCGCCACGACAGCCAGACCGCGCTGATCGTCTACGCAGGGTCCGCCCACACCCTAGTGCCACTGTCCGATGACCTGGGCACCACCCGCAACCTGCTTGAGGCGATCGACCCCTCGATCATGCCCAAACCCGGCCAGCGCGCCGACTTGGCCGTGCAAAAAGGCCTGGCCCTGCTGGCTCAGAGCGGCCTGGGGCAAGGGCGCCTGCTGCTGATCGGTTCCTCGCTCAGCGCAGCGGAGCGCGAGGGCATCACGCAGGCCCTCGGCCGCCAGGGCCCGAGCCTGCTGATGTTGGGCATCGGCAGCCGAGACGGGGCACCGGTGCGACAAGCCAACGGCGAATACCTTAAAGACGACCAAGGCGGCATTCTGCTGCCGCGCCTGGACAGCGCCAGCCTCAAGGCATTTGTCAGCGGCACCGGCGGGCGCTACCGCAATGCCCGGGTCGACGACCTCGACCTGCGCGGCCTGGGCCTGTTCGACACCCCGCGCACCGCACGCAGCGACGGCCAGACCCTGCAATTGGACAGCTGGGCAGACCAGGGTTACTGGCTGCTGATTCCGCTGTTACTGCTGGCGGCCTGCGCCGGTCGTCGCGGCTGGCTGTTCTGCCTGCCCCTGTTGCTGGCCTTGCCGCAGCCAAGCCAGGCCTTCGAGTTCAACGACCTGTGGCTGCGCCCCGACCAGCAGGGCCAGCGCATGCTCGAACAGAACCGCCCGGCCAGCGCCGCACGGCATTTCCAAAATCCACAGTGGCGCGGCATGGCGTTGTACCAGGCTGGCGATTACGCCGGTGCAGCCCAGGCATTCTCACAAGGCAACACGGCAGCGGACCACTACAATCGAGGCAATGCCCTGGCCCGCAGTGGCGAGCTGGAAGCCGCCCTGGACGCCTACGAGCAGGCCCTGGAGCGCCAACCCGACCTGCAACCGGCACTGGACAACCAGGCACTGGTCCAGCAGCTGCTGCAACAGCGCGAGGCCAAGGCCGAAGAACAACCCGCCAGCACCGAGGCCCAAGGCACACCCGGCAGCGAAACCGAAGGCAACAGCAGTTCGGCCAGCAGCCCGGCCCAGGGCACCCCTGGCAATGACGAACCCGCCAACGCCGAAGAACCCGGCGAAGGCAGCACCAACAGCCAGGCCACACCCGGCAACCAGGGGGGCGCCGACGACAACGTCACCGTGCCCCCCCAGCGCCCGGTGTCGACCAACCTCGACGCCGAACAGCGTCAGGCCCTTGAACAATGGCTGCGGGAGATCCCCGACAACCCGGCGGAGCTGCTGCGGCGCAAATTCTGGTATGAACAGCAATTGCATCAGGACAATCCACGATGAGTCGCTTCGGCGTCTTTCTGCTCGGTGTCTCATGGGCCTTGATGGCCCAGGCCGAGCCCATGCTGCAAGCCAGCGTCGACCGCACCCGCCTGGAGGCCGGCGAAAGCCTGGAACTGACCCTCGAAAGCCAGGACGTGACCCAGTTCGGCAAACCCGACCTGCGTGCCCTTGAAGGCGACTTCGAAGTGCGTGGCACACGCCAGTTGAACAGCCTGCACACCCTTGATGGCGAGACCCGCGCCAGCACCCGCTGGATCATCACCCTGCTGCCACGGCGTAGCGGCAGCCTGCGCATCCCGGAGCTGCAACTGGGCCAGTCGCGCAGCCAGGCCATCGACCTGCAAGTGCTGCAAGCCGATGCCAGCCGCCAGGAAAGCGCCTCCCAGGTGTTCATCGAGGCGACCCTGGACAGCAACGAGGTCTATGTTCAGGCCCAGGCCGTGCTGACCTTGCGCATCTACCATTCGGTGGCGCTGTATGACGACAGCAGCCTCAGCCCACTGCAGCTGGAAAACGCCAAGGTCGAGCCACTGGGCGAGTCGCGCACCTACGAGAAAGAAATCAACGGCGTGCGCCACGGGGTGATCGAAACCCGCTATGCCGTCTACCCCCAGCAAAGTGGCAGCCTCGAAGTGCCGGCGCTGACCTTCACCGCCACCGCGGCTGCCAGCGCCGACAACGAACAATCCGCCACGGCCGCCCCGCGTGCCGGCCGCCAGATCCAGGTCAGCTCGCTGCCCCTGCGCCTGGACGTGCGCCCGATTCCAGCAGCCTGGCCAGCCGGTGCGCCCTGGCTGCCGGCACGCAGCCTGACCCTTGAAGAACACTGGAACCCCGACCCGGGCAGCCAGCAGACGCAGATCGGTGATTCGCTCACCCGCAACATCACCTTGCGCGCCGACGGCTTGTCCAGCACCCAACTGCCACCGCTGCCGGCCACCGAAATCACCGGCCTGCGCCGCTACCCCGACCAGCCGCTGCTGCGCAACGAAATCAACGAGCGCGGCATGACCGCCAACCGCGAAGAGCGCGAAGCGCTGGTGCCGACCCACAGCGGCGAACTGGCCTTGCCAGCGCTGGAGGTGGCCTGGTGGAACACCCGCGAAGACCACCTGGAGCACACCAGCCTGCCGGCACGCACCCTGAGCGTGCAGGACAACCCGGCCCTGAGCGCCGACACGCCGGTCGGCGACACCCGTTCGGGCAATAGCCTGTTGTGGCCGTGGCAGTTGGCCACGCTGGTGTTTGCCCTGACCACATTGCTGGGCTTCGCCTTGTGGTGGCGGGCCCGTTCACAACCCGCGGTACTGCGCGCTGCGCAACAAGGCCCAAGCCCCCGCACGCTGCTGGACGACCTCAAGCGCGCTTGCCAAGCCAACGACCCCCAGACCACACGCCAAGCGCTGGATGCCTGGGCGCGCCAGCAGCCGGAGACCCTGGCGGAGATGGCAGCGCGGTTCGTGCCGTTGTCCGATGCGCTGGATGGGTTGAACGGGGCGTTGTACAGCGAGAGTGGGCAGTATTGGCAGGGTGAGGATTTGTGGCGAGCGATCGGCACGATTCCGCCGGCTGAGCAGGTGTTGCTGCCGTCGGGGGAGACCGGGAGCTTGCCGCCGTTGTATCCGAAATGAGGGGTGGGGTTGGGGTGCATGCCATGGGTATTTTTAGCGCCTATCAGATCGAGCGCCGCCCGCGCGGCGCATCGCAGCACAAGGCTGCTCCCACATTTATTTCGGGCCAGTGAGGTCTGGGAAATTTGCGCGCGACCGCCTTGTTTGTCCGTCTCGATATCAACGTGGGCACCACGGGGCCGCGCGCCTATGCCACAGGATTAATTGGCCCGAAACAAATGTGGGA